>JANQGK010000098.1 GCA_028277365.1 Halieaceae bacterium | reverse complement strand
CCACCAGCAGGTCGAGCATGGCGCAGATGCCGCTGGCGGTAGTGAGCTGGATGGCGGAGCACTGCGCGCCTTCTCCGGCCCGGCCGTAGACCTTGTTGACGTAGGTTTCCTGCTGTAGCTGGCCGTCACGCATGCCACTGACGGTGGCGAAGATCAGCACCACATCCTGGAAGGTGGCGGGGACCGCGTATTCCATGATGTCTTTCAGCAACTCGCGACGCTCCGACAGCTTCAGATCGAGCAGCAGAGTGCGCATGATATCCAGGTGCCCCGGATAGCGAATGGTCTGGTAGCTGAGGTGGTTGACCCTCCCGGCCAGGCTATCCGCCAGGGAGCCCTGGCCGCCGGAGGTGTTGAAGCTCTCATAGCGGGTGCCGTCGAGGCTGAAATACGTGCGCTGGGTGAGGGGCGGCAGGGTGATACGCTCGCCGTCCATGATGGCCTCGCAGGGCTCGCAGTACTCGTTGATCAACCCCTCGGTGCTCCAGGTCAGGTTGTAGAGCAGGGAGTTGGTGGGGTAACGGGGCAGGGCACCCACCCGCATGCGCACGCTGTCCAGAGTGTCGAACTTCTCGCACAGCCAGTTGGCGACGATGGAAATGAAGCCCGGCGCCAGTCCGCACTGGGGAATGAAGGCCCTGCCGGCGCCCTCCGCCAGCGCCCAGACCCGGCGGGTACAGGCGATGTCCTCGGTGAGGTCCAGGTAATGGATGCCGGCGGCGCTGGCGGCCTCGCCCACCGTGGGGGTGAGATGGAAAGGGCCTGCGCACAATACGGCAAACTGGCCGGTCAGGACCGCGCTGAGTGCGCCCGGGTCAGTCACGTTCAGGCATTGCTTGCTGAGCCTGGCGTCGTCGGGCACCCGGGCGAGCTGGGTTTCTGCGCTGTCCAGCAGGGTGATGTCGTAATCACCGGTGGCCAACAGCAGTTCGCAGATTGTGGCGCCGACCTTACCGGATCCCACCAGGGCTACGCGTGTCATACCTTATGCTGGCCCAGTGCCGGCTCCCTGTCCTTGTCCTGAGACAATAATCACGCGAATCTGCCGCTGGCCGATATCGCGGCGTTCTTGCATGCGAGGCCACGCTCATGCAGGCTCCCGCTCAGGTAACAGGAAGCCCTCATGGACTACAACTACGACCCCATCCCTCTGCCGGCGCGGCCGGCGCTAACGCCGGATGAATCCCTGGTCCGCGCAAAGGCGTACTACGACGCTATCAAGCAGCGCCACTCGGTGCGGCATTTCAGCGACGCGCCGGTGGACCGCGCGGTGATCGAAACCTGCCTGCGCGCAGCGGGCACGGCGCCCTCCGGCGCCAATCACCAGCCCTGGCATTTTGCCTGCGTCAGCGACCCAGCCACCAAGCGTGAGATACGCCTGGCGGCAGAGAAGGAGGAGCGGGAGTTCTACGGCGGCAAGGCCGGGGACGAGTGGCTGGATGACCTCAAGGACCTGGGCACCGATGCCGACAAGCCCTTTCTGGAAACTGCTCCCTGGTTGATCGCTATCTTTGTGGAGCGCTATGCCATCAATGAGGACGGCTCGAAACAGAAGAACTACTACACGGCGGAATCGGTGGGTATTGCCACCGGCTTCCTGATCAACGCCCTGCACGAGGCGGGCCTGGCGACCCTGACCCACACGCCTAACCCGATGAAGTTCCTGAACCAGATCCTCGGGCGCCCCGGCAACGAGCGCCCCTACATCTTGCTGGTGGTGGGGCATCCGGCGGCGGACGCCATGATTCCCCGCGCCGCCACCGTCAAGAAATCACTCCAAGAAATCGCCAGCTTTCGCTGAGGGTGCGTTGAACGGCTACCAGGGCAGTTCCTTGCCCTGCCAGTCGTAAAACTTGCCGTTGTCTTTTGCGTTCAGCCCGGCGATCACCTTGGTGAGGCCGGCGGCGCTCTGGGCGGGGGTGATATTGCCCTGGCCCTCATTCATGTCGGTTTGTACGTAGCCCGGGTGGAATACCACGAAGGTCATGCCTTTCTTGCCGATGTCCACGGCCAGGGTCTTGCTGGCGCTGTTCAGCGCGGCCTTGCTGGCCCGGTAACCCAGGCAGCAGCCCCAGGTGTTCATTTCCATGCTGCCCATCATGCTGCTGATATTGGCAAACAGCTTGCGATCGCCGGCCTTGACGTTGGGGTAGAGCGCGGCCATGACGCGGATCGGCCCCATGGTGTTCACTGCGAAGGTGCGCTCGATGGCTCCCATGTCGAGGTCAGCCAGTTCCCGGCCCCGGTCAAGGGCCACGCCGGCATTGTTGATAACTATGTCGATGGCGACGCCCTCCAGGGTTTTCGCCATGGCCGCCACGCTGGCGTCGTCCGTCACATCAAGCTGCACCACGCGGGCCCCGGTGGCCTTGAGCTCGGTGGCCTTGTTCGGCTTGCGGGCGGTGCCGATCACTTCGAACCCGGCCTCGGTGAACTCCCGGGCTAGCGCCAGGCCAATGCCGCGGTTGGCGCCGGTGATCAGTACGGTGCCCTCGGCAGCCTTTAGAGGCAGGGCGGTGAGAGACATCAACAGGGCGGCAAGCAGCAGAGCAGGGGTACGCATGGTTTTCTCCTCATGGCGGGTGTTTCCGGCAATATAGCAGCCCCTCGCCGCCTGTCACCCGTGGCCAATGACCGTCTGGCCGTCACAAAACTGTGCTGCCGGGGCTGGCCGCTGGTGGGTTGCAACAAAAGTGCAATAGCTCCATCACGCTGTGTGAACATAGCCGACCTATCGTGTCACTATTCAACAAAAATGATCAGTCAGGGGTTTACATGAACGTGATTCACGCAGGTCGCGCGGCGTTGCTCGTGGTCCTGGGCGGTTTTGCCCAGCTCGCCGCAGCCCAGGTATTCATCAACGAATTCCACTACGACAACGGCGGCGCGGATACCGGTGAGGCCGTGGAAGTCGCAGGCCCCGCGGGCACGGTGCTCGATGGCTACTCACTGGTGTTCTACAACGGTAGCAGCGGGGCTGCGTACGCCACGCTGCCACTTAGCGGCACGCTGGGAGACCAGTGTGGTGGCTACGGCACCGCCGTATTCAGCCAGGCGGGCATCCAGAACGGCGCGCCGGATGGGATCGCCCTGGTGGACGGGTCCAACAGCGTGCTGGAGTTCATCAGCTACGAGGGCGACTTCGTCGCTGTGGACGGTGCGGCCAGCGGTCTGATGAGCGTCGATATCGGGGTCTCTGAACCCGGTGATACCCCTGTGGGCCAGTCTCTGCAGCGCTCTGGCGCAGGTTCTGCGGCCAGTGACTTCAGCTGGGGCGGCCCGGTAGATGACAGCTTTGGCCTGGTCAACGCCGGCCAGGACTTCAACGGCGCTGACTGTCCGGACCCGGTGGATGAAGAGCCTCCGGTGGCGGTGCCCGGTGACGTGTTCATCAGCGAAATCCACTACGACAACGACGGCACTGACACCGGTGAGGCCGTTGAGATCACCGGTCCGGCCGGTCAGGCTCTGAGCGGTTGGAGCATCGTACTCTACAACGGCAACGGCGGTGGTCAGTACGGTAGCACTCTCGAGCTGAGTGGCACTCTGGAGGACTGCGGCGATGCCCTGGGCGTTACCGTGGTGGAGCTGCCCAGCAACGGCCTGCAAAACGGCAGTCCGGACGGGCTGGCCCTGGTGGATAGCGAGGGCACGGTGCTGGAATTCCTGAGCTATGAAGGCCAGTTTACCGCCGCCGGCGGGCCGGCAGACGGCATTTTGAGTGAGGATATCGGGGTCGCTGAAAGTAGCGGCACGGCGATCGGCGATTCGCTGCAGCGGGAGCTGGATCGGAGCGGCTGGAATGCCGAAGCCCCCAATAGTTTTGGTGAGTTGAACGACGACGATCCCACCACCTTCTGTCCTCTGGACGAAGAGCCTGAGATGCTGGCTTGCGGCGATGAGGCCGTGCTCATCAGTGCGGTGCAGGGCAGCGGGTTCAGCACGCCGCTGGATGGCCAGGTAGTGACGGTCGACGCGGTGGTAGTTGGAGTTTTCCCGGAGCTGAGCGGCTACTTCCTGCAGGAAGAGGATGCAGATGCGGACGCCGATCCGCTTAGCTCCGAAGGCCTGTTCGTATTCGATCCCGGCGCCGCCGTAGCCATGGGGGACCAGGTGATCGTGCGCGGTGAAGCCGGGGAGTTCTTCGGCATGACCCAGATATCCGAACAGGAGTCGCTGGTCTGCGGTACTGGTGGCCCGGTAACGGCCGCCAGGCCGGTCCTGCCGGTGGCCAGCATCGATGACTTCGAGGCCTTTGAAGGCATGTCGGTCATTTTCGAACAGGAACTGACCATCAGCGAGTATTTCAACTTTGATCGGTTCGGCGAGATGGTGCTGGCGCTGCCCGAGCGCGGGGATCGCCCCTATCAGCCTACCAATGTGCTGGAACCGGGACCGGATGCCGCCGTCCTGCAGAATCTGAACGATCGCAGCCGTATCACTCTGGACGATGGTCGCAGCGACCAGAATCCCGTGATCTTGCGCCACCCGAACGGCCAGCCCTTCTCCGTGACCAACCGGTTCCGCGGTGGTGACACTGTCTGGGACGTGACCGGGGTGCTGAACTTCTCCTTTGGCCTATACCGCATCCAGCCAACGGCACCGGCCCAATACAGCCCTCTCAACCTGCGCCCGGACACGCCGGACGAAGTGGGCGGCAGCCTGAAGGTGGCTTCCTTCAATGTGCTTAATTATTTCACCACCCTTGATGAGCCGGGTAATGTCTGCGGCCCGTCGGCCCTGGAATGCCGTGGCGCGAACACGCCAGAAGAGCTCGAGCGCCAGCGCAGCAAGATCCTCGCGGCGCTGGAGGCCATCGACGCCGATATCGTTGGCCTGATCGAGCTGGAGAATGATGAGGGTATAGCCATCGCCGACCTGGTAGTAGGCCTCAATGATGCCGGCGGCAGCTACGACTTTATCGACACCGGCGCCATCGGCGGCGACGCCATCAAGGTGGGCATTATCTACAAGACCGACACGGTCATGCCCGCCGGCAGCTTTGCCATTCTCGACAGCACCGTCGACCCGCGATTTATCGACGACAAGAACCGCCCGGTACTGGCTCAGAGCTTTGTTGAAAAGGCCAGCGCCGCGCGCTTCACGGTGGCGGTCAACCACTTCAAGTCCAAGGGCTCTTCCTGTGACGACGTGGGCGACCCCACGGACCCGAACGGGCAGGGCAACTGTAACGGGGTGCGCACCGAGGCCGCCGCCGCCCTGGTGGACTGGCTGGCTACCGATCCCACCGGCAGTGGCGACGCCGACGTGATCATCACCGGTGACCTCAACGCTTATGCCAAGGAAGACCCTATCGATGCCATCCTGGCGGGCGCTGACGATACCGGCGGTACCGATGACGACTACGTCGACCTGGTGCAGCTGTTCGAAGGCGACCTGGCCTACTCTTTCGTGTTCAGCGGCCAGTTCGGCTACCTGGATCACGCTCTCGTCAATGGGCCGATGCTGGGGCAGGTGACCGGCCTGACCGAGTGGCATATCAATGCCGATGAGCCCGATGCGCTGGACTACGACACCAGCTTCAACCCCCCCGAACTGTACGAGCCCAACGCCTTCCGCTCATCGGATCACGACCCGATCATCGTCGGCCTGGCCCCGCAGGCCTCGGTCGCTGATCTAGGCGGCTTTGTCGATAACGCGGTGGCGGCCGGCTCACTCGCGGGTACCGGGCGCCGCCCCGATATCACACTGGGGCTGTTCGACGGCCTGCTGGATCGCGCAGCTCGCTACGAGAGCCGCGGCAAAGAATTCCTGGTGTGCTTCAACATGGCCCGGGCCAGCGTGCGAGTAGATGGCAAGCGCTTCCCGAGAGACTGGGTAGAAGGCGCAGCGGCGCAGGATGTGCTGCGCGTCATCAATCAGTACCGGGAGGCGAACTGCTCCTTCTAGTTGCTCTCGTTAAAGGCGCACGGCTGCTGACCCGGCCGTGCGCCCCGCTGATCCGAAAGGACAGCGGCGCTCACAATCAGTCGTAGCTATTCAGCTTCTTGCTTTTCCAGTACTTGGTGCCCTGTAGCGTGGCCTGCAGGGCCAGGCCGTTTTCCGTGAGCTGGTAAATAGAAACGCCGTTGACCACGGTGGCGGCCACGCTGGCTTCGCCGCCCTTGTCGCTGCTCTTGGCGGCTGCGTCGGCCTGACCGGAAAAATCCCAGCCGTATTCAATGAAGTTCTCCAGCGCCTTGCGGCTATGGAAGATGAATACGCCGCGGAAGTCCTTGACGCCAAGGCCAAGGCCGACACCGGCGGAGCCCATGTTCATGTAAGTGCGTCCGCCGTCCTTGTTGTCGACCACCACTCCGTTGCCACCGCCGCCGGACAGGAAGATCACGTTGACGCCGATGTTGGAGAACACGCCATAGCCTTCGGCTTTGTTAACCATGTCGCGGGTGTCGGGTGCTTCCCTGTACAGCCGCTCCAGGGTGCGCTGGGCTTCTTTGTTGATCTTCTCCCGCTTTTCGGCGTTCGAGTCGGCCAGGGCCGGCTGTGCCAGAAGCAGGGCGCAGAACAGGGTGCTGAGTAGTCGAGTCATGATGTGCATCCTCGTTGTCTAGTCGCTGAGCTCGGGGATCAGTTTGGCAAAATGATCGATACCTGGTCGGGCTTGTGCCATACGTCCTTCGCTGCAACCACGCTGGCGCGTTAGGCGCTGACTTCCCGGTACCGTTTTGAGCTTGTCGAGGTCTGAAGTGTCCATAATCTGGATGTTGATTGCTACCCGCAGAGGGTCGTGGTCCCACTCTTTCACAAGATTCCTGAAGTCGGTCACAGCCTGCGCTGCATCTGGCGGGCCGATTTCTACCGGATACCAACCGTCGGCCCAGCGGGCCCTGGGCTCGTGCAGTTTTTCTGGCCGTCGGGCGGCAGCGGCCGGAGTCGGCCGGGGTATGCAAGGCGCTGAGCGCCGCGCGCAACTTTTTGCCTTTCGCGTTTGCAAGCGCCTCAAAACATACGGAAGATACCTACACCTCTTAAGAACACGGATGGAGTATCGATATGGCTATTCAGACCCGCCTGGTTGAATACACGCACGAAGGAGAAGTGCTCGAGGCGTTCATGGCCTGGGATGAGATGCAGTCGGAGCCCAAGCCGGTAGTGCTGGTTTCCCATGCCTTTCGCGGCCGCGAGGAGTTCGAGTGCGGTCGGGCCTATGATCTTGCGAAAATGGGCTATGTGGGTTTCGCTCTGGACCTGTTTGGCAAGGGCGTACATGCTGAGACCACCGAGCAGGCCTTTGAGCTGATGAACCGTTTCACCAATGACCGCGACCTGCTGCAGCGCCGCCTGGGTGCCGTGGTGGATATCGCAAAAGGTCAGCCGGAAATCGACCCGCGCCGCATGGCCGCCATCGGCTACTGCTTTGGCGGCCTGTGTGTGCTGGACATGGCTCGCGCCGATCTACCGGTAGCCGGTGTTTGCAGCTTTCACGGCATTCTCAGCCCGCCCGAGAAGCCCACCGGCAAGAGCATTCGCGCCAAGGTGCTGGTAGAACACGGCTGGGCCGACCCAATGGTACCGCCAGAGCAGGTGGTGGCTTTTGCTGCGGAAATGGACGCCGCCGGCGCCGACTGGCAGCTACACGGCCACGGTGGCGCGCTGCACGCGTTCACCAACCCGGACGCCAACGACGCTGACTTCGGCACTGTCTATCACAAGGCCGCCGACCGCCGCTCCTGGCAGTCGCTGGGCAATTTCCTCGAGGAGTTGTTTACCGCGGTGTAAGCATTCCGCCGTCGCTTTCGTACTGAAGCTGTTCCCGCGCCGTCGTTGTGATTACCGCGATGGCCGCAATGACGTAAACGGAATACTGCGCGGCCTTATCACTTGTGCCCGCTACAGAGGCAGCGACTCAAACCCAGTCCGCACCAGCAAGTCTTCCGGCACATGCCCCAGATAAATCACCCGCAACCGCAGTGGCCCGTGCGCGCCCTTCACCAGGTGGCCGACAATATCGCCGGTGCTGGAGGGGCCTGACACCAGCGTTACACCCCTCGGCAGGCCCTGGGCGTTGCTGTCGGCACGTATACCGGTCCAGGCATCTTCCAGACTGGCCACCAGGTCTCGGGATTCGAGGATTACGATATGGTCCCGGGTCAGCCAGTTGTTGCTGGCCGGGTTGTCGCGGTTACAGTACAGCACCACGGAACCGGTTTCCGCGATGCCGAAGCGGGCGTAGCTGATGCTCACTGCGTCCTCGGGGCTGGCGGCGCCGAAGCGCACCAGCACACCGCCGTCACGCCAGGGCAGGGCGGCGAGGCGGCGGTCGTTGCCGGCCACTGCACGGTAGCCGTTGTATTCCGCGTAAATGAAGCGCGCAATGCGCTTCACCGCCTCCGGCTTACTGGCGGCGACTTCCAGGTCCACTTTGTTGGTTTTCAGGCGGGTGAAGAAATGCTCCAGCATTTCGTCCTCGTCCAATGGCCGCACCGGCGCGCGCCCGAGTGCGGCCAGGTCCTCAGTGATGCTGTCGGCATCGTCGCCGCCGTACTGGCGGCGCTTGACCGCCTCGAGAATGATGGGCCCGGAATCAGCCATGCGGTTTCGCCTCACCCTGGCGCCGTTTCCACTGGCGCATGAAGCTGTCGCCCTGGGGCGCGGGGAAATCCCGCACCTGGGTCCAGCCGCCGGCCATCGGAAGCTTGCCGAAGGCACCGCGCCGCTTGCCCAGCCGATTGAGAATGCCTATCACAGTGCCGGTCAGGAACTGGTAAAGGCCGGGAAAGCGCGCCAGCCAGCCGTGTAACTTCATGCCCCAGCGCCAGCGGGCCGGCGTGATCTTGTTGCGGGTTTCCTCTGCGCGCAGGTCGCGCAACAGGTCGGGCAGCGGAATGCCGGCGGGGCAGATTTCCGCACAGCGTCCGCAGCTGGTGCAGGCGTTGGGCAGCTCGCTGGCCTGTTCCAGGCCGGTCAGCAGTGGCGTAAGTACCGAACCCATAGGGCCGG
>JANQGK010000042.1 GCA_028277365.1 Halieaceae bacterium | reverse complement strand
ACCATTTCGCATGACCACCGATTTCGAAGGCATTACTGAGCGCGGTTACTACTACTCCGCCTACTCCTTTGCCACCGCCGAGCACGGTGGCACCCATCTGGATGCGCCGGTGCACTTCGCGCAGGGCCGGCGCAGCGTAGATCAGGTGCCGCCGTGCTCGGCGGTGGCAAAGGAGTAGGCGGAGTAGTAGTAACCGCGCTCAGTAATGCCTTCGAAATCGGTGGTCATGCGAAATGGTGCCGCCGTGGGCCAGAATACCGCCTCAGCGGACAGGTCGTGTGTGAGGTCTACCCAGTCGTCGGCCTGGGCTACCAGCGGCGCTGCCAACAGCAGCAGCCACGCCTGGATCAGTATCTTCATAGCGCTCCTCCTGTTGCTTACAGCATAGCGCGCCCGGGGCCGGCTGCCGGCGGCGAACTCGCGCCGGCCGCATAGATCGACACGCGACGGAATTCCTGCGATTCGTCCAGGTCGGGCAGCGTGTTGCTGTCCCACTCACCCAGTTTGCTATAGCGGGGATGGGAGAAGTTGCGAATCCGCGAGTCCGCCACCAGCACCCGGGTGGCACGTGCGGCGAGGCGATCAAGCCAGTGCAGGTTTTCCCGGTCGTACAACACGTCAGCCATAAGGATCAGGTCGAAACTGCCTTCGCAGGCTGCGAAATCCTGCCGCAGCTCGATGTTTACTCCATTTAGCTCGGCGTTGGCGGCGGTGGCCGCCAGCGCATCGGCATCGATATCGCAGGCTACCACCTCACGGGCGCCCAGGCGGGCGGCGGCGATACCCCCTACACCGGAGCCGCTGCCGAAATCCAGCACCCGCTTTCCCCGCACCCAATCGGACTGCTCGCGCAGGAAGCGCGCCAGCACCTGACCGCTGGCCCAGCAGAACGCCCAATAGGCCGGATAGTTGAGCACTGCGCGCATCTGCTCGGCAGTGAGGGTGTGTTGCGGAAAGTCGGGATCCAGCAGGTACAACAGCAGGCCCGGCTCGTCCGGCAGCGGCTGGCACTGCGCCTCCGCGAGGGGCAAGTGCTGCTGCAAAAGGGCAGACAGCCCAGGGTGTACAATGCGCGCCATTGCGCCCGATTCGCCAGTCATGACCTATATCGTACCGCCCTGCGCGGAGTCCGTGGACATTCTTTACGCCGACGAACACCTATTGCTGGTGCGCAAGCCCCAGCTACTGCTGTCGGTGCCCGGCCGCCATCCGGACAACCAGGACTGTGTCATCAACCGCCTGCGTGAGCACTACCCCAGTGCCTCCATCGTGCACCGATTGGACCTGGATACCTCCGGCATCATGGTGATCCCGCTGGATGCCGCCATCCATGCCCATATCAGCCGCCAGTTCCAGGAACGCAAAGTGGAAAAGCGCTACGACGCCGTGGTGTTCGGCCGCATGACCGATGAGCAGGGTGAGATCGACCTGCCCATCGCGCCCGACTGGAGCAATCGCCCGCGCCAGAAGATTTGCCCGCAACGCGGCAAGGCGGCATTGACCCGCTACCAGGTCCAAGAGCGCGGGGCGGATCGCAGCCGGCTGCTGCTGCGACCGGTGACTGGCCGGTCCCACCAACTGCGCATTCACCTGGCCAGCGTCGGCCACCCGATCCTCGGTTGCGACCTGTACGCCCACGAGGAAGCGCTGGGGATGGCGCCGCGATTGCTGCTGCACGCCCGCAGCCTGGGCTTTACTCACCCTGCCAGCGGCCGGTGGCTGGAGCGGGACTGCCCGCCGGAATTCTGATGCAGATCATGTGAGCGCAGCCACCAGCGGCTAAACTATGGTGATACGCTGTCGTGAGATGGTGGAGGACCAGATGGACTACACGAAACAGAAGGCGGCGCTGGAAGCAAAGCTGGCCGATCACGAGAAACGGCTTGCAGGTGTCACCAAGGATATTACCAAGACCCTGTCCAGCGACTTTGCCGAACAGGCCACCGAGCGCGAAAATGATGACGTGCTTGAGGAAATCGGCAAGGAGACTCAGCTCTCCATCGCCCATATCAAGGCGGCGCTGCAGCGCATTGCAGACGAGAACTACGGCCTCTGTGCCTGCTGCGGCGAAGAGATCGCCCCCGGTCGCCTGGAAGCTATCCCGGAAGCGACCCACTGCGTGAAATGCGCAGACCACGCTGCCTAGTGGCGATCTCCGCTCGCTAGGCCAGCTCCTCCAGGTTTTCTTCGTAGCTACACCAGTCGCTCCAACTGCCTGGGTAGAGCCGGGCGCCGCGGTATCCCGCCAACTCCAGCGCCAGCAGGTTGACGCAGGCTGTCACCCCGGAGCCGCAGTACACCACCACGTCCCTGTCCGCCGGCAGGACGGCCAGGCGTTCGCGCTGCGCCTGCGGTGACAGGGCCAGACCCTCGGCGTCGCTGGCCTCCTGCCAGGGCAGGTTGAGGGCGCCGGGAATATGCCCGGCCACCGGGTCGATCGGTTCTTCCAGGCCCTGGTAGCGCGGCGCGTCGCGGGAATCCAGCAGTTGTGCACCGGCCTCGCGGGCGCGGCGCACCGCCTGCATATCCAGCTTGCCGCGGTAATCACCCACCACCGGCGCAGTGACCGGTGTGGGTGATGGCGTGCCGGTATCGAGGCCACTCCCGGCCGCCAGCCAGGCCGCCAGGCCGCCGTCCAGCAGCCGCACCTCGCGGTAATCCAGAGCCCGCAGCATCCACCACAGGCGCGCGGCGAAGGCGAAGCGATTGTCGTCGTAGGCCACTATAGGCGTGTTGCGATCGATCCCCAGGCGCGCCATGCGGGCGGCAAAGTCGGCCGCCGGCGGGAGCGGGTGCCGCCCGCGGTGGGCGGCCACCGGGCCGGAGAGGTCCCGCCCCAGGTGCAGGTAATGGGCCGAGGGGATATGACCGTCGACATAGGCGCGCGCGCCGGCCCCGGGGTCGGCGAGATTGAAGCGGCAATCCAGCACTACCACATCGCCCAGCCGCGCCCGCAGCTCGTCGGCCTTGATCAGGGTCTGTTCAGCACTCGTTCCGACCATAAGGAATCCCCGTCTTGTCTGCCCGCGTATGCACTCCTAGAATCGGCTAAACGCCACGCGGGAACAAGGCTTTGGTATACGAACAGCGCACCGGTGGAGACGATATGATCGTCGCAGAGCCCAATCGCTCAGCCACCTGGCAGACCAACAAGATCGTGCTGATCCTCATGTGCTTTTGGTCAGGCACGATTGCCGTGGGCTTCGCCGCCATAGGAGCCTGGCCGATCCTGCCCTTCGCCGGCCTGGAAATGGCGGCCCTGGGCGCGGCGCTGTACTACGTGTGCTGGAAGCTGCGCTATCGGCACGTGATTACCCTCACGGATTCCACGGTGCGCATCCAGAAGGGTCATTACTTCCCGAAACGCGAGTGGGAAATCTCCACCGACGAAGCGGCGCTGTCCATCATCCCCGAGAAGCACCCCTGGGACGGACCTGCCATCAGCCTGTTCAGCAAGGGCGAGGAAATCTCCCTGGGCGAGTTCCTGAACCGCGACGACAGCCTCAAGCTGCTGGACCTGCTGCGCGGCCGGGTGCGCATTGGCAATCACTCGTCCCGCAGCCACCGGCCGTTCTAAGTACACCTGCCCTTCGTTTCTGCGCAACAGATGGGCCGTCATTTCCGCGAAAGCGGCGCCGCGCAGGGGAATCGCGGCCCTGCGTTGTCGGGGTGACGAGTATGAATCAGAGCAAGCGGCTGATGCTTTTTGAAGCGGCAATGATGCCCTGGTCGAAGTAGTCCTCATGGTTTATCTCAATGCGGTCGAGATCGTAGAGGTAGTTGACCATCATCCCCGCCGACTGGCGCTTACCCTTGCCGGACAGGTCCGCCGCCCAGTGCAGTCGGTGCAGGCGGGCGCCGTTGCCGAGGTGGAAACGGGCCACCGGGTCCTTTGCCTGGCGACCGCTCTTCTCGCACAGCAAGTAGTGGGCGCAAAGCTTCAGCAGTGCATCGCGCACCTCGGCCGCCACCACTTTGCCTACCGGCTCGCGCACGGCATCGTGCAGAGACTCATCGACCAGCCCGCGCAGGTCGGCCTTTGCCAGCCACCGGCAGAAGCCCGGGACCGGTGACAGGGTTACGAAGGTTTTGACCGCGGGGCGCTCGCTCTTCACTTCCTCCACCACCTGCTTGATCAGGAAGTTGCCGAAAGATACACCGGCCAGGCCGGCGTGACAGTTGCTGATGGAGTAGAACACTACGGTATCGGCGGCAGCCGCCGGCCCCGCTTCCGGGTTGGCCAACAGCGGGCCGATGGCGCTGGGCACCTCGTCGGTAAACGCCACCTCCACGAATACCAGCGGGTCCTTGGGCATGGCCGGGTGGAAAAAGGCAAAACAGGCGCGGTCCGAATCCAGCCGGCGGCGCAGGTCATCCCAGCCGTTGATGGCGTGCACCGCCTCGTAGGCAATAATCTTCTCGAGAATGCTAGCGGGGGTATCCCAGCTGATGCGGCGCATCTCCAGAAAGCCCTTGTTGAACCAGGAGACGAACAGGTGCTTAAGGTCGGAGTCGACGGCGCGCAGTTCCGGCATGTCGGCCATCGCGTCGCGCAGGTGTCCGCGCATCGCCACCAGGGTCGCTGTGCCCCCTTCCGCCGTATTGATGCGGCGAAACAGCTTTTGGCGCGGCGCCTCGACGGCGCGCGTCAGCGCAGACAGGTTGTCGTAGTCCGGCGCTTCGCGATAAAGCTGGGCGGCCGCGTGAATCTGCGCGTCGTCCACGCCAAACTCGCTCAGCAGGCTGTCGAAAAACTCCGGCCGCATCACCGGGTCCAGCAACTCGTAGCGGCGCGCCACCTCAGCGGCCAGTGCCAGGCCGGAGGCCTCGCCGCGGTGCTGGATCAGTTCGCGGCACAGGCCGGTGAGCGCCGCGGCACCTCCCACTTCCGGGTCCGGGGCGGTGATGCGTCGCGCGAGAATCTCCCGGCCCACCTCCACCACCGATGTCAGGGCTTTGCTGAATGCGTTCACGACACCTCTCTAACTAGTTCTCTAACCAGTCGCTACTGAACAACAGGCTCAATCGGCCTGGTCGTCCGTGAAACTGCCGTGGCGCCCGGCGCCCTCGGCAAACCGCGTGGCACCGGCGACGGTCTCGCCGGAGCGCACCACGGCCTCGCCACCGGTAAACTCAAGCGCGATGGCTTCGATCTGGTCCATACCCCACTGCCGGTAGGAACTGAGGCGATCGCTGCGCATGCAGAGCTGGGGGAAGGCAGCGATCTCCCTGGCCAGGACCTGGGCTGCGGTCAGTGCTTCACCGTTCCCGACTACCCGGTTCGCAAGGCCCTGCAGATC
>JANQGK010000017.1 GCA_028277365.1 Halieaceae bacterium | reverse complement strand
CGGCAGACCCGGTGCCCGACCTGTCCACGGTGCAGGTAGCCACCCGCGATAGCGTGGAGCGCCCGGCCCGCAGCTTCCTGCTCGCCAATCCCGCCTGGCTGAGCCCGGGCGGCATGCCCATTCCCGCGGGAGAACCCGATGTCACTCACCGCTGGCGCATTCGCGGCAATGCCCTGGCTTTTGCCTTTGGTGAAGACGCCGGTATCAGCTCCGGCCAGCCCTGGGTGATGCACCAGGGCTTTATGCACATGCACAACCTCGGCACCCGCGGCCGCACCAGTGTGCAACGCCCCGACGGCAGCGAGCAGGTCATCCTCGACATCCGCAACTGGGACTTCAACTGGCAAGGCACTTACAACTTCGTCAACGAAATGATCATCAACCCGCAGGACTGGGTCACCATCGAGTGCAGTTGGGACAACAGCCAGGCCAACCAGGAGTTCGTGAACGGCGAGCAGCTCACCGCCCGCAACGTGGAATGGGGCGACGGCACACAGGACGAAATGTGTCTGATGTCGGTGTACATGACGCCCCTAACAGACGGCGTCGATTACAGCTACCACCCCACGGTCTACACCGAGGCGCCCGGCCATCTGCAGCAATTCGAGGCGGGAGACCTGGTGCCATTGAAGCTGGTGTTCAACAACTTCTCCCTGCACGACCCCGGCGAACACGACCACAATATGAACCACGACGGCGGCCACGGCGCTACCGATGACGACCACAGCCAGGTCTACGCCGGGCACTACCACGTGTACCTGAATACCGAGAACGACGACGCCGAGCACCTTACCGCCTGGGACGACAGCTACTTCTTTCAGCTGCCCGACCACCTGTCGCCCGGCATCCACGAGCTGCGTGTGAGCCTGCGCGGCGCCGACCACCACGCGCTGGGCATCGAAAACCGGGTGGAAATCGAGATAGTCGAGCAGGCCGGTGACGCCGATCAGAGCCTGGTGGATGTCAACCAATGGGCCGCCCAATCCGTTGAAGAAGATAGCCGGGCAGACCAGCGCCCGGCGAACGATAGCTGCCCGGACAACAGCTGGTACGTGGAAGACGGCGCGCTAGAGGTGGAAACCGGCTATTGCAGTTTTCTGTCGGTGGCCCAGCCCAGCCTGGTGGATGTCGCCGCCGGCGACACCCTGCACCTGGTGCTGTGGCACGGCGACCTGGTGTTCGAGGAACCGGCCACCGGCCACGCCTCGATCACTATTGACGGGAAACTCGCTTGGGAAGCCGAGGTCAACATACCCAGCGAAGCCAATATTTATGACGTGAAGTTCACCCTGCCCTTTAACGCCCCGGCAGGTAGCAAAGTGGAGTACCACGTATACAACCATGGCTACAACACCTGGACCCTGCTGCAACTGGAGGTAGAACGATAGGGATGCAACTGTCACCAAAGAGTATTTACTGGCTGGCCTGCCTGGCTTTTGCGCTGGCCATGCCCGCCCGCGCAGAGACCATTCCCGTAGGCCAGCCGGCCCCCACCGTGGTGCTGCCCAGCCTCACCGAGGAAGGTAGAACCTACGACCTCGCCCAGCTCAGGGGCCAGGTGGTGTACGTGGATTTCTGGGCCTCCTGGTGCGGGCCCTGCCGGGTGTCCTTCCCGATCATTGACGACATCTACAACGAGCTGAACGGCCGCGGCTTCCAGGTGCTGGCCATCAATGTCGATGAATACCCGGAAGACGCCATGCAGTTCCTTAAGGAATTGCCGGTCAGCTACCCGGTGGTGCGCGACGCCGAGGGTGGCACCCCGGCAGCCTTCGGCATTCTCGGTATGCCCACCGGCTTCCTGATCGACCAGCAGGGCACGGTGGTGAAGATCCATCAGGGTTTCCGCAAGAGCGACGCCGACTGGCTGCGCGCGGAGATCCTCAAGCTGCTGGAGTCCTGACCATGCGCGTACTGATGACCCTGCTAACGTTTATTGCCCTGGCGGGTTGCGCCGCCGAACCGGTGCAACCCTGGGAGCGCGGCACCCTCGCCAAGACCGAGATGCAGTGGACGCCAGACCCGCTGGAAGCGGTGCTTAAGGACCATATCTACTTCAGCAAAGAGGCGTCCACCGGTGGCGGGGGCGCCGCCGGGGGCGGCTGCGGCTGCAACTGATGGCCGGCCGGGACGCCCACCCCAGCCTGCTGGCGCTCACCTCCAGCGCCCTGCTGCTGCCGGCCTACCAGCAGGCCAATGCCGACGCACCGCCCGATTACACCACCCTGGGCATGAGCTATTCCAGGTACCAGGAAGACGATACCCAGGCCGGCCGCACCGTGGGCGGCCAGTCCATCGAGCGCTATGAGATCGATGTGGCCCAGTTCTACCTGTTAGCGCCCGTGGGTGACGACTGGTCGGTGGCGCTGGATGTGCAATGGGAAGACATGTCCGGCGCCTCACCCTGGTTCGTGGGGCTGGATAACGGCGACGCCAAGGTGTTTATGAGCGGCGCCTCCATCGAAGACACGCGCACCACGGTCAGCGTCAACACGCGCTACTACTACGACCGCGGCAACGCCGGCTTCACCTACACCCGCTCCGATGAAGACGACTACGAGTCCGACGCCATCGCCCTGGACGGCGCCTTCAACAGCGCCGACGGCCTCACCACCTGGTCGGCGGCGGTGAGCGCCTCCTTCGACGACATCGAACCCACCCAGGGTGTCACCCCCACCAATACCCTGGAAGACAGCAAAGATATCTTTGGTGCCTTCCTGGGGGTCAGCCGCATTATCAGTAAGCGTGCCGTCCTGCGCTTTGGGCTGAGCTATACCTACCGGGACGGCTTTCTCACCGACCCTTACAAGCTGCAGGACCAGCGTCCTGATACCCGCAAGGAATGGGCGGCCAGCGCTGGCCTGCGGCACTACTTCACCGGCCCCAATGCCGCCCTGCATGTGGACTACCGCTACTTCGACGACGACTGGGGCATCACCTCCCACACGGTGGACCTGGCCTGGTGGCAGAACCTTGGCCGCAACACCCAACTCGTGCCCTTCCTGCGCTACTACAGCCAGGACGAGGCCGAGTTTTTCTCCAACACGCCGGATTTCAATGACCGCTACTTCGCCGACGACTACCGCCTGTCGGCCTTTGGCGGCATCACCACCGGCCTGCGGGTGCGCCACACGGTGGGCAACTGGACCCTCAACGCTACCGGCGAGCGCTACACCACCAGCGAGGATTTCGGCATTTTCAGCGGCGACGAGTCACCGGCGCTGGTGAAGTATTGGCGCTACTCGGTCGGCTTTGACTACAGCTTCCGCTAGTGGATGAGCTGGAGCACCGCTTTACCGCCATGGCGGGGCCGTGCCGATTCCGCCTCTACGGTGAGCACGCCACGCTCCTAGCAGCGGCCGACGCCGCGGAAGCCGAGGTGCGGCGCCTGGAAGCGAAATACAGCCGCTACCGGGACGACTCCCTCACCAGCCAGATCAACCGCGCCGCCGGCAGCGGCGAAGCGGTGGCCATCGACACGGAAACCGCAGGCCTGCTCCACTACGCCGAGACCGCCTGGCGGGAAAGCGACGGGCTGTTCGACCTCACCTCCGGCATTCTTCGCCAGGCATGGGATTTCAAGTCCGGCACATTGCCGGCGCCGGGCGCCATTGAAGCGCTGTTACCCAGGGTCGGCTGGGACAAGCTGCGCTGGCAGCCCGATGCCGTGGAACTGACCGTGGGCGGCATGGAGCTGGACTTCGGCGGCTGCGTAAAAGAATACGCCTGCGACAGCGCAGCCGCAGCGCTGCGCCAGGCCGGTGCCGAGGCAGCCCTGGTCGATCTGGCCGGCGATATCGCGGTGCTGGGCAGTCCGCCCGAGCAGGAGGGCTGGCCCATCGGTATTCGCCACCCGCGAAAGCCAGACCTGGCCATTGCCCAACTTACCCTGCCCGCGGGCGCGCTGGCCTCCAGTGGAGACTACGCCCGCTGTATGGCAGTCGACGGACGCCACTACGGCCATATCCTCAACCCCCACACCGGCTGGCCGGTAGAAGGTTTGCTGGCGGTAAGCGTGATTGCCCCTCAGTGCCTGGTGGCGGGCAGCACCGCCACCATCGGCATGCTGAAGCCGGTCGACGAGGCCCTAGCCTGGCTGGAGGACCTGGGCCTGCCCTGGTTTGCAGTAGACGCGGACCTGCATTGCCACGGCAGCATCGCCACCCGCTCGTAGGTATACTGCGGCGCCATGAAATTACTGCTGATGCAAATCCGCCACCTGCCCTCGGTGCGCGAGGAAGAAACTAACAGCTTCCTGCGTTACTGCGGCCTAGGCGAACAAGAACTCGACATCCTCAACGTGTTCGACACCCCCGAGTTCGGTCCCGAGGTGCTGAAGGGTTATGACGCCCTGCTGGTGGGCGGCGCCA
>JANQGK010000379.1 GCA_028277365.1 Halieaceae bacterium | reverse complement strand
CCTTCCCGTCCTCCACCTACGCCCAGTTTGCCGCTTTGCATCTGGCGCGCATCGCCGTGGTGGAAGGCCGCCTGGAAGACGCCGAGGCGGAGCTGCACTGGGTGCTGACCCAGAGCCCGGCTTTAGAGTTGGCATTACTGGCCGAACTGCGGCTGGCGCGGGTAAAAGTGGCTCGCGGCGAGCCTCAGGCCGCCCTGGATATTCTCACGGCGGCGGAGCCCGGTGCTTTTGCAGCCGCCTATGCCGAGGCGGAAGGGGATGTCTACCTGGACCTGGGCGATAAGGCCAAGGCCATCGCCGCCTACGAGCGCGCGCTGGGATTGGCGGCGGCGACGGACGGTGGCAGCAGTGAGGCTCTGCGACTCAAGCTCAGCGCCCTGACTCCGGTGCCGGCCCGCGAACTGGCCGCGGCTGAGCAACGATAATGGCAAGCTTGTCTAGAGCCCTGCTGGCAGCGCAACTGCTGTTACTTTGCACGGCGTGCTCCACGTTTGAGAACTGGTTCGGCTCTGCCCCGGACGACAGTCGCGCCCCCGCCGACTTGCTGGATATTGTCGAGGAAGTGCGCGTCAAGCGTCTGTGGAGCGTGGGCGTGGGCGGCGGCCAGGGCGACGGGTTCTACCGCCTGCAGCCGGTGCTGGCGGGCGACCGCATCTTCGCCGCCGGCAGCGACGGTACCGTGGTGGCGCTCAACAGTGAAACCGGCAAACGCATCTGGCGCGAGGATATCGACCACGAGATCAGCGGTGGCGTTGGCGTCGGTGGCGGCATGCTGTTGCTGGGGTCCAGCGACGGCTCCGTGGTCGCCCTGTCGGACCAGGACGGCTCAGTGCTGTGGACCAGCCAGCTGCAGGGTGAAATCCTGGCGGCGCCGCAAACCAACGGCCGGGTGGTGGTGGTGCAGAGTTACAACGGCAAGCTTCATGGCCTCGACGCCCGCGATGGTTCAGAGCTGTGGGTTTACGACAGCAACCTGCCGGTGCTGACCCTGCGCGGTACCAGCACACCGGTAATTGTCGAACGTTTTGCCATTGCCGCGTTCGGTAACGGCCGTGTGGTGGCGCTCGATCTCAACACCGGCGCCGTGCGCTGGGAGGCGCGGGTGGCCATTGCCCAGGGCCGCTCGGAGATTGACCGCATTGTCGACATCGATGGCAACATGCTGCTGGCACCGCCCCTGCTGTGGGCTGTCAGTTACCAGGGCCGGCTGGCAGCTATAGACGTGGCCAGCGGCCGCAAACTTCGCCAGGAGGAGGTTTCCAGCTACGTGGGCCTGGACCAGGGCTTCGGCAATATCTACGTGGCCGAAGAAACCGGCACTGTGATTGCCTTTTACCGCAACAGCAGTGGTATACGCTGGGAACAGGGTGACCTGTCCTTCCGCCAGCTGAGTTCACCGCGCGCCATCAAGGGCTATGTGGCAGTGGCGGATTTCCGCGGCTATGTGCACTTCCTGTCCCAGGTGGATGGCCGCATCGTCGGGCGCACTCGCACCGACGGCGACGGCGTGCGTGCCGACATGCTGGCCCGCGACGACGTGCTCTACGTGTTTGGCAATAGCGGTCAGCTCACCGCGCTCAGGGTGACTGCCCGGGATGCCCAGTGATACCGGTGATCGCCCTGGTGGGGCGACCCAATGTCGGCAAGTCGACGCTGTTCAACCGCCTGACCCGCAGTCGCGATGCACTGGTCGCTGACTTCCCGGGGCTGACCCGGGATCGTAAGTACGGCGAGGCGCGGCACCATGACCAGCGCTTTATCGTCATTGATACAGGCGGTATCACCGGTGAGGAAGAGGGCATCGATTCCCATATGGCCGACCAGTCGCTGGCGGCGATGACCGAGGCTGACGCAGTGCTGCTGCTGGTGGACGCCCGGGCCGGCCTAACAGCCGGTGACGAGGAACTGGTGCGCCACCTGCGCCGCAGCAACAAGCCCTTCCACCTGGTGGTCAACAAGATCGACGGCATCGATGAGGATTCGGTGCTGCCTGATTTTTACGCCCTTGGGGTAGAGCACCTGCACCCGGTGGCGGCCAGCCACGGCCGCGGTGTGAAGGCCATGCTGGACGACGTGCTGGGCGGTTTTGTCATTGACGCTGAAGCCGAACAGGACGAGGGAGGGTCCATCCGCGTGGCGATTATTGGCCGCCCCAACGTCGGCAAGTCCACCCTCGTCAATCGCCTGCTGGGAGAGGACCGGGTGGTGGTCTATGACCAACCGGGCACGACCCGCGACAGCATTTACATTGACTATGAGCGTGAGGACCAGCGCTATACGCTGATCGACACCGCCGGCGTGCGGCGGCGCAAGAACGTTAAGGAAGTGGTGGAGAAGTTCTCCATCGTGAAAACTTTAAAGGCCATCGACGACGCGCATGTGGTGGTGCTGGTGATGGACGCCAGCGAGGGCCTGGTAGAACAGGACCTGCACCTTTTGGGACAGGCCATCGACGCCGGACGCGGCCTGGTGCTGGCCCTCAACAAGTGGGACGGCATGGATGCCGATGACAAGCAGCGTGTGCGCTATGAGCTGGACCGGCGCCTCAAGTTTATCGACTATGCCGACATCCACTTCATCTCGGCGCTGCACGGGACCGGGGTAGGGCACCTTTACAAGAGCATCGATGCCGCCTACCGGTCGGCGACCCGCAAGCTGTCGACCAACCAGCTCACCCGCATCCTCGAAGACGCGGTGACGGACCACGAGCCGCCCATGATCAACGGCCGCCGTATCAAGCTGCGCTACGCCCATGCCGGCGGCCAGAACCCGCCGCTGATCGTCATTCACGGTAACCAGACCGGCAAGGTGCCCGCTTCATACCAGCGTTACCTGGAGAAGATCTTCCGCCGCGAGCTCCAGCTAGCCGGCACTCCGGTTCGGGTAGAATTCCGTACCGGGGAAAACCCTTACGCGGGCAAGCGTAATCAGTTGACCCAGCGCCAGGTGTCACGCAAACGCCGCATGATGAAACATGTCAAAAAGAATAAGAAACGCTAGATAAGTTACGACTATGAACGCGCCAGTCAGACATCCATTGGTCAAGAGCGACCTCGACAGCCGCGAGCAGATCGCCGCGTTTGTCGAGTGCTTTTATGCCGGGCTGCTGAAGGACCCGGTGCTGGCGCCGATCTTCCTGGAGGTGGCCGCCGTCGACCTGGAGGTGCACAAGCCCCACATCGTCGACTACTGGTGCAAGCTGCTGCTGGGCGACATGCACTACCAGCGCCACACCATGAATATCCACCGCAAACTGCACGGCAAGCGGGCGCTGGCGGCGGCGGATTTCCAGCGCTGGCTGGACCACTTCGAGCGCACGGTCGATACCGGCTGGCGAGGCGAGAAAACCGAGCGAGCCAAGCAGTTGGCCCGTGCAATTGCAGGCAATATGAACCGCTCTCTTGCGGCAGGACGGGCCTAAGTCATTGATATGATTAAAAATAAAAAACTGTTGCAGATTCATTTCCGGGTGATATAGTTATGTATAACACCATATCGGAGGCGATACCGATGCTGAAGATTCGAAGACAAGGACTGATCCGCGGCAGTAATACCCGCCTGAGGATAGCCCTGGTATTTCTGGCCTGCGCCGGCCTGTCGGCACTGGCCAACGCGGATACCCGCTCGGTCAAAGGCTTTGATATCGACCGGGTCGTGCTGCGCGGCAGCGATGAACTCAAGGTTACCTTTAGCGATGACACCCGGCTGCTGGTGAAGGGCGATACTGACGACCTGGACCGACAGCCTTTTTACGTGCGCGGAAGCACTCTCAAGCTGGGCTACACCGAAAGCGGGCGCAAGGTACGCAATGTGAAGTACCTGCTGGAAGTGGAAGACCTGGAGCAGATCGTGCTGCAGGGCTCCGGCGATATCTGGGTAGACCCCATCGAGACCAAGAAGCTGTCGGTGAGTGTCGACGGTTCCGGCGTCATTCGCCTGCACTCGGTGAAGGCCGGCGACCTGGAGGTCTCTGTGTCCGGCTCCGGCACCATCCAGCTGGCCAGCAGCGATGTCGACGACCTTGACGTGGAGCTGGCCGGTTCCGGTGATATCGACCTGGGTCGGGTCACCGCGCGGCGCATGAACGTGGATATGGCGGGCTCCGGTGACGTGGTTGGTAGCCGCGAGAGCGAGGAAGGCATGGTCGAAGTGCTGGACGTCAGCGTGGCGGGCTCCGGCGATATCGACCTTTCCAGCTTTCCCGCCAGTCAGGTGGACGTGGACATCCTCGGCTCCGGCGATGTCAGCGTCTGGGCGGTGGACTTCCTGGACGCCAATATCCTCGGCAGCGGCGATGTGCATTACCGGGGCGATCCCAAAGTAGAACGCAGTACGCTGGGTTCCGGCGACGTTACGCCGATCGACTGATGGTCACCGGAGCAACACCCCTATGGGAGGTCTGAGCGTGTCCGTAGAGTGGAATGACAACCTTCCGATCTATCGCCAGCTGCGCGACCTGGTGGTCCAGCGCATCCTGGACGGCAGCTTCGCAGAAGGTGAGGCGGTGCCTTCGGTACGGCAGGTAGCATCGGATTACAACATCAATCACTTGACAGTGGCCAAGGCCTACCAGGAGCTGGTAGA
>JANQGK010000364.1 GCA_028277365.1 Halieaceae bacterium | reverse complement strand
AGGAACCAGCTGCCTCCCACGTCGGGAAACAGAGCGATGGTCACCTCCGGCATGGCGATGCGGGTTTTTTCGGTGACAATGCGATGCGAGCAACCCGCCATCACGCCGAGGCCGCCGCCCATCACAATACCGTGCCCCCAGCACACCAGCGGCTTGGGCCAGGTGTGCAGGCTGTAGTTCATGCGGTATTCACGAGCGAAGAAGGTCTCGGCGTAATCGCAGGGGCCGCCGGGGGTGGCCACCGCGGAGGCGTGCAGCGCCTGCACATCGCCGCCTGCGCAGAAGGCTTTCTCGCCGGCAGCGTCGATGAATACCGCGGCGATGTCGTCATCGCCGGCCCACTGGTCGAGCTGCCCCTGCAGCAGGTCCACCATGTCCAGGGTCAGGGAGTTGAGGGTGGACTCGATGTTGAGAGTGATGCGGCCGAGCTTGCCGCCGGCGGCATCCAGCGTCTCGAACAGAACCGGTGCACTCATCAGGCGTTCTTCCAGACCGGCTTGCGCTTCTCCAGGAAGGCGTTGACGCCCTCTTTCTGGTCCTCGGTGCCGAACAGGTCGACAAACTTTTCACGCTCGTAGGGCAGCGCACCTTCCATGGCCTTTTCCCGGGCCTGGCCGATCAGTTCCTTGCAGGAGGTGACCGAGATCGGGCTCTGCTCACCTACCTGCTCCGCCAGCGCCAGAGCGCGCTCCCTGGCGCCACCGCTGGCAACCACTTCCTCCACCAGGCCGATTTTCTCGGCGGTGGCGGCATCGACGCGCTCACCGCAGAGAATCATCTTCTTGGCCCAGCCCTCGCCGCACAGCCAGGCCAGGCGCTGGGTGCCGCCGGCGCAGGGCAACAGACCCACCTTGGCCTCGGGCAGCGCCATCTGCGCCTGCTCCTCGGCAATGCGGATATCACAGGCCAGCGCCACCTCCAGGCCGCCGCCCATGGCGAAGCCGTTGATGGCGGCGATGCTGACGCCGCGGAAATCAGCCAGGCACTCGAAGCCCTCGCCGAAGTACTGTGCCATGTCGCGCGCGGTGTCGGGACTGCCGTCGGCGAACAGCTTGAGGTCGGCCCCGGCGGAGAAGAACTTATCACCGGCACCGGTCAGCACCAGGGCCCAGATATCGCGGTCGGCATTGAGCTTCTCGATCAGATCCTTCAGCGCCGGCAGGCTCTCGGTGTCCCAGGTGTTGGCCGCCGGGTTGTCGATGGCGATCAGCGCCGTGTGGCCGATGATCTCGACCTTCAGCTTCTCCGATGTGCTCAAACTCATTGAATCACCTCCAGGGCTCCTTCCATTAGCAGACGGCGGGAGATGATCACCCGCATGATTTCGTTGGTACCTTCCAGGATCTGGTGCACCCGGGTGTCGCGCACGTGGCGCTCCATCGGGTACTCCTTGATATAGCCGTAGCCGCCGTAGAGCTGCAGGGCATCATTGCAGACTTCGAAACCCACATCGGTGGCGAAGCGCTTGGCCATCGCACAGTAGGTGGTGGCCTGGGAATCCTTGTTGTCGAGTTTCCAGGCGGCCAACCGGATCATCTGCCGGGCGGCCACCAGTTCGGTAGCCATGTCGGCGAGCTTGAACTGGGTAGCCTGGAAATCGGCGATGGCGGTGTTGAACTGTTTGCGCTCCTGCACATAGGCCACCGCCTCTTCCAGCGCCTGCTGGGCGGTGCCGACACTGCAGGTGGCAATGTTGATGCGGCCGCCGTCGAGGCCCTCCATGGCGATCGCGAAGCCCTGGCCCTCCTCGCCGAGGCGATTGCCCTTCGGCACCCGCACGTTGTCAAAGGTGACCATGCGGGTGGGCTGGGCCTTCCAACCCATCTTCTCCTCGTTCTTGCCGTAGGAGACGCCCTCGGCGTCGGCCGGGATCAGCACGGCGGTAACGCCTTTGGGGCCGGCGTCGCCGGTACGCAGCATCACCACCAGCACGTCCGTCTCACCGGCGCCGCTGATAAACACCTTGCTGCCGTTGACGACGTAATCGTCGCCGTCACTAAGGGCACTGGTGCGCAGGCTGCCGGCGTCGGAGCCGGCACCCGGTTCAGTCAGGCAGTAGGAAGCCAGTTTCGTGCCCATCACCAGCTCCGGGCACCACTGGTCGATGACCTCCTGGCGGCAGTATTTGCCGATCATGCTGGTGGCCATGTTGTGGATGGTCAGGAAGGCGGCGGTAGTGGTGCAGCCCTTGGCCAGTTCCTCGACAATCAAGCTGGCGTCCAGCCTCGACAGGGCCAGCCCGCCGGCGGATTCCGGCGTGTACATGCCCATAAAGCCCAGCTCGCCCGCCTGTGCCAGTGCCTCCACCGGGAAATGCGAGGTGGCATCCCACTCGGCGGCTTTCGGTGCCAGAACACCCTCGGAAAAGGCACGGGCGCTGTCGACGAACGCCTGCTGGTCGTCGGAAAGCGCAAAATCCATGGCGTTTAGTCCCCGGCCTGGTCGTCGAACTTCGCCATCACCTCGGCGCCGAACAGCTCGATGTCTTCCGGGATGGCCTTGTTGACCGCCAGCGGCTTGGACACCCAGGTCTCGTTGATCAGGTCACGCCAGGTGATGTTGTTGTTGGTGCCGTTGCCACCCCAGGAACCACAGCCCAGAGAGAAGGTCTGGCGCATGCCGTTCCACAGGTTGCCGCTGTTGGAGGCGGCCTGTGGCTGGTTGACCATCACCCTGGAAGTGCGGGTGCCGTTGGCGTAGGCGAGGATGTTCCCGTCGCTATAGCTGTAGATGCCGCAGGAGTGGCCCTGACCCTGATAGGCCTGAATCTCGTTGGTCAATGCAACGGCCTCGTCGATGTCCTCGACCTTGTACAGGGCCATGGTCACGGAGAGCTTTTCACCAGAGAAGGGGTAGTCTTTGCCGGCGCCGGTCTCCGGCACAATCAGGAACTGCTTGCCCTCCGGCAGCTCGATGCCCGCCATGCCGGCAATCTTATGGGCCGGCTGAGCGACAATGTCCACGTTCAGGTAGCCGTCTTTCCAGATGGTGTTCTGGAGTTTTTCCTTTTCGGTCTCATCCAGCAGGTAACCGCCCTCGCGCTGCAACCTGGCCAGCATCTCATCGTAGATGGAGGCGAACAGCAGCACCGAGTTGTCCGATGAACAGGAGGCGGCAAGGTCCAGGGTCTTGGACACGCGGATTTTCTCCGCCGCCTCGTCCAGGTCGGCGGTGTCGTCCACCGTGATCACCGCGTTGCCGACACCCACTCCCAGGGCCGGGGTGCCGGAAGAGTAGGCAGCGTTGACCATGGCGCCGCCGCCGGTGGCCAGCACCCGGTCGCATTGACGCATCAGCTCGTGGGTGAGCTCCAGCGACGGCGTTTCAATAGCCAGCACCAGGTCGGCGGGGGCACCCATGCGCTCCAGGGCATCGCGCAGGTAGTCGCAGATCTTCTTGTTGGTCAGCTTGGCGCGCGGGTGCGGGGCGATGATGATGGAGTTGCGGCCCTTGATGGCGGAGATGGCCTTGATCACCGGTGTTGCCTCCGGATTGGTGGAAGGCGACAGCGCACCGATCACGCCCACCGGCTTGGCAATCTTGTAGATGTTGCGCTCGGGGATTTCCTCGATCACGCCCACCGACTTGTCGTTGATGATGTCCATCAGGGTGGCGCGGGTCTTACGATGGATCTTGAGGTACTTGCCGGTGTAGTTGCCGAGCTGGGTTTCTTCGACCGTAAACTGGGCAATTTCTTCGGCGCGGTCTTCCTTCGCCACCGCGTACACCAGCGCGCGGATCAGGTTGTCCACCTGGGCCTGACTGTAGTTTGCAATCTGCGCCTGGGCGGCGCGAGAGCGGGCGATCAGCTCTTCGATGTGCTGGCGGGCCAGCTCTTCGGGCTCGTGAATATCGGCAAGCTTCTTAGCTTCTGACATGGGATTCTCCTGGCGGGCAGCGTGCAGCGCACCTCTCATATTAGACAGCCTGCAAGGGTAGCAGAGCACAGTTTTGGGGCACATTGACGAAATTGCGCACTTTATGGACTATATTGTGCTATGAGTGCACCTTCCAAGTGGCCCCTGCCGGACCCCGGCATCCGCTTCATCACACCCGCCTTCATGATCGGCTTCCTGGCCCGGCACCCGCTGACCAAAGACTGCTACCCGACGGCTATGGGCTACTACCCGGCGGCCGCGGGACATCGTATGCGGCGTGAGCGCCACGATGACAACCTGCTGATTTATTGCGCCGCAGGGCGGGGCTCACTGGCCACCGGGGACTGGTCGGGGCGGGTAGGCCCGGGCCAGGTCATCCTGCTGCCCCAGGGATTGGCACACGAGTACCGGGCCCATCGCCTGCAGCCCTGGTCGGTGTACTGGGTGCACTTCCAGGGCTCCGCCAGCGGGGTGTTTCTGCAGAATCTGGGCTACCGGGAGGGGCGGCCGGTGCTTAACGCCGGCCTGTCGCCGCAGCTCGCCGCCAGCTTCGACAGCCTGCTCGAAGTGCGGCACACGGGCTACTCCACCGGGGCCTTTGTCAACGCCGCCAACCAGTTGCGCCACCTGCTGACCCAGCTCGCGCTGGAAGCGGGCCTTGCGGGTGGCCGCGGAGAAAGCGGTTTCGACCTGGAAGGGGTGCAGGCCTACATGCGCGAGCATATCCACCAGGGCCTCAGCCTCGACGAACTGGCCGCCCGGGCCCGGCTGTCCAAGTACCATTTCTCCAAACGCTACAAGCAGCTCACCGGCTACTCGCCGATCAAGCACTTTCTGAACATGAAAATGGAATACGCCTGCCGGCTGCTGGACAGCACCGATCTGAACGTGCAGGCGGTGGCCGCTGCCGTGGGCTATGAAGATCCGCTGTATTTTTCCCGCCTGTTTAGAAATACCATCGGCAGTTCACCGCGGGATTATCGCGCCTCGATCGGGAAATAGATGAATTCGGCAGAGCAGTTACACGCCGAAGCACTGCTTCGTTACAACGACGGCCAGCGAACGGAGGCTATCAAGCTGTGGCGCGCCGCCCTGGCCCACCGCCCCGGCGACTGCGAGGTGCTGGTGTGCCTGGGCAGCGCGCTGAAGGAAAACGGCGAGCTGGAGGCGGCGGCCCACTGCTACGGCCAGGCGCTGGCGCAGCACCCGGAACTCGCCGACGTGCACTACAACCTGGGCAATATCCGCCAGTCGCAGGGCCAGCTCGGCGCCGCCGCGGCCTGCTACCAGCAGGCCATCCAGGCACGACCGGACTTCGCTTTCGCCTGGTACAACCTGGGCAACGTCTGCCGCGACCTGGGCCGGCTGCAGGACGCGGTGGAGGCTTACAAGCGGGCGATCGTCAACGCCCCCGGCCACGCGCCCAGTTACAACAATCTCGGCAACGCCCTCAAGCACCTGGGCAAGCTCGAGGTCGCCCGGCAGTGCTACCAGGCGGCGCTGGATGCCGACCCCGACTACCGCGACGCCGCCTACAACATGGGTAACCTCTGCTATGA
>JANQGK010000356.1 GCA_028277365.1 Halieaceae bacterium | reverse complement strand
CTGATGCTGTTTGTGTTCCTGCCCACCCTGGTATTCGAGGCCGCCTACAACCTGCAGGCGCGGGAGCTGCAGTACAACCTGCTGCCGGTGCTGACCCTGGCGGTACCCGGCTTGCTGATATCGACTGCGGTAATCGGCCTGCTGTTTTACCTGCTCACCGAGATGCCGCTGATTATCTGCCTGCTATTGGGCGCTATCCTGAGCGCCACCGATCCGGTGGCGGTGATATCCCTGTTCAGGCAACTGGGTGTGCCGGAACGGCTGACGGTGCTGGTCGAGGGTGAAAGCCTGTTCAATGATGCGACCTCCCTGGTGCTGGCCACCCTGTTGATCGGCATCGCGACTTCCGGTGTCGTGACCGCCACGACGCTGTTGCAGGGAGTAGGCACCTTTCTGTGGGTGTTTCTCGGCGGCATCGCGGTGGGCGGCGTGTTGGCCTTGCTGGTCGCCCAGCTGTTGGGAGCGATAGAGGCGCGCCCGCCTGTAGAAATCAGTCTCACCACGGTACTGGCTTACGCGTCGTTCACCCTGGCCGAGCACAAGCTGCATGTCAGCGGTATCATGGCCGTGGTCACCGCCGGCCTGGTCATGGGCAGCTACGGGCGCAGCAAGCTGTCGCCGGGCACGGAGAAGTACCTGCGCGACTTCTGGGGCTACGCGGCCTGGCTGGCAAACGCCCTCATATTCCTGCTGATGGGCATGCAATTCGAGATCATTGCCTATAGCAGCGCCCTCCACCTGATCGCTCTCGCGGCCTTCGCCATGCTGCTGTCACGTGCCTTGGTGGTGTTCGGCCTGGTGCCACAGCTGGCGCACCTGCCGGACGCAGAGCCTGTGAACAGGGCCTACCAGCTAGTAATGTTCTGGGGCGGCCTGCGCGGCGCTATCGCGCTGGCGATCGTCTTATCGCTGCCGGACTTTGCGCTGCGCGACACGCTGGTCACCGTGGTGATGGGCGCAGTGCTATTCACGCTGCTTGTACAGGGGCTCAGCGTCGAGCCCCTGGTGCGCAAGCTGGGCCTGCATCTTCCCGAACTGGCCGACCGGCTGGCCGCGCAGGAGGGCGCGCTGCGTGCCAAGCACCACAGCCAGGCGAACCTCGACCGGCTGGAGCGGGGCAAGTTTTTCTCACACCGGGTCGCCGACCGGCTGCGGCTGGAAGCGAACCATGCCATCACCGCCTTACAGGGCGACATCGAGCGCCTGCAGTCGCAGATGAGCGAGGAGGAAGCCCGACGGATACTCTCGATGCGGGCACTGTGGCGCGAGAAAACCCACTACGATGAACTGTTCCAGCACGGATTCATCGGCGACTGGGCCTACCGGGAGCTGAGCAAGAACGTTGAGCAACAGCTCGACGATGCCAGGCACTTCGGACGCTTGCCGGGTCGCCCGTTCAGGCATTCGCCGCTGCACGAACTCGTCACGCGGCTGTGCGGCGTCATGGCCGGGTTAGCGCCGCTGCACGCCTGGCTGGAGAGACGCCAAATCCGACAAATGCTACGGGACTACGACGTGAGCTGGGCGCGCTATCGTTCGGCCGGCAGCGTGCTGGAGGCCCTGGACCAGATAGCCGAGGAGAACGGCATCGGCGGAGATGTGGTCACCCAGGTTCGCGACCTGTATCTGGCGCTGCAGGGGTCACTGGACGATGAGCTGGCACAACTGCGTGACAGCTATCCCGAGTTCACCGAAGCCGCGCAGGAAAGCCTCGGGGCACGCATGCTGCTGATCGGCGAACAGGCCGCCGTCGAGCACAGTCGCGAACTGGGCATTCTCCCGGATGCGGCAGCTCGCGCCATCCAGGAAGACTGTGATCGGCAGCTAAGGGAACTGCGGCAGGGCAACCTGGGCCGCTACCTCGATGTGCCCGTCGACGAGCTGATGGCC
>JANQGK010000308.1 GCA_028277365.1 Halieaceae bacterium | reverse complement strand
CTCGCCAGGCATTGGCGCTGTCCGCCGCCAGCGGCCGTAGGCCGTCGCCAAGGGCCCGCAGCGGTAGCAGCCCTGCGGTGCGGAAGCCGATATTGCCTTCAACGTCGGCGTAGGTGGCGTTCAGCACCGGGCCGGCATGGCGGTCGAGGGCGGCATTGAAGCTGTCCCAATCGCTGGCCAGATTGAAAGCCAGCAGACCGTCCAGTCCCAGCTCGCCGATGTCGTGCACCGTCCAGCGCAGGGACAGCGGCGGGTCCGGGTGAATCAGCGGGCCGTTGCGGGTGTGAAGGACCTCGAAGCTGTGGTCGGGCGCATCGCGCACCGGCAGCGTAATGGTGCTGACGGTGGCGGCATAGGCGGTGTCGCCGTCCATGAATACGCCCGGCCGTCCCGGCACCGCGCGCTCCAGAAACAGGTCCTGGCTGTCGCCGATATTGGTGAAACCCCAGGCGATAGACTCGTTAAAGCCATTGATCACCCCGGGCAGCCCCGGCGCCGACCAGCCGCCGAGGCGGCGGTTTCCGTCGAAAAACAGCTGCACTTCGTAGAACAGGTTGGGCAGCCCCAGGGCGTCGTGGGAGTCAAAGGCGAACAGGGCGTGGCCGGTTTTACTCTTTTCGGGCGCGACCACCCAACCGTTGCTGCCAAAGCCGAAGCGGGGCATCAGCGGCTGGTGGCGGGGGTCGGTGGCATCCATAGCGGCCACCGCATCCAGCCAGTCATCGGGGCTGCCCGGGCGGGTAGCTTGCTGTGTCGCGACGCCGGGCGGGGTCCCCGATAGTACGAAGGGGAAGCCGTCTCGTTCGCTCAGGTCCTCCAGGAACAAGCCGGCCCGTGCCGGGCCCACCCGGCTCTCGATGGCCAGGCGCAGCAGTTCCTGCTCGGCATTATTGGACGACTGGAACGCCATCAGCGCGCCGACCGCAAATACGTCTGCGCGGGTCCAGGGAGCGGGTCGACGCCGCAGCAGCAGGAGTTCCGGCGGTGGCAGAGAGGAGCCCCCTATGGCCGCGTTGACCCCGCGCAGGTAGGCATCTATCAGGCTAAGCAGTGGCTCACTGGCATTGTTCTGCAAGCGCTCTGCCAGCTGCGGCACTCCGAAACGCCAGAGCTGTTCATCGGTAGCCACCAGGTCCGGCCCCAGCAGCTCCGCCATCCGTCCGCGGCCGGCCCGGCGGTACAGTTCCATCTGCCACAGGCGGTGGCTGGCGTGCAGCCAGCCCTCGGCACTGAAGGCGTCTGCCAATGTCGCCGCGCGCACGCTCGGGCGCTGCCAGCGGTCGTAGTACAGGTCTACCGGTCGGGTCAGGCCCGGTACGTTGACGAAGCCGTGCTCGACGGGCAGGGAGGCTCGAAGGGCCCACCAGGCGCCTCCCGCCACTACGGCTAACAGCAGCAGGAGCACCAGGGTCAGCTTGCCGACTAAGCGCAGCATCAGTTTTCCAGCACCGGCCACCGCTCGCACAGCACGCCATTCCGGGCCACCTGGAGATCGCCAAACTGCAGCAGCACCGCCTCCGACTGGGTGGGTCGAAAAAAGGCCCAGTCATCAACAGTGATGTCACTGTCGGCGGGCACCGTCATCAGCTGCTGGTTGGAGCTGAGACCGTACAGGGCGTGAGGTGCCATATCCCGCGGCCAGTCGGGCTTCGCCATCCAGCGGCCGCCGTACAGGAACAGGCTGTCGCGACGCCGCCCCGGCAACCGTGAACTCAACCGGGTCCAGGCTGACAGGAAAGGCACCGAGACCCCGGGCTGGCGCTTGAGGACCGGCGTGGCAATCCAGCAGGCCGGCTGGTACTCCGCCAGCTGGGGCAGGTCGAAATCGCTGGGTTTGAGCAGGACCGACCCCAGGCTGACATCGTTGAGGGGGCTGTCCTGCGCGTGCAATACATGGGTCGGGCTGCCGGCGCCGTTGAGTGTGAGGCTCTCCGGTGCCCGCTCACAGGCCGACAGGAAGGCCCGGTAGCGCCGGTTGGCTGCCGCCAGCGCCCGGCCCGGTCCGCCCGGCGCCTTGGCGGTGTGGGCGTCGTAGCCCATAAGGCCGGTGAATGTCAGCCTTCCTGACGACTCTATGGCGCTGATCAGCGCCGCTAGCTGTTGCGGTTGGTCGAGGCCGCCGCGCCGCAGGCCAATATTGATCTCCACTGCAATTCGCAGGGCCAGGCCCAGTTCCTCGGCCAGCGCCCGGTACTGGGCCAGGCGCTGCTCGCTGTCCACCAGCCACTGCACCTGCTCGAGGCGGGCCGGTTGGTCCCGAAACTCGGTGAGTAGCTGGCGCAGGGCCGCGGCGGGCAGGGGTTTGCCGAGCAGGACATCCACGTCCTGGTAGCGGCGCAGCAGCTGCGCCAGGAATGGCGCGTGAAAGCTCATCAGGCGGCGGGTGTCGAGCGCAGCCATGCAGGTGTCGAGCAACGGCAGGCTGGGCAGGGATTTCACCACCAGCCGCAGCGCCTGCGGCAGCTGCCGGGCCTTGAGGCGCTGCAGGTTGGCGTCCAGTCGATTGGCGTCGATCAGCAGGGTGGGGTGGGCGCGTCCGGCGATGTCCAGCGCGTGCGCCAGGGAGGCGTAGGGTTCCACCTCAGGCGCGCTTGAGGCCCAGGGCCCAGCCGATCTGACGGCGCAGCAGGCGCGCAATATGCTCCCGGTCGATGTCTTCCGGCGCCAGCAGGATCGCCTCGTACTCAAGGCGGGTCATGGTGTCCAGCAGCAGGGCTGCGTCGATTTCCGGGTCGCGCTTGTTGACCAGGCTGCACAGTCGCACCAGCGGATTCAGCAGGCTCTGGCGGTGCTGCGCGGCCATCTCTCGCAGGTTGGCAGCCTGAGGCACGCTGGACAGGAAGACCTGCTCGACAGCCAGGCCCTCCGGCGTCTCAGTAACGCCTTGCAGGATGATGTCGGTGGCCATATGCGCCAGGTCGAGGCAGATCTGTTCGCGCACCGAGGTCTTGCGCATTTCCGCCGCCGTGTACCTGTCCAGGTAGTCGAACAGGGTGGCCCAGATCTGCTCGTTGGTAGGCCTGGCGCGCTCGCAGAACAGCTCGAAGGCCTGCTCGATCAGCGCGTCGATGTCCTTGAAGTAGTAGGTGGTCAGCGAGAGCTGGACACCGGCCTCGGCCGCCACAGCGCGATGGGTGACGCCGCGCAGCCCGTCCCGGGCCAGCACTCGCAGGGCGCCGTCGAGAATCACCTCGCGAGTCTGCTCGCCCTTGCTGCGGCGCTTGCGATCCTTTTTTTCAGCCGCTGGCATAGTATGTTATAGCTTACTCCATCCCGTTTCCCGCGCCTTGCTGTCGACGCTTTTGTGCTTGCAATAATTGCACAAATGTACAATATTTTGAAGATCGTTTTTTCTTCTCGACGGAGCCACCATGAAGTTCCCCGCCACCGGCAAGCGCCCTGCCGATATTCTTACCGATCTCGAGTCCCTCAAGGGCAACGATGTGCCCTGGCAGGAAGGCCGGGTATTCGCCTACATCTATGATGCCGGCGACGAGGCCAAGCAGTTGCTGAAGGACGCCTTCAACCTGTACATGACCGAGAACGGCCTGGATCCAACCTCGTTCCCGAGCTGCATGCAGCTGGAGAAAGACGTGATCGGCATGGCGGTGGACCTGGTTAACGGCGGCGAGGATGCCACGGGCACCTTCACCTCCGGCGGCACTGAGAGCATCCTGCTGTCACTCAAGACGACCCGCGACTACTATCGGGATATCAAGCCGGAGATCACCCAGCCGGAAATCCTCATGCCCACCACGGCCCACCCGGCCTTTCACAAGGCCTGCCAGTACTTCGACCTGAAGGCAGTGCTGGTGGATGTGGATGACGACTTCTGCGCCATCCCGGAGAAGATGGAAGACGCCATCACGCCCAACACCATCCTTATGGTCGGCTCAGCACCGTCCTATGCTCACGGCGCGATCGACCCGATTGCCGAACTGGGCCAGATCGCCCTGCGCCACGACTTGCGCCTGCACGTGGACTGCTGCGTGGGCGGCATGTACCTGCCCTTTGCCAAGGAGCTGGGCTACGACATCCCCGACTTCGACCTGTCCGTACCGGGGGTGACCCAGCTTTCCATGGACTTCCACAAGTGGGGCTACGCCGCCAAGGGCGCCAGCTGCATCCTGTACAAGGACCGCGCCATCCGTCGCTACCAGATTTTCTCCTACGCCAACTGGACCGGCTACGCGGTGATAAACCCTGGCGTGACCTCTACCAAGAGCGGCGGCCCGGTAGCGGCCTGCTGGGCGATTCTCAATCACCTGGGCCGGGACGGGTACCTGCGGCTGGTCGACGAGAGCCAGAAAGCCTCGCAAAAAATTGTCGATACCGTGAACGATATCGAGGGCATGGAAGTGATGGGCCAGGCGAAGATCAACATGCTGGCCCTGCGTGCGTTGGACTTCGATATCTTCCCGCTGGCCGACGAGATGCGCAAGCGCGGTTGGTACATCCAGCCCCAGTTCGGCTTTGCCAACTCCAGCGAGAACATGCATCTGTCGGTGGGCTACCACAACGCCCATGCGGTGGACGAATTCTGCGCTGACCTCGCCGAGGTGGCGAAGTCGGTGCGCGACGCCCAGCTCGGCCAGGAACGCTACGTGCTGCCCCAGGAACTGCGCGATTTCATCGTCAACTCGGGGCCCGAGGTCATGGACCAGCTGGGCGATATTCTCGGTGACGGCACCGAGCTGCCGGAGAGCATGGTGGAGATCAACAACATACTCAATCAGTTGCCGGCGGACAGCCGCGAGATGCTGCTGGGTGAATACGTGAATCGCCTCTACAACCCGGACCAACAGGAGCGCGAGCCCGCCGCCTAGCGGCGTGCCGCGCAGCATGACCCACCTGTTGAGGCAGCGGCGCTGGCAGCTGGCGCTGGTGCTGATGGTCACCTTCTTCGTCGGCTTCCTCGATCGCATCAACATCACCTTCGCGCTGCCCCTGATGGCAGTGGAGTACGGCTGGAGTGAGGCCGAGACCCAGAAGTACGGCTCCCTGCTGATGGGCCTGTTCTACGGTGCCTACGGCCTGGCCAATATCCTGCTGTCGCCGATTGCCGCGCGCTTCGGCCCGCGCCGCAGCCTGATGACCATCGTCTGCCTGTGGTCGCTGTTCACCGCGATGGGTGCCTGGGTCAGCCAGTGGATCATGTTGCTACTGGCCAGTCGCGTGCTGCTGGGTTTTAGCGAAGGCGTGCACGTGCCGATGATGACCACCGCCACCAAGATCTGGTTTCCACGGGAAGAGCGGGCTCGCGCTAACAGCATCATCGTGGCGGGAATCTTCCTGGCGGTGCTGTTGGCGCCGATGCTACTGGTGCCGATGATGGGTCAGTTTGGCTGGCGCGCCGGCTTCCTACTACTGGCCGCCGCCGGCGCCCTGGTCAGCCTGCCGCTGATCTACCGCTTTGTACATGACGCCCCAGAGCAGCACCCTGACATCTCTGTGGCGGAGGCGGCCCTGGTGGCGGCCGGCCGTGAGCGGGAAGCGGAAGAGGAAGTCAGTGGCCAGCTGCTCCGCAGCTTGTTCACGACGCCGCGCTTCCTGCTGTTCTTCGTTATTGGCATCTGCAATAACCTGATGTCGATTGGCGTGACCAGCTGGTTGCCTACCTATTTTACCAACAAGCGCGGTATTCCCTATGAGGAGATTACCTTCCTGGTGGCAGCACCCTACGCTTTCTCGCTGCTGGGGGTAGCGTTGTGGTCCACCCTGGGCGACCGCTTCAACATCCGCGCACTGCTGGCGGGGCTGGGCTTTGGCGGGGCGGGGGTGGCGATCTATATCGCGCTCAATACCGAGAGCTTGCCAGTGGTGATTGCTTGCATGACGGCGGCGGTGTTCCTGTTTTCGGCCTTCACCGCCAGTGAGTATGCCCTGGTGCAGCGCATCCTGCCCATGGATCAGTTCGCGCCTGCCATGGGTTTCTACAACGGCACGACCGCCTTGGTCGGGGGCGGGCTGGGCCCGGCATTGATGTCACCGCTGATCGGCGACGGTGAGGGCACCTGGATCATTTCTGCCATCGCCCTGCTGACGGCGGCGATGTTGATGGTCTACTACCGGATGGTGCGCTACTAGGGGCAGTATGGATCGCCGGTCGATGATCGGCTGCCCCGCACTGTGTGCCTCGGGTATACTACGCCGCCGATGTCTGTCTCCCTCCGTCAACGACGTCTTCTTGCATTGCTTGCCGCTGCCGCCATGGCCCTGCAGGTGGCGGTTCCGCGTGGTTTCATGCCTGCCGCCGTCAGCGATGGCTGGTACCTGCAGCTATGCCCGGACGGCCTGTCCGCAGAAGTTATGCAGGCACTGCTGGGTGAGCAACACCGACACCACGGCCACCACCATCACGGAGACAAGCAGGACGCAGCGTCGAACGCCGATCCGGGCAAGCCCTGTGAGCTGGCTGGCCTGTTTGCCGATGCGCTGGGATGTTTCGCGGTTGTTACTGGACGCCCCGATCCGGCAGCGTCGCCCCTATGGCTCGCGGCATCTTACACGCTGCGCGCCAGTCGCTTTACTCCCTACGTTTCTCGCGCTCCCCCCGCCATTTCCCCGGCCTGAAATCTGCAACTGACATGGCACTTGGCGAATAGCCGGGTGGAATAGTGCGCGCCAGTCGGCGCGAGCAAATGGAGTACTGTCATGAAGTTACCTTTTTACCGGGTAGGCGGTGTCGCGCCCGGTGCAAACGCATATGCGATACCGATTGTTGTGGGATCACTGGTCCTGAGCCCGTTGCTGACCGACCGCGCCTTTGCCCAGGCGGGCGGGGAGTCGGCGAGCTGGAAAATCCGTGAAGAAGTCATCGTTGTGGGAACACGGGACCAGGGATACACGGCGAGCGAAGCTGAGGTCATCAAGGGTGGCGTTCCGCTTATCGAATGGCCGCAGTCGGTACAGGTCCTCAATCGCACGCTGCTGGAGGAGCAAAATCTGCAGTCCCTGACTGCCGCGCTCAGAAACGTATCGGGCGTTGTCGCCAGCCACGAGCAGGAGAGCATTCTGGTCAACCCGTTCGTGCGCGGTCAGGAGGCCGAGGTGCTGTTGGACGGGCTGGTGTCCTACGGTGACACCGCGGTCATTGATCCGGCCAGCATGATTGCCTTTGAGCGGGTGGAGGTCGCCAAGGGACCGACGTCGACGCAGTACGGGGGAGGCGTGGGTGCTCCCACTGGCGGCCTGATCAACCTCGTGACAAAGACACCCGAGGCTGATCCCGCTTACTACTTCGGCGTGCGGGGCGGCAGCTTTGACACTCGCGCGGTCGAGATGGACGTGAACCAGCCGCTCTCAGACGGTGTTGCGGTTCGTCTCGCGGCTGAATGGTTTGCGTCTGACGATATGGTAGACGAGGTGGATGTTGAGCGAGTCACGCTCAACCCCTCGCTGTTTGCGGTGTTGGGGGAGCGGACCGATTTCACCTTCCGCGGCTTCTACAGCAACGTTGAACAGTTGGAGTACACCGGTATCCCTGCGCAGGTGGTGGGCCTGCCGGGTGTGGATGTCACCCAGTTCAGCGGCGCGACCAACGCCCCGGATACGGAGATCGAGAATCTCTCCCTCCACGCCACGCTGCGGCACGCGTTCTCCGACCGGCTGACGGGGCAGGTACAGGCACGCTACTTCGAGAACAGCTTTGATGAATTTTCCTCGTTCCCGTTTCTGAGTGCGTTCCCACTGGACGGCACCGAGGTGCCGATTATTCGCGGCCAATTGCCGGTCGACACGGAAGAGTACACGCTTGATGCGCAGCTGGAATACCAGTTGAGTGGCGCTGGCAATGTGGAGCACAGCCTGCTGCTTGGGTTGACTTGGGACGCCACTGACTACGCAGCCGGTAGCGGCTTCGATTTCAACCCGATCGGTATCCTCGACTATGCAGCCGGAAGCAACGACCTGGATTTCGGCGCCATTCCGCCCATCAACGCGGTGTCCGAAAACGAATACCGCACGCTGGCAGTGTACCTGCAGGATTACATCAGTATCGGTGAACACTGGCGCATCCTGCTCAGTGGGCGACTGACCGAGTACGGGCTTGACGAGGTCGAAGGCGGCACCGGTGCCGATGAGACCTATACGGAGCTCGATCCCAGGCTCGGTGTGACATACCGCGTCAATGAATCGATTTCCCTGTTTGCCGGCTATGCGACCGGATCGCGTATGGTTCCGTTTTTCACCGGCGTCGACAGTCGTGCACCCGAACCGGAGCAATCGGAATCCTGGGAAGCCGGAGTGAAGTTTGCCACCGGCCGCTGGTCGGGAACTGTGGCGGCTTTCCGCCTCGACCGGGAAAACATTCCACAAACCGACCTGACCGATCCCAACTTCGGCTCGATTCAGAACGGTGAGCAGCGTAGCGAAGGGGTGGAGTTTGATCTTGTCTGGGAGCCCAATGAAAACCTTTCTCTGCTGGCAAATGCGGCCTATATCGAAAGTGAGAACCGCACGGACATCGTTTCTTTCGGCACCGTCTTTGCAAAAGGAAACCAGTTGGCGCGCATCCCTGACACCAGCGGTCGCCTGGCGGCGCGGTACCGGTTCCTCGGCGGGGCGCTTGACGGGCTCGGCCTCGGCCTGGGAATGACCTATGCGGACGAGGCGCCGCTGACCGATGCCAACCTGTTCTACAGCGACGATTACGTGGTCTTCGACCTGCAGGCAGACTACACCGTCGGCCCCTGGGTGTTCCGCCTGAACGTGGTCAACCTGCTCGATGAAGACTATGTCATGCCATACCAATACCTGTTGCAGGAAGTGGTCAGGCCGGGCCAGGAAAGGTCGGCCTTCTTTACCGTGGGGGTGAACCTATGATGCTGCCAAAAATCCTGATGTTGGTCGTTTGCCTGTTGGCTGCGCCGCTGTCGCTGTCGGCGGAGCTCCTGCGCAGTTACCCGGCGGAGGGCGAGGTGCTGGAGGCGCCGCTCAAGAGTCTGCACTTGTGGTTTTCCGAGGCACCTGCCGCCGCGGCCGAGGTGGAGGTGCTGACTGTAGGGGAGGGCGCTTCGCCTCGGGTTGAAGGTCTGCACTCGATGGGAGATGACGACCTGATGGCCTGGGTGCGTGGCGATATGCCGGATGGTCAGTACCGGCTGGTCTGGTCGATGGACGGCCAGTCAGGGGAAGTCAGTTTCTCGGTAAAGCGCCCGGCCGGTTATGTGGAAGACCGCTGGGAGCCGCCGCTCGACATCGGTATTGTGCTGTATGACGGTGCGGAACCCCTCGATGTCTTCGGGCCGCTTGAAATGTGGATGAATGCGGGGCCGGACAATGTCCGTGTGCATCTGATCGCAGAGCAGGCGGGTCCGGTGGTACTGACGACGACCAGCTACCCGAAGGCACTGGCGCCGCGTATCGATGCACCCTACAGCTTCGACACTGCCCCGGATCTGGATGTGTTGATGGTGCCCGGTGGCGTTGGCACCCTGGTTGAAGTGGACAATCCGCGCATGCTTGCGTTCCTGCGCAAGGCGGCGGCCGAAGTGGCGGTGGCAACATCGGTGTGCACGGGGTCTGCACTCTATGCGCGTGCGGGTTTGCTGGAAGGTGTGGCGGCGACCGGCAACAAGGTGTTTTTTGACTACCTGGTGGCCCAGGGTCCGGCGGACTGGCAGGCAGAAGCGCGCTGGGTGGAGTCGGGGCGTTTCTTCACCTCCTCGGGTGTCTCCGCCGGTATCGATATGAGCCTGGCGGTGATCGAACGTTTCTTTGGAATCGACGCGGCACGGATGATCGCCGTATCCACCGAATACGTTTGGAACGAAGACCCGACGCATGATCCATTTACCCAGTACCTGAATAGCGCTGTGCCCTACGTCCCGGTGCTTCGCGAGCGTTTCGAAGCCCAGTAGTACATGCAGGCAGGGCCGGGTTACCGGCCCTTGAACACGGGGTCGCGCTTCTCGATGCGCGCCATCAGGCCCTCGGCGAAGTCCTCGGATTTCATCAGTTCGTTCAGCGCTTCGTTTTCAAGATCCAGAGCGCGGGTGAGGTCCTCGACTTTTTGGGCGTGAACGATGCGCTTCATGGCGCGAATGGAGGCACCGGCGCCCCGCGGTGGAATCAGCTTAAGGGTTTGTTCGCGGGCGTGGGCCAGCAGCTCATCGTGGGGCAACACGGCGCTGGCGAGACCCAGCTCGAGCAGCGTCTGGGCATCCAGCTTCTCCGGGTAGAAGAACAGTTCCTTGGCCTTCTGGAGACCCAGCAGACGCGGCAGCATATGGGTGGAACCCAACTCGGCGGCGATGCCGAGGCTGGCAAAGGGCAGCCGCGCCCAGGCGTGCTCCGACAGGTAGACCTGGTCGGCCACTGCCAGCGGCAGGGTGATGCCGCCGCCGATGGCCAAGCCGTTCACCGCGGCAATCACCGGCTTGTCGCAGCCGAAGAACTCCAGCACCGTGCCCTTCATGGCGATGTCGGTCATGTCGATCTGCTCGAGGATCTCCGGTGCCAGGCCGTCGTAAACGTCGGGCACGAAGTAGCCGCCGCTGGAGAAAGCCTGACGCTCAGGGCCCGCGTTCGGATCCGGCGCGCCGGTGATGATCATAGCCAGGGCCCGTTCGTCTTCCTTCAGGTGCCGGGCGGCCCACTTGAGCTCCAGCGCGGTCAGTCCGCTGATGGCGTTTTTCCGTTGCGGGGTGTTCAGCGTGACGGTCACGATGCCGTCGCCGTCGAGTTCATAGCTGATGTCGGAAAAATCGGTGGTCTGCACAAGGGTCTCCTGGCGGCTACTGGGAGCCGCTATTCTGGAGAGCGCATCGCCAACTGGCAACGGCCCAGCGGCGAATTCAGGCCCTGCTGACCCGCTCCACCTGCTTATCGACCTCCAGCAGGTGGCCGGTCTTTAGCCACACCCGGGCGCCCTGGTCGCCGGCGGTCGCCTGAATGCGGCCGCCCACCGGGATTCGCAGCCAGCTCAACTGCCTGAGCTCGTCGCCCTGCTCAGTCAGAGAGCCTTCCAGTACCAGCAGCTCGGCGCCGCCGGCGACCTCCAGGTCCACAGTACTGCCTGCTTCCCAGTCCTGCATAAAGACGGTCTCCAGTGCATCCTGGTATAGCGGTGTCACCGACAGGCCGGGCAGGTCGCGGTGCGGCACTGACGGCATGTGGTCGGTGCGCAGCCGCACGTGGGTGCGGTCGTCCGGGTCGAACTGCCAGAGCTTGACGAAGATGACGCAGCCGGGTTCCGAGCCCGGGGTGTGGCTGGACTGCGGCGGGTTGCGAATATAGGAGCCCGCCGGGAAGTCGCCGTGCTCGTCCTGGAACACACCTTCCAGTACCACAAACTCTTCACCGCCGGTATGCACATGGGGCGAGAAGTGGCTGCCCGGGGCGTAGCGCACGATGCTGGTGGCGCGGGCCACTTCCCCTCCCACGCGGTCCAGCGGGCGCCGCTCGACACCCGCCATTGGGGATTCAACCCACTCCAGGTCGGCACCGTGTACCACCACGCGTTGGTCGAACTCAGCATTGATCTTCAAGGTTTGTGCCTCGTTTCTGAATTTCAGCCGTGGCATTCTCGCACGCAAGCGTTGAGTGCGCCCGCTGTAAGACTCATCATGCGTGGAGCACGCTTCGGCGCAATACCCTATGCTAGGGCGCACGCTGTCGATTAGGCTTGAGATAAACACGGAGCGCCCAATGAAAACCCTGCCAGCGGTATTCTCACTGCTTGTTTCGCTGTCGCTGCCGGCATCTGCTGGCAGCGTGGAAGCTGCCCTCAACAAGTCTGGCCGACTTCCGGCCGATGTGGAACGGGATGCTCGCAGCCGCCCTGACCAGGTGATTCCGCTGCTGGCGCTGGAGGAGGGTGACCGGGTGGCCGATGTGTTCGGCGGCAGCGGCTATTACAGCGAGCTGTTGGCCAGCGTGGTCGGGGAGAACGGCCAGGTCATCCTGCAGAACAATGACGCCTACGAGCAGTTTGTCGCGCAAGCGCTGAAGGCGCGTTTCGACGGGCGCGACCTTGGCAATATCTCGCGACTTGTCAGCGAGGCCGATGACCTCAAGCTGGGCACGGGACTGGACGCGGCGTTGATCGTCATGTCCTACCACGACCTGTTTTATGACGATGCCGCAAACGGCTGGCCGCAGATTGATGACGTCGACTTCATCGGCCAGATCCGCGCCGCTCTGAAGCCTGGCGGCCGATTCCTGATCGTGGACCACGCGGCTCCTGCCGGCACTGCGGCGGCAGCCAGTAAAAGCCTGCACCGGATCGATGAGGCCTACGCCATCAAGCGATTGAGCAGCCAGGGCTTCCGGTTGGTGGGGTTCAGTGAGGCGCTACGCAATCCCGATGACAACCACACCACGCTGGTCTTCGATCCCGCCATTCGCGGCAGAACCGATCGCTTTGTGCTGGTGTTTGAGAAATCCTGAGATGTCAGCCCGAGAGTGGCTGAGCGGGCAGCGCGGCGCGCTGCCCATCCCGGACGCGGGTTAGGCGCGCATCTCCTCGAAGGCCTCGTTGAGGCGCGCCTCACCCAGTTTCTTGAGGGCGGATTTTTCGAGCTGGCGCACCCATTCGCGGCTGACGTGCAGCTGGTCGGCAAGTTGGGCGAAGGTGCGCTGCGGGCGACCGTCCAGGCCCCAGCGACCGGTGATGACCGCCTGCTCGCGCTCCTCCAGCTTGTCGATGTGCTGCCACAGCAGCTTCGCCACGCTGGTGCGCTCGGTGTCTTCAACCGCTCGCTCGGAGTCCGGGTCGGGGATGCTGGCGGCATGGCGCAGGTCGTTGTCCTCCGCTTCCGGGTGGTCGATGGACACGGTAATGTTGCTGAGCCGGCGCAGCCGGTTCACCTTATCCGCGTCAAAGCCGGTTTCTTCGGCTAACACCTCAATGCCCGGGTCGTGACCGGTCAGCTCCACATGGGCCATGCGGGCCCGGTGCAGTTGGTTGATCTCCTGCACGACGTGGGCCGGGTAGGTGATGAGGCTGCCCCGGTTCTCGGTGGCGCGCTGCAGGTGCTGGTTGATCCACGGATAAGCATAGGTCGTGAAGCGGAAGCCGCGGCTAACGTCGAACTTCTCCGCCGCCCTAATCAAGCCAATGATGCCATCCTGCACCAGGTCGCGCTGGGGGATGCTGCGGGCCGGGTGGTCCCAGGCCAGTTTGTGCACCAGGCGCAGGTTGTGCATGACCAGCTTATCGCGTGCCTTCACGTATTGGTTGAGGGCCCGCTGCAGGGTCCGGTCGGGGCTGACCGATCCCACCGGCAGGTAGCGCCGTGACCAGGCTGGCTGCCAGATGCACAGGGCGTCTGCCATCAGGTCAGGCAGCGGCATGCCCTGGCGGCGCAGATGGATGATGACCAACCCGGTCACCAGGGTGGTGGGCCACGCCATTTTACTGATGCTCGTCAGCAGCTTGTCGATGGTGGTGTGGTTTCCCGAGAGCTGTTTCGAGAACGTCTGTAGTTGCTTCTCACCCTTGCTGCCCGGCAGTAGGTCTACGATGTCTTTACGCAACGTGAAGTAAAGCGACCGCGGGTCGAAGTGGTCGACCTCCGGCGGCGACGCCAGGCAGGCGTGAACCAGTTCGCTGATCAGTTCGCGTCCGCGCGTATCTTGTAACAGCAGCCGAGCACATCGGCGTGCCGCCGCCCACTTGCGCAGGTCGATCTGGCGCTCCTGATCGGCGGTCAGCAGCGGATAGTGGCTGCTGGCTTCCAGGTAGAAGTCGGTGTCGGTGGTGGTGTCGTTAATCATCGACGGGTTCATCTCGTGCTGTCCTGTACAACATTGGTGTTCAATGTACGCGGCAAATTCCCACTCGAGCGCATTTGACCAATAAGTGTTTAGCTATCTGGCCCTACAAACATTAAACAGTGCACCAATTCGCCTCCGCTTCCGTAACAATACGTGAACATATTGATCAGGAGTGGGAACATGTCCGCCACTGCACTCGAATCTCGTCCTTTATACGGAATTGGAACCGTTGCCAGACTTACCCGGGTGCGCCCGGAAACACTGCGCATTTGGGAGCGCCGCTACGGCCTCGGAGCGTCGCAAAAGGCTGAGAACGGACGCCGTCTCTATACCCAAACGGATCTTGAGCACCTGCAGATTGTGGTCAAGCTGGTGGAACAGGGGTTTCGCATCGGCGAGATCGCCTCTATGGAGCGCAAGACCCTGGAGGCAATGATGGAGCAGGGCGGCACCGGCAATCACGCCGCCAAGGGTGAGAGCAAACCCCGGGTGTTGTTCGTCGGCACCGTACTGTGCGGCTGGCTCGACCAGCACCCCGGCTGTCTGACCAGCCTGGATTCGCGCCTCTACCGCGGCACCATCGAGAGCGTCGAAAGCGAGCTGACCGGTGAACTGGATGCGGTCGATCTGCTGGTCGCCGATTGCAGCGCCCTCAACGCAGAGCAGGTGCAGGCTTTCCAGGCGCTGCGTGAACGGGTGCGCGCCCGCTCGGCGTTGGTGTTCTACCAGTTCAGCAGCCAGCGCCTGCTGTCGCAGCTCAACGCCGAGGGCATCAGCACGGCCAAGCTGCCGCTGGACACGGAGACTTTCGCTGCGCACATGAAGCGGCTGCAGGGCGCCATCGAAGTGGAGCGCGGCGTCAGCGATGCCGGCGATCTCGCCCAGCCCCGGGCACGCATCTTCCAGGAGGACGAGTTGCTCAAACTGAAAAAGGTGAAGTCTGCACTCGCCTGCGGCTGCTCCCAGCACCTGTCAGATCTGATCCAGTCCCTGTCGGCCTTCGAGCAGTATTCCAGCCAATGTGCGGTGGAAAGCTGGTCAGACGCGGCCACCCATACCTGTGTCTATGCCTATACCAACCAGGCCCGCTGGTTGATGGAGAAAGCTCTGCAGGCGGTCCTGGAGGAACACGGTGTCGAAGACTGAGCAGCGTCCCCTGCCCTGTCGCGGGTGTACGGCGGACTGCCCCAACCGCCAGCACTGCGGCGGTAAACCCTGGCGGCCAGTGATTAAGGCCGCGGCTGCGCAGAAGAAAGTAAAGCTTCACTAACCCCCATTAGCCCTATCCCAGTGCACCGGCGCCCGCCGGTGCACCGCATTCCCTCTCTTTTCTACAGTATTCATCTACGGGAAACCTTCCGTTCACCGCCATGTAAGAGCATTTCGCTACAGTTCGCGTAAGTTTTGCGGATTGGCAGGTAAATTGCAGCATCTTCCTCGATCCGGCCTCGAACGGGGCGTTTAAGTGTCGCAAATAGCGACGGGAGGCAAACGTGGCGGTAGATTCCGTGGTTCTTAGGCACTGCATGCGGCTGGAAAGTCAGCAGGCAGAGGGTCAGGTGGTTGCTTTTTTCGATATGGACCGAACGGTGCTGCTGGGCTATACCGCCATCGCCCTGGCCCTGGAGTGGGTGCGGCGCCGCAATGCGGGCGGCGGCCAGAGTGGTGGCCGCAAGCTGGCGCGCGAGTTGCTGGCCAGTGCCGACGGCCGGACCGCCGGGCGGCAGTACACCGCCGCCTACCGGCGTCTGATACGGGGCCTGGCCGGTGTCGAGGAAGCCTTTCTTGCCGATCTCGGCGAGACCGCTTTTGAGCGCAGCGTACAGGCCAGTCTCTACCGCGAGGCGCGCCAGATCGTGCGCCACCACAAGGAGCTGGGCCACAAGGTGGTGCTGGTGACCGCGGCCACCGAATACCAGGCGGCACCGGTGGCACGGGCGCTGGACGCAGACGCGGTCTACTCCACGCGGCTGAAGACCAGCCGCGGTCGCATTACCGGTGAAGTGAAGGGCGGTCTCTGCTTCGGCGAGGGCAAGGTAATCGCTGCCCGCCGCTACCTGCGCAAGCTGGGTGCCTCTGCAGCCGACGCCTGGTTCTATTCCGACAGCCGGGACGACCTGCCGCTGCTCAAGAAAGTCGGCCACCCGGTGGCCACCAACCCGTCGACCGGTCTGCGCCGCGAGGCCGCGGAGCGCGGCTGGACCGTGCTGGATTTCTCCAGCCGCGGCAAGCCCAATCTAGAGAGCGTGCTGC
>JANQGK010000259.1 GCA_028277365.1 Halieaceae bacterium | reverse complement strand
GGTGTGGCGCGCAGCGGCGACGAAGTGCTGTTGAGGTTGGAAAGCGGCGGCGGTCTGGTACACAGCTACGGCCTGGCCGCCAGCCAACTGCAGCGTGTGCGCGACGCGGGCATCCAGCTGACGGTGTCGGTCGACAAGGTGGCCGCCAGCGGCGGCTACATGATGGCCTGTGTGGCCAACCGGGTGCTGGCGGCACCTTTCGCCATGATCGGCTCCATCGGCGTGTTGGCCCAGATTCCTAATTTCCATCGTCTGCTCCGCAAGGCCAATGTCGATTTCGAGCAACTCACTGCGGGCGAGTACAAGCGCACCCTCACGATGTTCGGAGAGAACACCGACGCCGACCGCGCCAAGATGCAGGAAGACCTGGAAGACACGCATCTGTTGTTCAAGGACTTCGTGGCAGAGCACCGTGAGCAGGTAAACATCGACTCCGTCGCCACCGGTGAGGTGTGGTTCGGCCAACGCGCTATCGATCGCGGGCTAGTGGACGAACTGCAGACCAGCGACGCTTATATCCAGGGATGTCTGGGAGAGCGCGATGTGTTCGAAGTGAAACATGTACAGAAGAAACAGTGGCAGGAGCGCCTGGGCGTGGCCGTGGAAAGTGCGCTGGAGCGCAGCTTCCTGAAGCTGTGGCAAGCTACCATCGAACGGCAACACTACTAGGCAACCGGACGGAGAAGACACTCATGACAGCATTCAAAGCTCTGCGCGTTCACAAGACCGATGACGGCTTCAGCATGGGTGTCGACCAGCAGCAGCTGGACGACCTGCCGGCCGGTGATTTGCTGGTGCGCGTGCACTACTCCTCGCTGAACTACAAGGACGCGCTGTCGGCGTCAGGCAACCCCGGGGTTACCCGAAATTTCCCGCACACGCCGGGCATCGACGCCGCCGGGGTAGTCGAGAACAGTGAGGATGAGCGCTTCTCCGCTGGCGATGAGGTCATCGTGACCGGCTACGACCTGGGCATGAATACTGCGGGCGGGCTGGGCCAATACATTCGCATTCCGGCAGACTGGGCGGTGCCGCTGCCGGCCGGCATGTCGCTGCGGGATTCCATGATCATCGGCACCGCGGGACTGACCGCGGCTCTGTGCCTAAACAAACTGCAGACCATGGGCCTGCCAGAAGGCGGGCGGGTAGTGATCAGCGGCGCCAGCGGCGGCGTTGGCAGTTTCGCTGTGGCGCTGCTGTCGAAACTCGGTTTCGAAGTGGCAGCCAGCACCGGCTCGCCGGAAGCGGCCGAGTGGTTGAACGGCCTGGGAGCCAGCAAGATCCTGGATCGCGGCATTCTCTCAGAGCCCGACAAGCGCCCCATGGCCGCCGGCCAATGGGACGGCGCCATCGACACGGTGGGCGGTGTGACCCTGGCCAATATCATCAAGGAACTCAACTACGGTGCCAGCGTGGCCGTGGTGGGGCTGGTGGGCGGCACAGATATTCCGGTCACGGTATTCCCTTTCATCCTGCGAGACGTCAACCTGCTGGGCGTGGACTCGGTGGAAATCAGCCACCAGCGCCGCCTCGATGTTTGGGGGAACCTCGCGAGTGACTGGAAGCTCGACCATCTGGAAAGCCTGGCCAGCGAAATCAGCCTGGAGGAGGTGCCGGCCTATCTGGAGGGTTTGTTGAACGGCTCTGTGCGCGGCCGCACCCTGGTCGCCCTGGGAGACTGACGTGGCGGGCCCGCTGGCAGGTGTTCGCGTTCTCGACCTGGGCACCATGATTGCCGGCCCGGTCGCATCCACAGTGCTCGCAGACCAGGGCGCCGATGTCATCAAGATCGAGCCGCCCGGCATGGGCGACCTGATGCGCTACCTGGGAGCCACCCGCAACGGCGTTTCCAGCCTGTTCCACAACTGCAACCGGGGCAAACGCTCCCTGGCCCTTAACCTCAAGAGCGACGCGGGGATGGAACTGCTCAAGGAACTGGTGGCAGAGGCCGACGTGTTGGCTGAGAATTTTCGCCATGGGGTCACCCGCAAGCTGGGCATCGATTACGAGTCACTGCGCGCGGTGAACCCGGAGCTGATCTACCTGTCGATCTGCGGCTTCGGTGATCGCGGCCCAATGGCGGAGCGGCCGGCTTACGACAACGTGATCCAAACCTTTGCCGGGGTCGCTGCCAGCCAGTCGGACCTCGAGACCGGCGAGCCCAAACTCTACCAGCAGCTGTTCTGCGACAAGATCACCGCACTCAATGGCGCCCAGTCCATCTGCGCGGCGCTGCTGGCGCGGGAACGGGGTGCCGGCGGCCAGCATATTCGCCTGTCCATGGCCGATGCCGCGGTGAGCTTCCTGTGGTGCGACGTCTCCGGCACCCGCAGCTTCCTGGAGGAGGGCGCCCAGGAGGGCATCAAGGTGGCACGCGGCTTGCGCCTGCTCAAATTCAGCGATGGATTCGGCACGGCGTCCCCGGTCACCGACAGCCAGTTTCACGGCTTCTGCCGGGCTTTCGGCCTGGATTCTTCTGACCCGCGGCTGGCCACCGTGGCGGATCGCAATACCAATACCGAACTGCTGTTGGAAATGATGAAGGAAGTCACGCTGCGCGCCATGTCGCGCAACACCGCGGAGGCCATTGCCGCCATGGAGGCAGAGGGCGTGCCCTGCGCTCCGGCCAATGAGCTGGTAGACATGCCGGACCATCCGCAGATGCAGGCCAACGAGTCTTTCGTACAGTTTGAGCATCCTCAGGCCGGCGCCATGGTCGAGCCGGCCAATCCGCCGAGTTTCTCGGGCTCCGGCGCGCCGCCCCTGCGGCCGGCGGCCGGCCTGGGCGAGAACACCGACAGTATCCTGGCAGAGCTGGGCAAAAGCCCGGAACAGGTCCAGGCCTGGCGCGAGGCCGGGGTTATCGGCTAGCGGGCTGGATCAGCAGGGTGGGGATGCCCAGATCGTGGCTCTTGACGGTGGCCACCAGGGTCCCGGGCTTGCGGCCGGCCCGCAGCTCTGAGTGCTCGACCCCGGCCTGGTCCAGCGCCTCGAGGGTGGCAGCCAGGTTCTCACACAGGTAGGTAATCCCCCAGAAGTAGTCTGCCGCTACCGGCTCCTCCAGGTGTTGGATTACCTCCAGGGTCAACTTGCCGCAGCGGAAGAACAGCATGCGACCACCCCATTCCGGAACCGCCTGGTCCAGCGCCAGCCGCATGCCAAGCTGTTCATTGAACAAACGAATGCAGTCGTCGGCATCGCCGCTGCGCAACACCACGTGGTCCACGGCGGCGATGCCGGTACGCGTCGGGCCGGAGCCGAGGCTGCGCTGCACAGAGACGCAGAGCTCGAGGCCGAGCAGATCATCGGGCAGGGGGCTGGTGTCATCCTCGGACCAGAGCGTCAGTCCGCGAATGCGAGCGGCCTTAAGTGCCGGCTCCTCGACCAGTTCTATGGCGACGTTAGCCAGAGACACCGAAGCACCGCCAGGGCGTGAAGACAGGCCTCCCAGCAGGCAGTCGTACTCAGCTACCGCCGCAGCCAGGTCGGGTACGGCAATGGTGATTGAAGTGAATCCATCTATCATTGGGTGCGTGGTGATTTGCCTACGAAGCTGTGCCATATTAACCGCAGTCTGAGAAAAATGAATTAGGGGGCTTCATGGTATCGGGACAGTTGCGTCGCTGCATCGCAGTAATGCTGTTTTGGATGTTGGCCGTGCCACTCTCGGCACTTGCCCAGGACGACTATCGCTATCCGATCCGCGACCGCTGGATATCCACGGTGGTAGGCACCCCGGTACAAATCCAGGCGCCGCTCCCCGCCAGGGAGGACATTCCTCTGCGCAAGCGCCGGGTGACGGTGTTCCCGGACCGGGAGATGCCCAAGGCGCTGTGGTACGACGGCAAGATGATCTACACGGTGGCGCTGCAGAAGCAGAAAGCCGCACCGGTGATGTTCCTGATCGCCGGTACCGGGGCGGCCCACAATGGGCCCAAGAACCTCATGATGGCGCGCGCCTTCTACCAGCAGGGCTACCACGTGGTTTCCCTGTCTTCGCCGACCTATCCCAACTTCGTGGGCTCGGCATCCAGTACCGGCGTGCCGGGACATGTGTTCCGCGATGCCGAGGATCTGTACCGGGCGATGGAAGTGGCCTGGAAAGATGCGCGCGGCAGCCGCACCGCCACCACCTACTCACTGATAGGCTACAGTCTCGGCGGCTTCAATGCAGCTTTCGTGGCGCACCTGGACAAGCAGCGCAAGACCTTCGACTTCGAACGCGTCCTGCTGATCAACCCGCCGGTCAATCTATACAACTCGATTTCATTGCTGGACCGCATGATCGAGAACATCCCCGGGGGCGAGGACAACTTCGACGTGTTCTTCAACGACGTCATGCGAGTATTCTCGGATATCTACAAGCGCGAGCAGGACGACGTGGGCTTCAGCGAAGACTTCCTGGTCAAGGTGTTCCAGGCCTACCAGCCCAAGGACGAGGAGCTGGCGGCACTGATCGGCCTGGCGTTCCGGATGTCATCGGGTTCGATGATCTTCGTTACCGATCTGATTACGGATTATGGCTTCATCAAGCCCAAGGGCTACCAGATCGATATGTACGAGAGCCTGGCGCCGTATCGACAGGTGGCCTACAGGATCGGCTTTACGGATTTCTATCACGAGTTCTTCTACCCGTTCTACGCCGATGATTACCCGGGCATGAGCCGCGACGATTTCATCGAGACCATGAGCCTCAACAGCATCACCGACTTCCTGCGTGGCGCGGACAATATCTTCGTCGTTCACAACAGGGACGACGTGATCCTGGCGCCCGGGGAGATCAACTACTTCCCCGCGGTGTTCGGCGAGCGCGCCAGAATCTACCCCTGGGGCGGACACCTCGGCAACATGGAGTACATCGAGAACGTGGCGCACATGGTGGGGGTATTCAAGTGACAGCAAGCTTCTCGATTCGCGCACTGCTGCGCCTGTGCCTGTTCCTTCCGCTGCTGGGCCTGGCAGCCTGCAGCACGCCACAGGGTGACCTGTCGGCCTTCCCCGAACCCACCTACAGCCGGGACCGGCTGGTGGCGGACGATATCGCCGAGCGCGACCTGCAGGCAGGTATCTACGACCCCTGGGAGGGTATGAACAAACGCATCTACAACTTCAACTACCACTTCGACCGCACCGTGTTCGTCCCGGTAACCAACGGCTGGCGGCGCTACGTGCCAGGCTTTGCACGCAAGGGCGTGAACAATTTCTTCAACAACATCCGCGACGTGCGCACCCTGGTGAACTCCATGCTACAGCTGAAGGCAGAGAAAGCCGCGCAGACCACCGGCCGGGTAATGATCAACAGCACCGTGGGCCTGCTGGGCTTTATCGACGTCGCCACCGACATGAAGATTCCCCGCCCCAACGAGGACTTCGGCCAGACACTGGGCCACTGGGGAGTAGGGAAGGGGCCCTTTCTGGTGCTGCCTTTTCTGGGTCCGTCCAACCTGCGCGACGGCATCGGATTCCTGCCGGATGCCTACCTGCAGACCGAGCTGTACGGCGGCTTTCTGGCCAAGCCGCTGCGCTCCACCATCTGGATTTTTGACTCCATCGATACGCGCTCGCAGGTGCCGTTCCGCTACTATGAGACCGGCTCCGCCTTTGAGTATGAAACCGTGCGTTGGCTCTACTCGGTCAAGCGCGACCTGGACGTAGAGAAGTAGGGGAGAGCTGCAGATGAAATTCATGAATACCCTGGTTGCCCTGTTGCTGTCGCTGGCCGCCCTTACACCTTCCCTCCACGCTCAGCAGATGCCGCCGGAGGCGCCGCCGCCCGAGCCTATCCTGGTGGGTACTACCCAGTCCTTGAGCGGCCGCTTCAAGGAGGAGGGACGGCTGCAGCTCGAGGGGCTGCTGATGTGGGTAAGCGATATCAATGCTCGCGGCGCCCTGTTGGGGCGTCCGGTGGAACTGGTGCACTACGACGACCACTCCGACTCAGAGCGGGTGGCGGAGCTGTATGAGAAACTGATTACCGAGCACAAGGTAGACCTGTTGATAGGCCCCTACAGTTCGGAGCTGACCCTGCGCGCTACCGAGGTGGCCGAACACCACAACTTCCCCATCGTCACGGCGGCGGCGTCCGCGGACCGGATCTGGGACCGCGGCTACCGCAACGTATTCGGTATCGACGTGCCGTCTTCCAACTACATGGACATAGCGGTTACCGAGGCAGCCAAGCGCGGCGCGAAAAACGTGGCGCTGTTCTACGCCGAGGGTGACTTCGCAGAAGACGTGGCAAAAGGGGTGCGCCGCGAAGTGGCGAAACACGGCATGAACCTGGTACTGGACCGCAAGTACGTGCCTGAAAGGATGGACTTCAAGATCCTCGCCCAGGAACTGAAGGCGATCGAAAGCCAGACCGACGTGGTGCTTGGGGCGACCTACCTGGCCGACTCGGTGGCCATCGGCCGGGCGCTGGGGCCGGGTAAGCGGATGGAAGTGGACATGGTAGCGCTCACGGTGGGTCCGGCGGCAGCCGACTTCGGGCCCATGCTGCGCAACAACGTGGAGGGCGTTGTCGGTGTGGTGCAGTGGCTGCGCTCGGTGCGTCTGCCGGGCGCTCAGGACTTTGCCTACCGCTATCGCAAGATGCACGGGCACAACCCCGGCGTTCATGCCGCGATCGGCTACAGCGCGGGGCAGGTGAACGAGGCCGCGGTGCGACTGGCACGCTCCACCGACCGCGACGCTATCCGCGAGCAGCTGCGCACCATGCGCTTCCGCTCCCTGCTGGGTCACTACCAGGTAGACGACACTGGCCGCCAGATGGCCAAGCGCAATTATCTGCTGCAGTGGCAGGACAATCATCGGCGCCTGGTGGCACCGGAATACCTCGCGGAGCGCAAGCTGATCTACCCTCGACCCTGATCACGCTACCGGGAAGAATCCTTTGTAACTGACTGAAATAAATGATTTTTCCCGGCAACTTGAGATGGTGCTTTAAGTGGCTTCCCGCCCTGTTGGCGGCTGTGGTGGTCCTGCCTGCACAGGCATGGGGACCGCAGGGGCACCGCGTTGCCGGTACGCTGACAGAACCCTTCCTGAGCCCCGCCGGCCGCGCCGCTGTCCGGGCGCTGATCGGCGATGAAAGCCTGGCGGACGCTTCCACCTGGGCGGATCGAATGCGCGACAGCCCCAGCCCTTTCTGGCAGAACATCGCAGGACCATACCACTACGTAACGGCGCCCTCAGGCAAGACCTATGCGGAGGTGGGCGCGCCACGCAAGGGCGACTCCGTGACCGCGCTGTCCGAGTTCCGGCAAATTCTCAGGGACCCTGCAGCAAGCAGCGCACATAAGCAGCTGGCCTTGCGTTTCGCACTGCATATCATCCAGGACCTGCACCAGCCCTTACACGTGGGCAACGGGCGCGACCGGGGAGGAAATAACGTCAAGCTGAAGCTCAACGGCCGATCCACCAACCTGCACCGGGTATGGGACAGTGCAATCCTGGCAGTGGCGGGGCGCTCCGACAGGGAGTGGGCGGCTCGCCTGTCCGGCGTTACGCCGCAGCAGGCGGCCGACTGGGCCGAGCCCGACCCACTCACCTGGATTGCCGAGAGCGCGGTGCTACGCGAGCAGATATATCCAGCGCACTCGACTATCGACGACGACTATCTGCGTCATTGGTTGCCAGAGGTAGAACTGCGCCTCCAGCAATCTGCGGTGCGCGCCGCGGCGTGGGTCAATAGCCTGGCTCTATAGTGCCGTCTATTTAGCGTGCTGGCGGGGGCGTGTAGTCAAATCGGTCCTTAGCGGGGTTCTGAGCGAAATAGCGCTCGGCGGCAATCGCTTTTTCACATTCCGGCAGGTCCCAGAACAGACCAATGACGTTGTCGGAGCCCTGGCGTTGAATGCGTTCCCCGTAGTCCCGGTAGCGTTGTTCACAGTGCTCAGCCTGCAAGCCCCGCTGTATGCATCGTTCAATCTGAGAGCGGCGTAGCGGCGCCAGCTTCGTCTGCCGCGCCTGCTGGCACTGGGCGAGCAGGTTGGGCAACTGATCCCGGGAAACACTCTCTGCACTGGCAGTTGCTGGATGCAAGAGCGATAGTGTGACAATCAAGCTGAGGACGTGGCGCATAGAACGGACTCCGGTTTTTGCCGAATGACAGAATCTTTCCTAGTCTCTACTAGCATACCCCCCGGCACTGACAGCAGATACCGAATACATTATCGGAGATCGTCAATGAGTAATCACTGGAAGGAATACCGAGGTATCAAGGCCGGCAGTGGCTATGATCCTGGCACTGCGCTGAGCCTGGCACTGGTGTGCCAACTGGCATATCAGAAGAAACTCACCGACATTCGCAGCATCGCCAGCGGCTGGGGCTTCCAGGAATCGCGGGTGCTGTACCTGAAGAAGACCCTGGGCCGCGACATCGATACCAGCTGCGTGGTGTTGGGCAATGACACCAACGTTATTGTTGGCTTCACCGGCAGCGAGTCGGCCAACGACTGGCTGTCCAATTTCCAGGCCAGTTATGACCCCGGGCCCATGCAGGGCTGCAATGCCCACGAGGGCTTCCAGGATGCGCTATATCCCATCGTGATATCGCTTACTGACGCCGTACAGCTGGTACGCGACAAGCGGCAGCGGGTGTGGCTGACAGGTCACAGCCTGGGCGGCGCCCTGTGCCTGCTGTACGCCGGCATGCGCCTCGAAAACAAGCTGGACCTTTATGGTGTGTACACCTTCGGCAGCCCCAGGCCCGCCAACGAAGACTTCGCCAGGAAAATGAAGGAGGCGGTAAAGGGGCCGCTGCATCGAGTCGTGAACGTCGGCGATATCGTCCCTCACGTACCGCCAGAGCCATTCTTCAGCCACCCGGGCAATCGCCGCATCCTGGAGAAGAACAAGGCTACCAACGCCAAAGAATCCTGGTGGAAGGAGCGGGTGGACGCGCTCAAGTACTTCGTCTCACAGACCGGCCTGGGCCTGAAGATCGCCGACCCGCACATGCTGGCTGCCAGTGACAGGAGCTACATTCCCAAACTGCTGAAAGAGGCCAACCGCCCGACGCCGAAGAAGCAGACCGCGGCCAGGCAAGCGCCGAGGGTAGCCACCAAAACACGCGCCAGGAAGCGTCGTGGGCCACCCGGCAAGACCTGAACCCGGGCCGGGGTAACGCTCTACTCGAGCCGGGTTTCCGGACTAGCTACGCTTGCGCCTAATTGAGACTGACGTTGAGCCGCAGTCCCCACACCCGAGCGTAGTCAAAGGGCAGGAACTGGTTTTGACCACCGAGATCGTTGCTCCCCGGCGAGAGCACTGTAAGCGGGTATTCCTCATCCAGGAGGTTGCGCACGAACAGAGTCACCCGGTATTGCCCCTCGGAAGACACGAGACCCACCGACGTGTTAACACGTGTGAAGGAATCGCTGACGGCAGCGGGGTCCTGGTTGACGTTGAATTGCACGTCGTCCTGCCAGTACAGGGTGCCGTTGGCAAACAGCGACCAGCCGGCCCCGCTAATCGGGCGTTCGTAGCTGGCCGTCAGATTAAATGACAGGTCCGGAGCATTTTGTAGCGGTTCTCCGGAGAGATCCTGCGTGTCGGGCGTATCCTGTACGCCGCTACCGTCGTTGTCCACACAGTCGCCACCAACGCCCTGTCCCGGGTAGCAAGGACCGTTGGGGAAGTCGCTGTAGGAAGCATCCATCCACGTCACCGCGCCCGACAGTGTCAGGTATTCGGAGGCACGCGCACGAAAGCTGGCTTCAAGCCCGAAGGTTTCCAGCTCTGCGGCATTGCGCAGCCCGCTGGAGTTGGTGTCCGGATCGAACACCGAGAGCTGATAGTCCTCGAACTCGGTATAGAACAGGGTGGCGTCCAGGAAAAGCCGGCCGTCCAGCCACTTGGTGCGGGCGCCCACTTCGTAGTTCGTAGGCACCTCGGCATCGACTATCTCCAGCCCATTGTCGATCTCGAACTGGCTGACGAAATTGTTGACATTGACGCCCTGGCCCTTATAGCCCCGGCTCCAGGTGGCGTAAAACATATTGTCGTCGACGAAGTACTGTAAACCGATCAGCCCGGAAAACGCATCATCGGCGGTCGACCCCGAGAACGCGGTGGGCGGCACGAAGCCGAAGAAACCGCCGTCTGCCACCACTCGATCGAAATCATAGTCCAGCTCCTCGTCGGTGTAGCGCCCGCCGAGCAGCAGCACGAGATCATCGGTTAAAGAGTAATCGAGCTGGCCGAAGACAGCTGCGCTTCGAGTGTCAACCGAACGCGCTACGTCGTTGCCGCCGGGGACGGGCGGGCCGGACGCCAGGTTGAGGAGCAGGCTCGTCTCAGCGTCTACGGTTTGATCGAAGTAAAACAGTCCGGCGACGTACTGGAGCCGGTCGCCGCTACTCCAGGCGATCCGGATCTCTTGGGAGAACTGGTCGTGATCGACCTCTGCATCATTGCGCAGTACGTCGTTGCCGAAGCCAGGCGGGTTGTTTTCAAACTCGTTGTTATCGTCCACGGTCCACTCGCGAAACGCAGTGATTGAGGTGACCGTAAAGCGCTCGAAATCCCAATTGATCTCGCCGCTGACTCCCCATTGCTCCTGATCCTGGAAGAACTCGTTCTCGCGATCGATGAACACGTCCGTATTGCCGGGGCCTGGCTCGACGGGAGTAAAAGCGGGCTCATTGGAACGAGTCTCGCCGTACCGCAGCGCGGTGGTAATACAGCAATCTTGATCACGGCGGCTATAGTCTGCGGCCAGCAGGAAGCTGATGTTATTGTCAGGCACCCACAGCAGTTTGCCTCGCCCACCATATTCACGCTTGTCGTTGAATTCGTTACCCGTATTGACGTTGGTGAGAAAACCGTCCCGGTCGTTGTTGTATCCGGTGAGCCTGAATCCCAGCTTATCGGCCACCAGCGGACCGGCGGCGCTGGCGCCAATCAGCAACTCATTCGCGCTGTCTTCGGACTGCCGCCCGTAGCTGGCCGAACCGTCAAACTCAAAGGCATCCAAGCGCGGGGCCTTGGTGATGATGTTAACCACACCTACGGAGGCGTTTTTACCAAACAGAGTTCCCTGGGGGCCGCGCAATACCTCCACGCGCTCAATATCGATAAGATCGTTGATTCCCATGGCCTGGCGGCCGAGAATCACGCCGTCCACATAGGTGGCAACGCTCGCTTCTATACCGTCACCGAAGAGATTGGTGCCGACACCGCGGATACGCGGCCCGCGGCCACGGGAGTTCGCCGATTCGTTGAAGGTCAGACCGGGAGCGAGTAGGGCGAGGTCTTCAATGTCGATGATACTGGCTGCCTGGATCTCGTCACCACTGACCGCGACCACGGAGAGGGGGGCGTCTGAGAGCGATTCCTCCATCTTGCGGGCCGTGACCGTAACTTCTTCCAGGTAGATTTCGCTGGTGGCTGAATCAGCTTGTTGCGCAGCAGCAGGGCCGGCGGTGGATAGCGCGCTACCTGTGGTAGCGAGTAGTAGGCACTTCAGGGCGTGGTATTGCATCTTTTTGCTCCTTGGAGAGCGGTCCCATTTTCAGCGCCGACTCTCGATGTTATTGTTAGTTACGTAATATTATTATTAAAATAATAATTGACCGCAAGACCATGTAGCGATATTTGAATGACGGTTACTCCCGAACTCATAAATGCACGGAAACGAAAACAGAGATGACAGACAGGAACGTCAAGTCCCGGGGCCCGAGATCACCGGCGCCGACACACCGGGGAGAGGACACCCGAGCCTCGCTTATCGATGCAGCTATCCAGTGTCTGGGCCAATATGGATATGCCGGGACCACCATGCGCCACGTGGCGGATGTGGCTGGGGTCACGCAGGGGCCGCGCCAATACTATTTCCCGTCTGCCACGGATTTGTTTAAGGCGGTAGTCGACAAAATTCATGATGATGCCAACCGCAGCGCAGACCGACTGCTCAAACCCGATGCTGCGGTAGAAAAGCGGGCCCGGGAGTTAATCGCCTCCGCGTTCCGCCACTGCGGAAGCGCGAATCATGTGGCGATGATCGAGTTGAAGTTGGCTTGTCGTGGTGACGACAATCTGCGGGCGGCGATCAAGGACAAGATTGACGCCTACGAGGCACAGGCCGACAGGGAGTGGGTTCGCTTGTTTTCTGACACCGGGATGACGCGAAAAGAGCTGATTACCCTACGTTCGATCCTCGCCTCCAGCCTGCGCGGACTGGGGGTCGCCCTGGCGAGTGGAACGGAGCCTGCGTCGCGCGAGCGCATCGGCGACATGCTGGCGGAAATGGTCGCCGCTAAGCTGCGAGCCGCCGGGCGCAAAGCTTAGCTGCCCGGCTCGATCCAGCCACGAGGGTTAGCCGCAATGTCATCGCGAAAGAGGTCGAGAGCGGCTCTCAGTTGAGCGGCAACATCTGGGTGAGTTTCAATCAGATTATGGGCCTCGCGGTCTTTGTTGAGGTCACTCAACATTGGCTCTGTGAAACCCACGATCGAAGAGGCGGCCGGGTAAAATAGCTGGGCAGAGCGTTTTTGAATACGATCCATGTACTTGTATCGAGATGACCGGATCGCCGATGCCTCGCCGCTCCACGCCTCAAGATAGACCAATGTTTCGTGCGGAGAGGCGCTTTCCCCCGCGATCAGGTCGAAGACGTCCCGTCCGTCAATAATGCGGTCAGTGGGCAGCGGCAAATCGAGCAGTGACAACACCGTTGGCAGCAGATCGATGTTCATGGACATTCCCGCTCGGGTTTCGCCCGCCGGGAGCCTGCCCGGCCAACGGGCGATAAGTGGCACCCGCATGCCGCCTTCGAAAATCTCACCTTTTCTCCCGCGCAGGTCGCCCACCGAGCCGTGAAAGTCACCACCGTTGTCACTGGTAATAATGACTAGCGTGTCGTCGTCAATGCCTTGCGACTTAAGGGTTTCCAGCAGGTCGCCCACGCTGCGGTCAAGATCTTCTACAACGTCGCCGTACAGTCCGCCCGCGGAACGACCGGCGTAGGCTTTGTCGGCATAGTGGGGCACGTGGGGGAACGCGTGTGCAAGGTAGAGAAAGAAGGGCTGATCACTTTCCGCTTTGATGAAGCGTATTGCTTCACGCGTGTAGAGTCGGGTCAGCTCGCCTTGATCGACATCCTGCTTCGGAACAGCCACGCGCTCATCGCTGTAGATCTCAAAAGGCTGCATATCGTTTGAATACAGGGCGCCGTAGAAGCGGTCAAAACCGAATGCGTTCGGTCGATGGCCTTCCCTGTCGCCCAAATGCCACTTGCCCACAAGCGCCGTGCGGTAGCCGGCGCGCTGCAACACCTCGGGTAGAAGGATTTCATCGCGAGGCAGCGCATTCGCCAAACCCCGCGCCTTCCGCAACGTTGCGACGGGGTGCGAGTCAGGAAAAAACACGTGATTGGCAGCGTGAGCGCGCACCGGATATCGTCCAGACAGCAGCGCGGCCCGCGACGGTGTGCACACGGGAGACGCTGAGTAGAACTCGGTCAACATTACACCCTCGGCAGCAGCGCGGTCGATGCTGGGGGTCTGAATAAGCCGGTTGCCGTAAACGCCAAGGTCGCCGTAGCCCAGGTCGTCGAAGAAGATAACCACAATATTGGGTGTTTGACTCGGAGGCAGGGACGCTATCCGGTTGAGGTAGTCAGTCTTTTGCTGCATGCGCTCGGCCTCTATTGGCCGATAAGCGGCCGCGCGTCTGGCAAAATAGTCGTTCGGCGCGAGAGACACCGGGAGTACAGCATCCTCCGCCCCGCTGATGGTAACTTCCTGCACGTTGCTTTTTAGGCCAAACCGTCTGACGATGACGCTGTAGGTTCCCTGCGGCAAGCCGTCAAAATGAAACGTCCCATCCGCCCCGGTCAACACTGCACGTAGCGTGTCCTGGACTTCCACGGTTGCGCCGGCCAGCGGCTTCCCCAGGGGACCGGTGACGAGTCCACGCAACACGCCGAAAGTCTCGTTGATTTCACCCGGCTCTGATTCGCTGCTGCCTGCGGGCGGGGGAGAGCGCATGCAGCTCGAAAGCATTAA
>JANQGK010000243.1 GCA_028277365.1 Halieaceae bacterium | reverse complement strand
GCTGGAACTGGCGGTGCTGGCCGCCGATGTCATGGAAAGCCCCGAGGTGCAGCAGGCCCAGCTCGAGCTGTGGCGCGAACGCCACACCACACACCGCGCCGCTCAGCAGCTACCCGGTGGACTCAAAGCCCTCGACGGCGCACAGGCTCCCGGGCGCATCGCTCTGCTGCTGCCGCTGAGCGGCGGTGCCCGCGACAGTGCCCAGGCCCTGCTACAGGGTTATCTGGCCGCCCAGTTCGAGGCGCGCCGGCGCGGCTGGCCGGCGCAGGAGCTCATGGTCATGGACAGCGCAGCGCAAGCAGATTTTAACAGCGCCTACGAGGTGGCAGTGCGGGCCGGCGCTGAACTGGTTATCGGGCCGCTGACCCCGGAGGCCTTGTTGGACTGGCAGCCGCGGGCAGAAGACCCTGTGCCGGTGATGACACTGGCCTGGCACCCCGCCGCGGAGCGCTTCGCAGAAGTCGCTCCGGAGACCGACCTGGACGAGGTGCCTGCCATCCAACCGCCCGTGCAACTGGGCCTGGCCGCTATCGACGAGGCGCGCCAGCTGGCCCGGCTGGGCTACGACAGCGGTGCACGGACCGCCCTGTTGATCCGTCCCGCTGGGGATTGGGGCGATGTCATGAGCGACGCCCTGGGGCAGGCCTGGCGCGAGCGGGAGGGCGAGCTGCGTGCCATCGCCACCTACACCGGCCAGGCAGACTACTCGAGCAGCCTGAAGGCTGCACTGAGCCTGAGCGAGAGTGAGGGTCGCGCGACCCGCATGCGCCGGCTGCTGGGCGAGCCCACCGAATTCACGCCGCGTCGGCGCCAGGACGTCGACATCGTATTCCTGCTGAGTGACAACCCCCAGGACGCCCGCTCCATCAAGCCGCTGATCGCGTTTCACTATGCCGGCGACCTGCCGGTCTACTCCACGTCGGCGGTTTTCAGCGGCCGCCGCAATCCACAGCGGGACCGCGATCTGAACGGCATCCGCTTGCTGGAGACGCCCTGGATGCTGGCTCCGGAGGGCGGCCTGCAGGACAGCCTGGGGGCTGACGGCCGTGAGGACGAACGCGCCGACCTGCACGCCCTGGGCGCCGATGCATTCATGCTCAACTGGCGCCTGGCCCAACTGCGGGATTCCCCCAGCGCCCGGGTGCGCGGCAGCACCGGCCTGCTGAACATGGACTCTGTCGGGCGTGTTCATCGTGAGCTGGTACCGGCCCAGTTCCAGGGCGGCATTCCGCAAACCCGTTAGGCCCAACTAAAAATCCACCAGTGACAGGGAGGTCGCATGGACAAGGGCAAGGCATTCGAGGATCGCGCCGCACGCCTGCTGCGTGACGCCGGCCTGAAGATCATTACCCGCAACTACCGCTGCAAACTCGGCGAGATCGACCTGGTGTGCCGGGATGGCGAAACCCTGGTGTTCGTGGAAGTGCGGTTCCGCAGCGCGCGCGGCTTCGCCAGCGCCGCCGCCTCGGTGACGCGCGCCAAGCAGCGCCGCCTGGTGGCCGCGGCCCAGCATTACCTGCAGCGCCAGCGGCTGGCGGAGCGCACCCCCTGCCGCATCGACGTGGTGACCTTCGACAGCGCCGCAGGACTTGCAGGCGCCCCCTGCCAGCGACCCCATAAAGATGAGATACAATGGGTCAAAAATGCCATTGGCAGCTGAAACATGAGCACATACGAGGTCATCGCCGAAGACTTCCAGCAGGTTCTGGAGCTGGTGTCGGTATCTGTCGACGAGCTGGTGGCACCGCTTGACCGCGCGGTCGAGGCCTTCGCCGGCGCGCTGCTCGACGAACACAAGATTCTCTGCTGCGGCAACGGCCCCGGGGCCGCGGTGGCGCAGTTGTTCAGCGTCAGCCTGGTGCACCGCTACGAGCAGGAGAGACCGGCCCTGCCGGCGCTGAGCCTGAGCGGCGATGGCGCACTACTCACGGCCATCGGCACGGTCAGCAACAACGAGGTCTACTCGCGCCAGGTGCGGGCCGTGGGTCAGGCCGGTGATGTATTACTGGCGGTGGCTGCCAGCGACAACAACGGCAGCCTGATCCAGGCGATCCGTGCTGCCCACGAGCGCGACATGCTAGTGGTACTGCTGAGCGGCGGCGACTGCACCGACGTATCCAGCCTGATGCTGCCGGAAGACATCGAAATCCATGTGAACTCTTCCCGCGGTCCGCGGATCATAGAAATGCAGACCATGATTGTTCACTGCCTCTGCAAACTAATTGATCAATCCCTGTTTGGTAACTACAGCTGATGAAGTACACATTTCCCTCCCTGGCCCTGGTATTCGCCCTCGCCCTCAGCGGCTGCGGCAGTTTCTTCGCCGCCATCGGCCCGGTGGAAGAGGACCCGGGTAAGCGCACCAAGGGCGCCAGGGTGGAAGACGAGTCTATCGAAACCAAGAGCATTCGGCGCATCCGCGCCCTGGGTGAGCAGTACGAGGACGCCAATATCAGTATCACCAGCTTCAACGGCTTTGTGCTGATTACCGGCCAGGTACCCGAGGCGACAATGAAAGCCAGCGCGTCCGAGCAGATTCGCGACATCCGCGGCGTACGCCGCATCTACAATGAGCTGGTCATCTCCGGGAATACGTCGACCCTGACCCGCTCCAGCGACACCTGGCTGACCACCAAGGTCAAGTCTTCCCTACTGGCGTCAGAAGAAATCCAGGGCAATCGCGTCACGGTGGTGACCGAAGACGGAGTGGTCTACCTAATGGGACTGGTTTCCCACGCCGAGGCAGAGCGCATCGTCAACGTGGCACGCTCCACCGGCGGGGTGGAAAAAGTGGTGCAGATTTTCGAGTGGATTGATTAGGTCGGGCCGCGTAGGTGCGGCCGGCCAGGTCGGGCCGCGTAGGTTCAGCCGGCCACTCTGGCGAATGCTCTGCAGCTACTTGACGACCTTCAGCGCGGGACGCTTGTCGCCGCCGTTCCTGTCGCCGCCTTTATCGCCAGAAGGGCCGCCGGAAGAGTCACCGGAAGGACCTCCGCCGCCTGGTGGCCCCTCGGGCGGCTCCGGCCAGGGGTTGTCGTCACGGTCAAAGACCATACCCTGGCCGTTCTCCCGGGCATAAATACCGACTACCGAGGCCATCGGCACGAATACGTCGATGGGCACCCCGCCAAAACGGCCATTGAAATGCATGGCATCATTATCGATCACCAGGTCGACAACGGCGTTGGGTGAGATGTTGAGGACGATCTGGCCGTCTTTCACGTACTGCTGGGGTACGTCGACCCCGGCTTCTTCCGCATTGACCAGCACGTAGGGTGTGCAGTCGTTGTCCAGAATCCACTCGTACAGCGCCCGCATTACGTACGGTCTGCTGGAACTCATGGTCATGGTAAAGGAAGTCCGGCGCGCGCCCTACAGGCGCATCTCCCGCTCCTGCTCGGAGAGGCTGGACTGGAAGGCATCGCGGTTGAACACCCGATCCATGTAGGCCAGCAGCGGCTTGCTCTGCTTGGTCGAGCGGAATTCGATGCCCAGGGTCGGCAGGCGCCACAGCACCGGCGCCAGACAGCAGTCCACCAGAGTGAATTCCTCGCTCATGAAGAAAGGCTTCTCACCGAAGATCGGCGCAACAGCCAGCAGGCCCTCGCGCAGCTCCTTGGTGCACTTCTCAACCACGTTGTCAGAGCGGGTGTTCTGAATCTGGTCCACCAATGCGCACCAGTCTTTTTCGATGCGATGGATGTAGAGGCGACTCTCGGCCCGGGCCACCGGGTACACCGGCAATAGCGGCGGGTGCGGGAAGCGCTCGTCCAGGTACTCCATCATCACCTTGGACTCATAGAGCACCAGGTCGCGGTCCACCAGAGTCGGTAGGGAGTTATAGGGGTTCAGCTCCGCGAGCTCTTCCGGTGGATGGCCCGCGTCGACTTCGACGACATCGACGGTGACGCCCTTTTCTGCAAGAACGATGCGGACGCGGTGACTGTAGTGGCTCTCGCTGTCCGAGAAGAAAGTCATTGAAGACCGCTTGGCGACAACACCCATGAAACTCCCCCAGGAATAGATTTATTAGTAATCAGGGGCGCACATTTGGCGCCCCGAAGACGTCGCTTAGTGGACGTCTTTCCAGTATTCGCGGTTCAGCAGCCAGGCGAACACAAAGAAAATGCCGATAAACAGCAGCACATAGACACCGATGCGCTTGCGGTCGATGGCAGCAGGCTCGCCGACGTAAGCGAGGAAGTTGACCAGATCGTAGACGGCTCCGTCAAATTCTTCGGGGCTCATGGCGCCCTCTTCTACCAGCGCAAAGCTGCCGCAGGGATCGTCGAGGATATCCTGGTTCGTCAGCGGGTCGCGCTTTACACCGCCGTTGGCGGCCTTGACCGGCCCCGCGGCGCATTCCTGCAGGCCCTGCAACTCAATCAGCGCATGGGGCATGCCGGAGTTAGGAAACGCCTTGTTGTTGACGCCCAGCGGACGGCTGGGGTCAACGTAGAAAGTACGCAGGTAGGTATACAGGTAGTCCGTGCTCTTGGAGCGGGCGATCAGGGTAAGATCTGGCGGCACCACGCCGAACCACTGCTTGCCCAACTCTTCAGTCATGGCGTTTTCCATAAGGTCGCCGACTTTGTGATCCCGGTCGAGTACCAGGTACTCCTCGGCGATGTCCTTAGGAATATCCAGATCGCTCGCAACTCGCGTGTAGCGCGAGTACTTCAATGAGTGACAGCCTGAGCAGTAGCTCATGTAGAGACCGGCCCCGTGCTGCAGTGACGCCTTGTCGGTCAGGTCCGGCTCCATGTGGTCGAGCGCGACGCCCGGGCCGCCAGCAGCCACCGCCTTCAGCGGCAGCACTGTGAGCGCCGCAATCAGCACCAGCACGCCCAGCGAACCCCAGGCACCGATGCCGCCATTCATGGTGACACGTTCGGGCACCGGCTTGGTTTTTTCAATGCTGGTCCACACTGGCATCAACAGGAAGAACGCAAAATAGATGATAGAGCAGATCTGCGCCAGCAGTGTCCGAGCCGGCGTAGGCGCCCAAACACCCAGTACGCCCAGAATCAGGAACGATACAACGAACAGCAACAGAGCCGCTTTCGTGATGTTACCGCGATACCGCCAGGACTTAACCGGGCTGCGGTCCAGCCAGGGCAGCAGGAACGGTATGGCCACGGAGGCCGCAAAGGCTACAAAGCCCCAGAACTTGTCAGGTACCGCTCGCAGCACCGAGTAAAACGGCGTGAAATACCAGACCGGCGCGATATGCTCCGGCGTCTTCAGGTTGTTGGCTTCCTCGAAGTTCGCGTACTCCAGGAAGTACCCACCCATTTCCGGAGCAAAGAACATCACTGCGCAGAATACGAACAGGAACACACCGATGGCCTGCAGGTCGTGCACGGAGTAATAGGGGTGGAAGGCCACGCCGTCCAGCGGAATGCCGTTCTCATCCTTGTGCTTCTTGATATCAACACCGTCTGGGTTGTTGGAACCCACTTCATGCAGCGCGAGAATGTGCAGCACTACCAACGCCAGCAGGACGATGGGCAGCGCCACCACGTGCAGGGCGAAGAAACGGTTCAAGGTAATGCCGGAAATCAGGTAGTCGCCGCGGATCCAGGTCACGATATCTTCACCGACCACCGGGATCGCGCCAAACAGCGAGATGATCACCTGCGCGCCCCAGTAAGACATCTGGCCCCAGGGCAATACGTAGCCCACGAAGGCCTCTGCCATCAACACCACAAAAATCAGCATGCCGAACAGCCAGATCAGCTCGCGGGGCTTTTTGTAGGACCCGTACAGCAGGGCGCGGAACATGTGCAGGTACACCACCACGAAGAACGCGGAGGCGCCGGTGGAATGCATGTAGCGCAGAATCCAGCCGTAATCGACATCGCGCATGATGTATTCGACCGAAGCAAACGCATCATCCGCGCTGGGCACATAGTTCATGGTCAGCCAGATGCCGGTCAGCAGCTGGTTGACGAGTACCACCAGGGAGAAAACGCCGAAGTAGTAGAAGAAGTTGAAGTTCTTGGGCGCGTAGTATTCGCCCATGTGCGTGTTCCACGCACGCATGATAGGAAGGCGGGCATCGACCCAATCGCGCAGCCCTACCAATGCATTATTCATTTAGGAAACCTCCTCATCGACACCGATAACCAGTGTGAGTTCGTCCTCAAAGGAATACGGGGGAACAACCAGGTTGGTTGAGGCTGGCACCCCGGAATATACCCGTCCAGCCAGGTCAAACTTGGAGCCGTGACAGGGGCAGAAGAACCCTCCCAGCCAGTTGTCACCGCCGAGGTCGGCGGCGCCCACTTCCGGGCGGAACTTCGGCGCGCAGCCCAGGTGCGTGCACAGGCCCACAAACACCATGATCTCAGGCCGGATCGCGCGTTCGCGACCCGCTGCATATACAGGCTGATCGGAAATCTCAGATTCGGGATCCTTCAGCTCGCCGTCCAGACGCTCGAGATCAGCGATCTGCGCTTCGGTACGACGCAGCACGTAAACCGGTTTGCCGCGCCATTCTACGACCGTCATCTGGCCCGCTTCGATCTTGCCGATGTCGAACTTGACGGGCGCACCTGCCGCTTCCGCCTTCGCACTGGGATTCCAAGAACCCACAAAGGGCACTGCCACGCCAACCACGCCGGCAACGCCCACTGCGCTGGTGGCCGCGGTCAGGAACCGCCGGCGGCCGGGGTTAACCGTATCGCTGCTCATCTACTGCTCTCCCTGTTAACAAGCCTGTTCCAGGCCGTTTTCACAGCCCTGCTTTAGGCTGTTTTTATGCGCCCGCTCTAAGGCCGTTTTCACACGCCCGCTCAAGGCTGTATTTGCGGTCCCGCCCGTGGCCGCTTCAGCCAAGGCTCATCCGTCGTCATACCTGGATCACCCGGAGACAGGAGGGGGGACAAAATTTAACCGGTGCAAATGGTAATGACTTTGCCCTGCCGTGACAAGGAAAAGCGCGTAAGTGCCGGTATTTTCGAGGATTTCTTGGGCAAGTTGCGGACAAAGAAATGCCCGGAAACCGTGTGCGGCCCGGGCATTCGACTTCGCGGTAGCTTTGTAACCGGGGCGGGCATTGCGGCCCACCCGGCAAAAATTAACGCTTGGAGAACTGCGGACGCTTCCGCGCCTTGCGCAGGCCAACCTTCTTCCGCTCGACCGCGCGCGCATCGCGGGTAACGAAACCGGCGCCGCGCAGGGTACCACGCAGTGACTCGTCGTACTCCATAAGTGCGCGGGTGATACCGTGACGGATGGCACCGGCCTGGCCGAAGCTTCCGCCGCCGGCAACCGTTACATTGATATCGAACTTGCCTTCGGTCTCGGTGAGCTGCAGCGGCTGGCGCACGATCATGCGCGCTACTTCACGGCCGAAGTACTGATCCAGCGGCTTACTGTTGACGGTGATGTTGCCTTCGCCGTTCTTGATAAACACGCGGGCCGTGGAGGTCTTGCGGCGGCCGGTGCCGTAGTATTGGGTTGCAGACATAAATAAACCTTAGATGTTAAGGGGCTGGGGCTGCTGCGCCGTGTGCGGGTGCTCGGAGCCTGCGTAAACTTTCAGCTTCTTGAACATCGCGCGACCCAGCGGATTGCGCGGCAGCATGCCCTTAACGGCACCCTGAAGCACGCGCTCCGGCGCCTTGTCGATCAGCTTCTCGAAAGACATGCTCTTCAGACCGCCTGGATAGCCGGTATGGTGGTGGTACATCTTGTCGGTGGCCTTGGCACCGGTCACCCTGATCTTCTCGGCGTTGATCACGACGATATAGTCACCGGTGTCCACATGCGGCGTGTATTCAGGCTTGTGCTTGCCGCGCAGGCGGTGTGCGATTTCGCTGGCAAGTCGGCCCAGAGTTTTCTCCGAGGCATCGACCACAAACCAGTCGCGCTGCACGTCTTCTGCTTTTGCGCTGTACGTTTTCATTTTGCTTTCTACTCAGCCTCAGGGAGGCCTCCATTTTCGAGAGCGCGAATTCTACCTACCGCCCCCGGCCATTTCAAGGGATTTTCTTAATGTTTCACGAGCTTACGGCACACTGGACCGGGGTCGCGTCGCCGCCTCCAGGGCCAGGGCCAGGGGCCGTCCCCGCTCACCGGGCGCGCCCTCGAAAGCCAAGATCTCGGCCCGCCGGGACACCCCGGGCAGGTGGCACAGAGCCAGGCTGTAATCCGCAGCCAGAGACAGGAGAGACAAGTCCGCGCCAATAGCAGGATCATCGCCAACCAGGTCGATGCGTTCGTTCTCCAGCGAGAATCCCGCTTTGCCAAGCGCCGTGGGCAGGGCCCCGCCCCGAGCCTTTGTGAGCGCCTCTTTAAGCGACCAAAGGTCGTAAAAGTACCGTCCCCGCGCCGGCGTCGAAAGCTGGGCCAGGCGAGCGCGTTCGGTGTCGGTAAAGTAGCGCTTTGCCAGGCGCTCGTAGCGGCGCGCGGGGTCACGAAGCTGAACATCGAGACCCAGGTCGCCGTCGCAGGCGATAGCGCAGGCTATCCACGACCCGGAGTGACTCAGGTTGAAACAGAAGGTCGCGGGGGCATCCACCACCGCGGGCTTGCCGTGTTCACCGGTCTCGAACTCCCAGGCCGCGGGCTCACGCTCGAAATAGACGAACAACAGCCAGCGAAGCAATCCGCGGGACAACAGCGCACGCTGGCGCTCGAGCCCCGCCAGCCTGTCACAGCGCTCCCGCTCAAACCGATTGAGCCAGGACTTGGAACGGGCAATGGCTTCGGCGCTGACGGTTTCTACCTGGTACAGCCAGAGATGAACCTGGTTGTCATCCAGTCGCCGGGGCGCCTTGGAGCCGCCGGCTCTGTCTTTTGTGAAATCGCGCGGATCAGTCACTGGGTCAGTCGCTTGACAACAACATGTATGTGACGTCCCCACGCCAAGCAGGATCAACGAGCGGGCAGGGTAAAAGATGATCGGGCCATTCACAAGATTTTGTGGTATTTTTGCCGCCCTTCGTCACCGGCAAGCCATTGATCTATATGGAAATCAGGCAAATTCAGGGCTTCCGTCCAGACCGGAGCACGGTGGTTCTTTGCGCTGCGTTCATCGCCGGCTGCTTCCGGCTGCCCGCGGCCGCGCGTCACCGTCACGTCCTGCGGTACCGGATGGGCGGCGGCCATCTTTGGCCCTGTCTGGCGCCGGCAAGCTTCGCCGACAGTTCGCGTGCGGGGAACGTCCGCGCTTCGGACTACTCTATAGGGTATGACCTGTCTCTCCATGGATGCCCACCGCCTTATGACTCACCTAAAGGCGATGTGGCCGTTTCTCTCACTGCCGGCGACGCTAATCATGGCCGGATGCCTCCCTGGCGACGATCCTGGCCCGGTGCGCTACTTTCCGGTGGTAAAGGCATGATGCTGCTGTGCCGACTGTTGCTGGGCGTCGGCCTGGCCCTGCTCGCCGAGGGTGCGATGGCGTCGCCCGCCGCTGTTCCAATGCCGGGCTGGCAGTCGCTTCACTACGAACAAAAGCATTTATGGGTGGTGGCCCGCTCGGAGATTGCGATAAACCCCTGCGATCCCGGCACCGGGAATAGTTGGTGTCTGAGCGCGGTCAACAGCATCTCCAACAATCGGGAAGAGATCACTCTGCGTTTTTTACTGGAGTCGGGCAGGCTACAGACCCGGCAGCGCCACAGCCAGGGCACTGGCCGCCGCTACAAACAGTGGGATTTCCTGCCTACACATGTCCAGCGGGAGCGCCGGGTTCCAGACCGGCGCGAGCAACTGCCGCCTGGTAAATGGCCGTTGAGCAGCAGCATCGAGATCGCCTACCCGGAAGCGCCGGGCGTCATCAGCGATCCGCTGCTCCTGCTTGTCCTGGCGGCCCCAGGCAGGGCTGATTTCAACCAGCCAATGACCGTCATGACAGATCAAAACTTCTACCGGGTAGAGCTGTCGGATGGGGGCAATGCGGTGATACCGGCTCGCTATGAAGCTGAGGGGCAGGCTACCACCCACGCAGAGCACGCCGTTCAACTGGTACATGTGTCCGCGCAGGCGATCCAGCCGATGGTCGACAAGCCCGATTTCAACCTGCTGGGACTTAGCGGGCGAATCACCATCGCTTTCGATCGCGACAGCGGACTGCCACTGCAACTGCGCGGCGCAGTGCCGCGGCTCGGCACCGCGGAGTTAAACCTCAAGGCTGCGACGCTGAGGAAACCCGCTGAGTGAATAGCGCCGGCAAACACCGGGTGGGCCTCATCAGCAACCCCCGGAGCGGTCACAATCGCGATCAGTTTGCGGCACTCGCCGAGCACATCGGTCGGTCCCAGAACATTCTGCATTTGACCACCGAATCCGCGGACCAGATTCCCAACGCGCTGACTGAACTGCGCGCGGCAGACATAGACACTCTCGCAATCAACGGCGGGGATGGCACAGCCTCTTCCGTGCTGGGTTGCCTGCTCGAAGAGGCGCTGTTCCCGGAGCTGCCGGCCATCGTGATTCTGCCCGGCGGCACGGCCAACATGAACGCCGGGGACGTCGGCGCACGCGGGCCGCTGCGAAATGCCATAAAGCGTTTCTGCCGGTGGTGCGAAGACCCGGACAGCGCTACAGCCCAGCGCCTACAGCGCCCTTTGTTGCGCGTATCCACCGCAGATACACCGGTCCCCAGATATGGGATGTTCCTGGGAGCCGGCGCCGTCATCCAGGGCACCGAGTACGCGCATCGGGAAATCCACGCGCGCGGCCTGCGAGACGACTTCAGCCTCGCCCTGGGGACCGCGCGCACCATTTGGGGCGTGCTGCGGAACGATCCCCAGTTCAAGCGTCACCAGCGCATAGAAGTCGCCTTGAATGACGGTGACTGGCGTGAGTACGACACCCTGATACTGGCCATCAGTACGCTGCAACGCCTGGCTTTCGGCATGCGACCCTTTTGGGGGAAGGAGCCCGGCGAGCTGCGATTGACCCTGATGGAGCAGGGTTGTAGCCATTTCGCGCGCACCTTCTACAGCATCGCCCGCGGCAAGCCCAACCGAAACGCGGTTCCCAGCCAGGGCTATTTGAGCCAGAATGCATCGCAAATAGGACTGTCGCTGGAGGGCAAGCTGAATCTCGACGGCGAAATCATTGAGGCCGCCGGCCCGGTGCAAGTCGAGACCAGCCCGACTGTGGAGTTCCTGCGCCTGTGACCAGCTATCCGGACGTTGCCGGCCCCGACCCGGGTGACCACCCCGCCCTCGCCGGAATGATCCAATCGCTCCGGCAGCGCCACAATAACGCGATCTGCGGCGTACTGGTGTATGGTTCCTGCCTGCGCAGCGGCGATATCTACGATGGCTTGTTGGACCTGTATGCGCTGTGCGACAGCTATCGCGATAGTTACGGAGACTCTGCGCTGGCACTCGCCAACTGGTTGCTGCCGCCCAACGTCTTTTATGCCGAGCAGGACCACGACGGACGAACCCTGCGCTGCAAGGTCACCGTGATCTCCATTGCCGACTTCCGCCGCGGCTGTTCCAGGGCTTGGTTTCAGTCCTATATCTGGGGTCGCTTCGCTCAGCCCACTTATCTCGCCTACGCCCGGGACGCGGAGACCCGAAGCGAGATCGAGCAGTGTCTGTTGGAAGCGGTCCGCACATTGCTGCTCCGCGCACTGCCGGTACTCCCACCCGAGGGGACGCTGGAGCAACTGTGGGAAGAAGCGCTCACCCTGAGCTACGACACCGAGTTGCGTACTGAGCGAAGCGGCCGCACCCGGGAACTGGTTCAGTCGGCCCGGACTTTTTACGAGGCAGTGACCCGCTACCACGCGGACTCACTCGCGTTTGGCTTCGCATTGTACGACCAGGGCGATCAGCGGTGTTACCGCTTCCCGGCGACTGCCTCACAGCGGGCGCGGTCCCGCGGCACCTGGCTGGTCCGGCGCTGGCAGGGAAAAGCGCTTTCCATCCTGCGACTGGTCAAAGCGCTGTTTACCTTTGAGGGGGGACTGGACTATATCGCCTGGAAGCTGGAGCGGCACTCCGGAGAAGCCATCGAGATTCCCGCACGCGTGCGCCGCTACCCGCTGATCCATATGTGGGGGTTTTTCTGGGGCCTGTATCGCCGCGGCGTTTTCAAGTAAAGCCGTTCAACGGCGTTCGTGCTTCCACCGACCACTGCGTTTCCGCGCCGCGTCCGACGCCGGCCTGGTATTCGAGACCTGGATGCTGGGTTCGTCCATGCGCTGAGGGCTCTCGCACGCGCTGAGGGCTCTCGCATGCGCTGAGGGCTCTCGATAGCATTGCCGGACACTTTGCTTTATAGTGCCCACCGTTTCAGCACCTGCTCCAACCAGATGAAAGCCTGCGTATTTATTCAGACCAACCACAAGCAGATTACCGGCGCCATCGTCGCCGAACACGCCCTGCGCCGCTACTCGCAAAACAGTGACAAGTTCGACGTTCGCATCATCGACAGTCGCGACTACCCGTTTTTTGCAGAGCACGAGGGCCGCGAGTATCTGCGCGACGGCGTCAAGCGAATCTGGTTGAACGACGACCTGCAGTCTTTCACCCCCACCCGGTTCATGCCACCCAAACTGATGGGCTACGAGGGCCGGGCAGTGGTCATCGATCCGGATATCTTCGCGGCCGCCGACATCTGGGAGTTGCTGTCTCGCGACATGCACGGCAAAGCTATCATGTGCCGCATGCGCTCAGGCCCCAAAGGCCTGGTCGATCGCTGCATGGCCAGCAGTGTGATGTTGCTCGATTGCGCCAAGCTGACGCACTGGGATGCCCAGACCAAGTTCGAAGCTATGTTCAACTTCACCCAGGACTACCAGCCCTGGGTATGCCTCAAAGAAGAAGCGCGCGACAGCATCGGCTTCTTCGAATCGGAGTGGAACGACTTTGACAAGTTCACTCTAGACACCAAGATGCTGCACACCACCCGTCGCAAGACGCAGCCTTGGAAGACCGGCCTGCCGACCGACTGGCGCCCGGCCGAGCGCTTCCGCCTGTTCCCGCCAGCCGCCTGGATCATGCGCGCTCGCCGCAAGCTGTTCGGTGAGTATGCTTTTCTGGGGAACTATAAGCAGCATCCCGATCGCAACCAGGAAAACTTCTTTTTCGGCCTACTCAAGGAGTGCCTGCAGGCGGGCACGATCACGGAAGAGTTTCTTCGCAATGAAATGGCGCAAAACCATGTGCGCCACGACGCCCTCGAGGTCCTCGAGCGCACCCCGGATCTGCCGCCGGCGCCGGCGCACCCCCTCAGCACGGTGTCAGCAGCCGCCTGACCGCCTGCGCGCTTAGTTCCAACTCCCGCCGGGCCGACTTCAGGCAAGCACCATCAGCAGCCGGTTGCTGCTCACCGTCAGGGCGTCGCCAGTTCTCCAAGGAACTGGTTTCCCCCAGCCAGGTCGCCCGGCGGTTGTCGACCAGGGTCGACTGAATCCGACCAATGTCACGACGCATACGCCGGGGCCCCAGCGCCATTGCGAGGTGGTGACTCAGGGGTTTATACCGGTAGTTGTGGCGCAGCCTCCACCAGGGCCGGTCACCGTCCCCGCTATCGAACACAAACAGCGGCTTACCGGTTGACGCTGCTTCGCCCAGCATCGACATAGACTCTCCAGTGACGACGAAAGCGTCGGCCAGCGCGAGATAGGCTACGTAGGGGTTGTCCCCTTCGGGCGACCATTGGTAATCGAAGTACGGCACTTGCAGGGCGTTGCGAAAGGCCGCCGACACATGGGCCGGCGTCCTGGGGCTGTTGGTAACCAGCAGCGACCCTCCGGCGCCATTAGCGAGCCGGTCAGACAGGCGGCCGAGCCTGGCCCCTTTACGCCTTGTAAAAACGAAGCGCCCGCTGTCTCCGCCTATCAACACGGCGATCCAGGGTCGCGGCAGCTCGTGAAAGCGGTGGCGCCAGCCGTCAGCCGCCGCTGTCAGCCGCACCGGCAGCAGGCGATTCAGCGGGAGTTCGTTGTGCCGGATACTGGGCAAGTCCGGCAAAAAATACTGCGGGGTGGTAACAATCAGGTCGTAGCAGTCCAATGGCGCCCAGGGCCGCCCGATTTGAACGATCCGCGTTTTGCCGGCGGCCTGTTTACGAATCCAACGGGCCACAGGCTCGTTGCGGCGGCCGGCCGTGATGATCAGGTCGGGCCAGGGCCCGGCAAGCGGACTGGAGCGACGGCGATCGATACCGGCCAGCGTCACGCGCAGGCTGAGGTGAGTCAGCAATTCCCAGGGGCGAGCGACAATGCGCTTCTTTGTGTACGGCAAGCCCAGCTCATCAGCCAGCGCGAGTACCTGGGTATTGTCCCCGGCTTTGCGCCCCAGCAGGCACCAGATAATTGGCTCGTCTCCGCTCATGGCGGTAGACTATCCCATATCTTTCCTGCCGGACCCAAGAGTTTGAAACCTACAGTTTTTATCCACACCAATCACAAGCAAATGCTTGGTGCATTGGTTAGCCGATTTTCATTGCAAAAGCGTTCCGCGCACGCCGATGAGTTTGATGTCCGCTTTATCGAGGTCAAAGACTTCCCCTGCATGTCGGATCGCGAGGGTCAACTCTACCGCCGCGACGGCGACATGCGCGCCTGGCTCAACAGCGACCTGCAGTCCTTCACACCGCTAAGATTTGCGCCACCCCAGTTGATGAACTACCAGGGCCGGGCGGTGGTGATGGACCCCGATATCTTTGCGGTAGGCGACATCTGGGAGTTGCTCAACCGGGACATGCAGGGTGCAGCGATCATGTGCCGCCCCAAGTCCGGCCGCAAGGGGCGCAAGGGCGCCTTTGCATCCAGCGTCATGCTGTTGGACTGCGCGAAGCTGCGCCACTGGCGTTTCGAAAACGACTTCGGAGAGATGTTCGCGCCAGACGTCAAGCGCGACTACATGGACTGGGTGTCCCTGAATCTTGAAGACCCTGCCACCATCGGGCTGTTCGAAAATGAGTGGAACGACTTCGATCACCTCACAGCAGAGACGAAACTGCTACACAACACCAAGCGCAAAACCCAACCCTGGAAGACCGGCCTGAGGATCGACTACCGACCCGCCGATACGTTCCAGCTGTTCCCGCCGCGCCACTGGTTCCGGCGGGCGCGAAGGGCGCTGTTCGGCGACTACAAGTTCGCCGGTACCTATGCCGCGCACCCTGACCCCGCACAGGAGAAGTTTTTCTTCGACCTGGTGAGGGAATGTCTCGAGGCTGGCGTCATCACCGAGGCCATGCTGCAGGAGGAAATCGAGAAAGGGCATCTGCGTACCGACGCCTTCAATCTGGTCGGCGCCTGAAGCGACGCGACAGCCCATACCGGCTGAACGCTGTAACGGCGAAAGCGCACCCTTCCAGCATCGTCGCTAACGCTGATTCAGGGCATAGTCTGCAACATCATCGAGGGCGAACACGTGCATCAGGGCACGGTACTGGGGTTCGCGATCGGCAATCAGCGCACGCCCTTCGGGACGAGTCCAGTCGGGAAAAAACCATGCGTCTCCGTGCAGGGGCAGCAAGGTTCCGCCAAAGGGGTGGGCGCCACGCTGCCGCGCCGGAGCACTCTTGCTGACATAAGTCATGTGAAACAGCGCATAGCCCCTGGACCATAGCATTTGCGCCACATCAAATACGGTGGCCGACTCCTGATACATCGGCACAAAACTGATTTCGGTTTTAATGATCAGAGGCAGCGCATCACCCAGCGCGCGAACAATCTGCAGCTCGGAACCCTGGGTGTCGAGCTTCAAATAATCAAACGGCGCGCCACGCTCCTGCACCACTTGCTCTATCGTGGTCATCGGCAGCTCAATGCGCTCCTTTACCTGGAAGCGCCCCATGGCATCGCCGGCATAGTAGGCATGGAACGGCCCACCGGGTTCCAGCGTGGAGCTGGAACCACCTTTCTGACACAGATTCAATATGCCGGTGCCCACCTCGCCACCGATCAGCTTGGGAATGACGTGATAGCCCTCAGCTTCCAGGCGGACAGCCTCTTGCGGGTCGGGCTCTACCAGCGTGGCGTCAACCAGCGCACGGTAGCGCGCCCAGCCGGCCTCTATGCCGCCGCGCGCACCCACATCGAACAGCTGCAGTCGCCGGCCGTCCAGCATCTGCTCCACAGTTCGCGGGGAGGCGCGAAAAAACTTGGCTTCCGTCTCCTGTTGACTGAGGCGGACCAGATCCAAATGACGCGAAAGAAATCGCAACAGGGGCGCCAGCCGACGACCCCAAAATTTGCGCACCGGATACTTAACCGGCGCAGGCCACTGTGAAGTCACGGACGTTCTCCTAGTTGCTTGATCGATGGCACTGTCTGCAGGCAGAAAACTACCAGCCCCCGTGGGCCCACAAGCCCCCTACGCCAGGTCCCGTCGTGCAGATCGTCGCCTGACCGGGCGGCTGCGCAAAAGGCAAACATGCTCGACCGCCACCAGTGGACATTGAGCGGCAAACGACATTAGGGGAGCCTGCGCCCACGCGAACAGGACTGAGCTATTTGCAGGCACCGGATAATCGCACACTTGGCGTGACGCTCGCAAAGCATCCAGGCTCTCGTCCCGCTTGCATCGGTGGCCGCCGGCGCCGTACCATGTTGTCAGGCAGCAAGCATACGCGTGTTGTTAACGTGTAAGTCACGCAAGACCTCCGCGCAGGAGCACACCAGCTTATTTAGCTGCCTTCAAAGACCAAACCAACAGTCCAACTCATGAATGCCAGTCATATCAACTGGGGAATAATAGGCTGCGGCGACGTAGTGGCACGCAAAGCGGCTACCGGTATCCAGGCGGCGCCCAAACAACGCATCGTCAGCGCCATGCGCCGCGACCAGGCGCTATTGGCGGACTTTGCCGAGCGCTTTCAGGTGCCTCACACCACCACTGATCCACAGGCCGTGATCGACCACCCCGAGGTCAATATGGTCTACATTGCCACGCCGCCAGATCTTCACCTGGAATATGCTCGGCGCGCCACCGAGGCCGGCAAAGGTGTGCTGATAGAGAAGCCCGCGGGGCGCTGCGCCCGGGAGACGGCAGCCATTGCCGAGTTGTGTCGTCAACACCAGACGCCCGGCTTCGCCTCCTACTACCGCCGCTATCAACCCAAGTTTCAAAAGGTCCAGCAGTTGATAGCCTCCGGCGCGATCGGGCCGGTCGTTGCCGTGCGCTACGAATTCCGCGAGCGCGGCCAAAGTGACGGCTGGCGGCAGGAACCAGCGCGCTCCGGTGGCGGCAGTTTCTACGATCTGGCGGGGCACGTACTCGACTTGATCGACCTGTTTTGCGGGCCCTTGGAGTTTCTGAGCGGCCAGGCGCTCAACCTGCGGGCGCAGCAGCTCACCGAGAGTTTTACCCAGCTCAGTTTTCGTTGTCACGCGAGCGACGGCAGCCCCGCTCATGGCTTTGCCAGCTGGAACTTCGCCGCCATCGACAAGGCCGATGAGCTGGTAATAGAGGGTTACCGCGGCCGCATTCGCTGTCAGGCCATGAAACAATCGGGTGAAGTCATCGTGGAAACAGACCAGACCCTGGCCAACACCTGGAAAGGTTCACCGCTGAATCGCGCCCGCAAAAAGCTGCGTAACAGGTTTCGCCCACTGCGCCGACAGCGCTTTGCATTTGATAAGCCTGAACACAGCCACGCCGCCCTGTTTACCTCGATCGGTGAGGCGCTTGCCGCCGATGAGAGCCCCCGCGAGGAATACCTGGCCGCCGCAGTGCGCACGGCACAATTGATGGACGGCGCCCTGGAGCAATACTATGGCGGTCGCGAGCTTGGCTTTTGGGAGCACCCTGAGCACTGGCACAACTTGAGCGGTGACGCCCGCCGGCGAGCACCGAAGGCAAGCCCGCCAGCTTACCGCAGCGACGTAACTGAGGAGCAGCTGCGGCAATTTCGCGATGCCGGCTACGCCGGCCCGTTCCGTGCTGATGTAGAAGGACTGGCATCCGTCTTCGTGCCGGAGAAAGAGCGTAAGGACGTACACCTAAAGGACCCGCAGATGTTCCGTCTCTGCACCCACCCCTCAATTACAGAGCGGGTGGCGGCACTGATCGGCAGTGAGGCCTTATCCATTTTTAAAACCCGCATCCACACCAAGGTCGGCGAGACTTTGAAAAACCAGCCCAAGCACGCCGTGGTGCCCTGGCACCAGGATGTCGGGGACCGCAACGGCGGCTACGACAGCGAAGGCCAGCCGGTGCCCACCTACACGGTGTGGCTCGCGCTGGACGACGTCGGCCCCGAAGCCGGACCTCTGTGTGTACTACCCGGCACTCATACCAAGCTGTACGGCAACTACCAGCTTAATTTCCACGCGGGTCTGATCGAATCCGGCGATATCACCGAGGAGGACCTGGAAGCTGCCGTACCACTCACGATGAAACGCGGTGAATTCTGCGTTTTTCATTCCTGGCTGCTGCACGGTAGCGCTCCCAACAAAACCCAGGGCCGCCGCACCGGCCTCAATATTCGCTACGTGGAGAACGCCAGGCGGGGTGTAGAGGACTACGATTACATCGATTTAACCCCCTGGCATAACAGCGCGCCGTGACAGCCGAATCCCTCCTCAACTGGCCGCTGCTCGACAGCATACAGGCCAGCGACTTTCGCAACGCCGAGCCTTATCCCTGGCTCAACTTCCAGGGGGCACTGCGGGAAGATGGCTATCGCGCTCTCACCGCCGAACACCCCGACTTAGAACTGTTCAGCTACTATTTCAACCAGCCGCGCAAGCACGGCCAACGCCCCCACAATCGCTACACGTTGGAATGGCACGAGGGACTGGCATTGCCCGCAGCCTGGCAACAGTTGATTGACGAATTACGCAGCAAGCGCTATCTCGCCTGGCTCAGGCGTTTGACCGGTTGTCACTGGCTGCGGCTGCATTTCCACTGGCACTACGCCCCCAGCGGTGGCGAGGTTTCGCCCCACTGCGACTCAAAGCGCAAGCTGGGCTCCCACATCTTTTATATGAACACTGCCCAAGACTGGCGGGATGAATGGGGCGGCGAGACCCTGGTGCTCAACGACGGCGGCCGTTTCGACAGAGAGAGCGCCCCCGAGTTCGAGGACTTCGACCATATCCAGCCCGCCAAAACGCTGGAGAATTGCAGCCTGCTGTTTATGCGGGGCGGCAATTCCTGGCACGGCGTGCGGGCGATACAGTGCCCGGAAGACAAGCTGCGCAAAGTGTTTATCGTAGTGATTAATGATGCCTCCCCCTGGCGGCGCCTGCGGCGCAAGCTCAAGGGCAAACCCGCCGACGGCGTCTAGCTTCGGAGCAACTGGCGAGGAAAACCCATGGCGTTCCTGATTAACCTGCGCACGGCCGGCACCACTGTCGCGGTAGATGATCCGATCAACAGTGCCATTCGCTACACCTTTCCCGCCGACAACCGGCGCATGCGCAAACGGGTAAAAAAAATCGGCAGCAAGGAGCCGGGTACCGTGGAGTGGCTGCACCGCACCCTGCGCCCGGACGACACGGTATTGGATATTGGCGCCAATATCGGCATTTACTCCGTCTTCGCTGCCGCCAGAACGAGTCACGGGAAGGTCTACGCAGTTGAACCTCACGCCGGCAACTTCGCTATGCTGCTCAGGTCAATTCACAGCAATCAGCTACAGCAGCGCATTACACCCCTTAACATCGCACTGGACACAGCAGCTGGCTGGATCGACTTCAGCTACAACGACCTGAAGGCAGGCAGCTCCGGCTCACAGTTGGCCACCAGCCCGGCCATGCAAGCAGTTCCTGCCGTAGTCACCGAACAGAAGCCTACGCAATCGGTGGACGGGATGATCGCCGCAGGCTGGCTCAAACCACCTGACGTGATAAAAATCGATGTGGACGGCAACGAGCTGAACATCCTCAACGGCATGCACGGCTTGCTGGCAACGACACAGCTGCGCTCACTTCAGGTTGAGGCGGATCCGGAGCAGGAGCAGGCGATCATCGACTTGCTGGCAGGTTTTGACTACCGGTTGGTGGACAAGCACCTCTCGGCTCCCGGCGCCAAGCACCTGGCAAAACACGGGCCCGCAGCCAGCTATGCCTACAACTGTATCTTCGAAAAGCGTGCAGCGGGGCAGTCGTATAATTCCGACTGATTTCATTAGATTCAATGATTGGAACCACCCTTCCTCAAGGCTCGCGGATTGCCATGGGTTTTGAGACGATGATGCCGCCTCAGTTGTGGAACGTTTTGTGAGGCTCGGCGACGGTGAATCCGTTCTCCGTTCCTGCGCCGCTGTCTGATCAGTGGCTGTTCAACACCGCCAGCACCAGGCTTCCGGAATCGAACAAGCTTGGCAAACACTGAATGAAAATTGACGCAACGCTGACCAAAATCTTCGCGCTTGAATCCGACTCTCGCAGCCTGCAGACAGCGGCCTGCCTGCTGCTGCTTACGCTGATGAGTGCGTTTCTGATGCCGATGAGCGTAGATGCCCTCTTAGGGCTCTGGCTGGCGGGAGTTTTTTTGATCCAGAGGCCAGCCCACCCTGACATCGTCAAGCTGCGATACGACCCGCTGTTTCTGTTGACCTTGTTCCTGCTGACTTACTTCGGCGTCAGTGCCTTCTGGTCACCGGAAGCCGGACTCAAAAACCTGGTCCAGCTGTGGCTAAGGATTACCTATATCTTCGTATTCCTGACCTGCATGGTGGCAGCCTTTGATCGCATTCCCCAGTTTGAAAACAGGCTGGTCGTTTCCGTGGCGGCCAGCGCGGCGGTCTCGGCGCTGCTTTGTATCATTGCCTACGTTATAGATACCCCGGCGGACGAGCGATTGACAGGGCTGTTTCGCTTCAATAACCCCGGCAAGGCAGGCAGGGCGTTTTGCGCCGCCTTTCCCTTTGCCATGCTCCTGGTGTGTGCGTCACGCGGCAAGACCCGCGCCCTGGGGGCGGTGGCGCTAGGCCTGTTGCTGTTGGCCCTGTACCTGACGGATACCCGCGCCGCCTGGCTCGCCGTGATCTTCACGGTGCTGGTTCTGCTACTTAGTCAAACCCTGCAGCGGGCAAGGAACTTTGCACTGATGTTTTGCAGCGCATGCCTTCTGGGAGTCTTGTTGCTCAACCAACTGCTGCAAATTGAAGTTGTCAACGAATTGCTGCTGCCGCGCGGCGAGAGTTTTCGTTTGAGTATTTGGAAAGCCAATTTGGCCAGGGCGCTGGAGGCGAATATCTGGCTCGGTGCAAGTCAGCTCGTCGATCCACGGGTCGTCGTTGATGGGCACAGCTTTCGTGGCGCACACAACATGTATCTTTCGGTCTTCATGCAAGGCGGTGTGGTTGGGCTGATGGCATTTCTCGGCGTCGTGCTGGTGACCACGCTGCGGCTCATGGGCAACATGCACCGGAGCCTGGCCCGGCTCGGCCTGTGTCTGCTGATCGGGGGAGCGGTGGCCTTTATATTCGGCGGCGACCGCATCATTGATAAAGTCAACTATGTGTGGCTCTTCCTCTGGCTGCCGGTTGCAATCGCCTTGTCGATGCACCCGCCGACCCTGAGCAACGAAGGCAACGCAGCCCGCAGCGCCTGAGGTGTCGCGGCCAGGCGGCGCCTGGGCAGCTTATTGTCTAGCCAGGGTGCGGGCGAGCTCAGCGATAACCGTAGAGCTCGTCCAGGGTTTCGGCGAGACACCGATCGATGCTATCGGCTTCCCGGTCGCTGAAGTAGTCCCGGTAGCCGCCTACTTTCGCGCGTCGCACCTTGTAGCTGTCCGGATTGTCCTTGTCTCTGGGCATCATGCGTCCTCCGGCCAACCGGAACTGTTGCTTGCTCTCCATCTTCTTCATGTTTTCATAGGAAGCATAATCCACCGCCGCATTGACCTGCTCCTCGCTGGCCGAGACCTGCATGAAATCCAGCAACTCGCGCAGGTACCGGTGCGGCTCAACCCGCAGATCCTCGTAGCGAAGCAGGTGAAAGTTATCCAGCTTATCGGCTTCCCTGGCCCACAAATTGAGATAGTCGATCACTTCCTGCATGCCGCCACCATTGTCGCCCACAACGAAATCGAACAGGCTGATGTCCGCACCTCGCGGCGGGTAATTGTTGATCGCCACCTTGCTGGGCTTGAGGCGAAATTTCCACTGGAAGAACTGGCTCACCGCGACGTCGCGGGGATCCCGGGCCAGCAGCACTACACGCTTGTCGTAGAAAGGCTGCTTGGTCTCGAAATCGCCGGTAAAGTCCTTGATGTAGTTGTCGTGAGTGAAAAAAACTTTCGGCACCCGCCGGTCCAGGTTGTGGAAATTGTCGAAGCTGAGAATGGCATTCTCCGGCAGCTCATACATGACCCGAAACAGGTGTGAAATCATTATCCTCAGCCAGGTGCGACCGCTCTTGCCGAAAGACACCACCACAATATCCGCGTTCCGCAGCTTGTCGTATTGCTCAACTCCGCGCAGCCTGCGCTCCGCGGCTAGTATCTCCGCTTCCGGGCGGCCGCGCATGCGAAAGTGCAGCCAGCGCCGGGAGAGCTTTTTGCGCGCGATCCGCAGCGCATGGCGCAGATTCTGAATTGCCAGCATCACGACGGCTCAGCCTCAGCGCGCGAGTAGCCGAATATCGGATCCAGCCCGGCGACCATATCGTCCAGCAGCGCGCACTGCGGGTCGGTAAAGTGGTCGCGGTAACCGCCGACCTTGGCCTTGCGCACCTTGAACGATTCGGGGTTGTCCCTATCGCCGGGTCGCACTCTGGCGCCGCTGCCCTTGAAATGTCTGTCCTGCTCCATCTTCTTCATATTGTCGTAAGCGGCGAACTCGACCGCCTCGCGCACCTGCGCGGCGCTGACGTCGGTGCCGGTGAACGCGAAGATCCGACTGAGAACCGCCGCGGGATCCGCTCGCATATCCTCGTAGCGAACCACCAGCACGTCCTTAAGCTCCGGTATCGCTTGCGCCCAGCCGTTGAAGTACTCGACGATCCGCGGGACACCGGCATCGACGTCCCGCACGAAGTCCCAGGCGTCGATATCGGCGCCGTGAGGCGGGTAGTCGTTGATAAACTTTTTATTGGGCCGCATCCGGTACTTCCACTGGAAGAACTGCGAGACTGCGACGTCGCGCGGATCGCGCACCAGCAGCACTATTTTTTTCCCACGGAAATGGGCTTTTGACTCCCAGTTGCCGGTGTAGTTACGCAGGTAGTTGTTGTGCGTGAAAAAGACTGCCGGCAGTGAGGCGTCGCGGCTGCGAAAGTTGTCGAAATCCAGGAGTTCTGTCGATGCGAGATTGCCCCTTAGCTGGTAGGCCCGGGAGAGCATGACACGCAGCCAGGTTCGACCCGACTTACCCCAGCTCATCAATACCCAGTCAGCGCGCTCCAGCTTTTTGAATTCTTCGCGACCGCGCAGCCAACGCTCCAGTTGCTTGCGGCGCTCCCTGGGAAGCCAAAAGCACAGAAGCATGATGAGATGGCGAAGGAAGACGCGAGCCTTGTCGGCCATGTGTCCACGGGTCTCCGGATTAAAGGGCGGCGCATGATACCCGAATTCTTGATTTGCCGCACTATTACCAGCCTTTCGGGGTGGGCCTCGCTTGCCCGGCGTTCGGAGCGCCACTTACAATGCAGGCATGTCATTGATCAAGCTCGACAAACTGCGCGAGGCAGAACTGCAGACCGATCCCTTCGACTTCCTGGTAGTCCGGGATTTCCTGAGCCCGGAGTCGCTGGCGCAGGTAAATGCCGACTACCCGGCGATCGATACCGCGGCCAATCACACCCTGGAAAACCTCCGTTACGGCGACGCCTTCGGGCGTCTCATGGAGGAAATCAAGGGCCGGGAGTTTGCCGAGATCATGGGCGAACGCTTCGACATGGACCTGGCTTCACTGCCGACCACGGTCACCGTGCGCAAGTTCTGCGAGCGCACCGATGGCAATATTCACACCGATCACAAGAGCAAGGTGATCACCGTGTTGCTGTATTTTAACGAGTCATGGGAACACGAGGAGGGTCAGCTGCGCATGCTGCGTTCAAAGGACGACATTGAGGACTACGCAGCGCAGGTCAGGCCTCTGGGCGGCACCCTCCTGGCCTTTCGCCGCACAGACCACTCCTGGCACGGACACACCCGGTTCGTTGGCGAACGCCGCATGATTCAGCTGAATTACCTGGATCAGAGCCCGCTGGCGGTTGCAGCCCAGCGTATAAGCCGCTTTGGCACCCACTTCATGAAGAACGTGCTGGGATTACGCTAAGTCTCAGGACCCTCTTGCTCCCGAAATAAAGCTTCGATCCGCTTTACGACTACACTCACGTCGTCGGGCAGCTCAGTCGACCGCGTCTTAAAAGCCTGTCCCGCCCAGACCGCGTAACCGCGCTCGACCAGCAGTCTATGAAAAGCGCGAAAGTCCCGCGTGGCACTAAGCACCTTAAACACGTCGATGTAGTAAACGCCCCGGGCCAGCCGGTGCCGCCAGCTATCGAATACGGTCTCAAGCCGGGGATTGAACAGCCAATGCGCCAGTGATCGACGCAGCTGGTCTACACGCCCCAGCCAGCCACCCGGCAAGGGGAAAATGGCCAGGGGTTTACCGAGATAGATAACTTCGACCATCATCGACACGCTGTCGCCGGTGACGATGAATCCGTCCGCGGATCCCAGCAGGGCCCGATACGGATTATCCGATGCATCCGCCGACCACTCGAAATACACTGCCCGCTCCGGCAAATCGCGGCGCAGAACCTCCAACACCTCGGGGGTCGTACGCCGACTGGTGGTAACGTAGGGGGTACCGCCGAGTTCCTCCACCACCCAATGCGCGGTGGCGACCAGTTCTTCAGCCACCTTTCGGTTCATGATAAACGGGTTGGTTTCTCCGCCAATCAGCATGGCAATCAGGGGCCGGGGATACGCGGCAAGGCGCGTGTGCCAGGCCGCCGTCTCAGCCGCCACGTCTTCGGGTTTGATGCGCATCAGCGGCAGGGTCGTCGCCTGGAAGTTGTGCAGCGGTGGCATCTGGTTCTCCGCACTGGCGACTACCAGGGAAAAATCCAGCATGTGGCCCGAAGGTTTGCCCACCAGCACAATCTTGGTGCGGTTACCCGACTGCTGCCTGACCCACAGGGCCGCCATAGAGGGGCGCCGCCCTACCGTAATGATCAGCTCCGGCCAGGGCGCCGCCAACGCATCGGAACGTTCGGGGTCCAGATGCTCCAACGAGGGCCGGTAGCGCGGCTTACCCAGCACCCATTCCGGGCGCATGTGCACATACTTGTGCTCCACCGGCCACGCCAGCGCCTCAACAATC
>JANQGK010000224.1 GCA_028277365.1 Halieaceae bacterium | reverse complement strand
GATCACCGAGGGACGCAACCGCCAGGTGCGCCGCATGACCGCAGCGGTAGGCTTCCCTCGGTGATCTTCAGTTCCAGCCAGCTGGTGAGGTCATGATTGCGCTGGCGGATCGGCGGATCGCGCGGCCAGAGCACGGGCTCGTCGATGCGGACCGCTTTGGCCGGCCGCGTCCTACCGTCATTGAGTTCCACCCCGCGTCGCAGGGTGGCCAGGGCCTCGTCGTCAATTTCGCCGTCAAGCTGGGCCAGATAGGTTTTCCAGGTTTTGGCACGGGGATTGGCAATCTGCTGCTGCAGCCGGCCGTCGCCGGTGAGCAGTAGCAAACCCTCGGAATCGTAATCGAGCCGGCCGGCAGCACGGAAGCCCGGCAGGTCGAGATAGTCGGCCAGCGTGGCGCGTCCCTCGCTGTCGCTGAACTGCGACAGCACCTGGTACGGCTTGTTGAAAAGAACGATATCTGACACGGCTAATCCATACCTTTTGCGGGGGCTTGGCGATACTGGAAACTCGCACCCGCGGAAGCTTCTGGTGCTATAATTCGCGCCGTTTTTTGCACCCTTTTTGCACTCTTTACCTGCAACCCGCACAGACTCAACGGAGCATTTCAATGGCCTATAAGCATATCAAGGTACCCACCCAGGGCGAGAAGATCACCGTCAACGACGATCATTCACTCAATGTGCCCGCCAACCCCGTCATTCCGTTTATCGAAGGTGATGGCATCGGGGTGGATATCAGCCCGGTTATGCTCAATGTGGTCAATGCCGCGGTGGAAAAAGCCTACGGCGGCGAGCGCGAAATCTCCTGGATGGAGATCTACACCGGCGAGAAGGCCGCCGAGCTTTACGATGGCGACTGGTTCCCGGAAGAGACTCTGGACGCGATCCGCGAGTACTCGGTGGCGATCAAGGGCCCGCTGACCACGCCGGTGGGCGGCGGCTTCCGCTCACTCAACGTGGCCCTGCGCCAGGAAATGGACCTCTACGTCTGCCAGCGCCCGGTGCGCTGGTTCGAGGGAGTGCCCTCACCGGTGCGTGAGCCGGGTAAGTGCAACATGGTGATCTTCCGCGAGAACTCAGAAGACATCTACGCCGGTATCGAGTACCAGGCGGGCACGCCGGAAGCCCAGAAGGTGGTGGATTTCATCACCAAGGAAATGGGCGCCACCAAAATGCGCTTCACCGACGGCGTGGGCATCGGCATCAAGCCGGTATCGGAAGAGGGCACCAAGCGCCTGGTGCGCAAGGCGATCCAGTATGCCATCGACCAGGACCTGCCCAGCGTGACCCTGGTGCATAAAGGCAACATCATGAAGTTCACCGAAGGTGCCTTCCGCGACTGGGGTTACGAGCTGGCCATGGAAGAATTCGGCGGTCAGCTGCTGGATGGCGGCCCCTGGGTGGCGGTCAAGAACCCCAACACCGGTAACGAAATTGTCATCAAGGACGTCATTGCCGACGCCATGCTCCAGCAGATCCTCACCCGCCCGGCGGAGTACAGCGTGGTCGCCACCATGAACCTGAACGGGGACTACCTGTCCGACGCCCTGGCGGCCCAGGTGGGCGGTATCGGCATCGCACCGGGTGCCAACCTGAGCGACGATATTGCCCTGTTCGAGGCCACCCACGGCACGGCGCCCAAGTACGCGGGTCAGGACAAGGTCAACCCGGGCTCACTGATCCTCTCCGCCGAGATGATGCTGCGTCACATGGGCTGGAACGAGGCCGCGGACCTGATTATCAAGGGCATGAACGGCGCCATCCAGGCGAAGACGGTCACCTACGACTTCGAGCGCCTGATGGACGGGGCAAAGCTGGTGAGCTGCTCGGGCTTCGGTGAGGCTGTCATCGAGCACATGTAATTCGTGCCTCAGGCCCGCACGTCGCGAGCGTGATACTCCATTCGCAACAACAATGGGGTCAGAGTCCTTTTTCTATGAAAAAGGACTCTGACCCCGGTCCTGACCCCGGTCCTCGCACTATCCGAAAAAGCCGGCCGAACAGGTCGGCTTTTTTCTTGTCTGAGCCGTATACATTCCCTGAGCGGCCATGCGCTATTTGCATAATTCCTGTCAAGGGCTTGTGAAAAGCCGCCGCCACCCACACTATGAATCAAAGAGATTTGGGTATACTGAACCCATGGATACCATGTATGACCGCAGTTTCAGTCTGAGTACGCGTATGGTTTCCGAACCAGACCTGCTGACGCGCATGAGCGGCGACGATGACCGCCAGGGTGACGCCCTGGACGGGGACACGGCTGTCCAGGAGGCGAAACCGAAGCTCAAGAAGCCGCCCCTGTACAAAGTCATACTGCTCAACGACGACTACACCCCTATGGAGTTCGTGGTGGAGGTGCTGGAGATTTTCTTCCGCATGAACCGCGAACAGGCGACCCAGATCATGCTCACGGTGCACACCCAGGGCAAAGGTGTTTGCGGCATCTACACCCGGGATATCGCCGAAACCAAGATGAACCAGGTGAACCAGTACTCACGGGATCACCAGCACCCCTTACTCTGTGAAGTAGAAGCCTCTGACGGCTAGGTAAACATCGATGTTAAACAAAGAGCTCGAAGCCACACTCAACGAAGCTTTCAAGGGCGCCCAGTCGAAGCGTCATGAATACATGACGGTGGAGCACCTGTTGCTGGCCCTGCTGGACAATGTGGATGCCGCTCGCGTCCTCAAGGCCTGCGGTGGCGATCTGGGCAACCTGCGGGGCGAGCTCACGGAGTTTGTCGACGCCACCACGCCGCTGATTCCCGAAGACGAGGACGACCGCGATACTCAGCCGACCCTGGGCTTCCAGCGGGTAATCCAACGCGCCGCCTTCCATGTGCAGTCCTCAGGCAAGGCCGAGGTCACCGGCGCCAACGTGCTGGTTGCCATCTTCAGCGAGCAGGAGAGCCAGGCGGTCTACTTCCTGAAAATGCAGAACATTGCCCGCCTGGACGTGGTCAATTACATCACCCACGGTATTTCCAAGGTTTCCGGCGAGGACGACAGCAGCCCCGAGCGCGTGTCCGACGAAGACGCGGCCCTGGAAGAGGGTGAGGCCAATCCCCTCGACGCGTTTGCCACCAACCTCAACGATGAGGCGAAGGAGGGCCGCATCGATCCGTTGATCGGCCGCATGCAGGAAGTGGAGCGGGTCTCCCAGATCCTGTCACGCCGCCGCAAGAACAATCCGCTACTGGTGGGCGAATCCGGTGTCGGCAAGACCGCCATCGCCGAAGGTCTGGCCAAGTTGATTGTCGATGGCGACGTACCCGATGTCCTCAAGGACAGCGTGGTTTACGCGCTGGATATGGGTTCGCTGCTGGCGGGCACCAAGTACCGCGGCGACTTCGAGAAGCGGCTCAAGACGCTGCTGGCAGAGCTCAAGAAGCGCGAGGGTGCCATTCTCTTCATCGATGAGATTCACACTATCATTGGTGCCGGTGCAGCCTCCGGTGGCGTCATGGACGCCTCCAACCTGCTGAAGCCGATGTTGGCCTCGGGCAAGCTGCGCTGTATCGGCTCGACCACCTTCCAGGAGTACCGCGGTATTTTCGACAAGGACCGCGCCCTGAGCCGCCGCTTCCAGAAAATCGACGTGCTGGAGCCCTCTGCCGAAGACACTTTCCACATTCTCAAGGGTCTTAAGAGCCGCTTTGAGGACCACCACGGCCTGCGCTACACCAACAAAGCCCTGAAAGCGGCCGCGGAGCTGGCCGAACGCTACATCACCGACCGGTTCCTGCCCGATAAGGCCATTGATGTGATCGACGAGGCGGGCGCCTTTCAGCAGCTCCAGCCACCGTCGAAGCGCAAGAAGGTCATCGGCGTGCACGACGTGGAAGCGGTGATTGCCAAGATCGCCCGCATCCCGCCAAAATCGGTCAGCGCGTCCGACAAGGAGGCCCTGCAGAAGCTCGAGAGCAATCTGCAGATGGCCGTGTTTGGTCAGGACCAGGCCATTACCAGCCTGTCGACCGCCATCAAGCTGGCCCGCGCCGGCCTCAAGCCCGCGGAGAAGCCGATCGGCTCCTTCCTGTTCGCCGGTCCCACCGGCGTCGGCAAGACCGAAGTCAGCCGCCAGCTGGCCCGGGTGCTGGGGCTGGAACTGGTGCGTTTCGATATGTCGGAGTACATGGAGCGCCACACGGTGTCGCGGCTCATCGGTGCGCCCCCGGGCTATGTCGGTTTCGACCAGGGCGGCCTGCTCACCGATGCGGTCACCAAGAACCCCCACTCCGTGGTGCTGCTGGACGAAATCGAAAAAGCCCACCCGGAAGTGTTCAACCTGCTGCTGCAGGTCATGGATCACGGGTCGCTGACCGACAACAACGGCCGCCGCGCGGATTTCCGCAATGTCATCCTGATCATGACGACCAATGCCGGCGCCGAGAACATCAGTCGCCGCACTATCGGTTTCATCGAGCAGGATCACTCCACCGACGGTCTGGAAGCGATCAACCGCATGTTCACCCCGGAATTCCGCAACCGCCTGGATGCCATCATCCAGTTCGAGCCCCTCAACCCGGATGTCATCATGACGGTGGTGGACAAGTTCCTTACCGAGCTGCAGCTGCAGCTTGATGAGAAGCGGGTGCTGCTGAACGTCGACGAACGCGCCCGCCGCTGGTTGGTGGAACGCGGCTACGACGTCACCATGGGTGCGAGGCCCATGGCGCGGGTCATCCAGGAGAACATCAAGAAGCCGCTGGCGGAAATGGTGCTATTCGGTGACCTCTCATCCAACGGTGGCACCGCCCACGTCAGCTACGACGAGGCCACCGACAGCCTGGTCGTGGAAGCCGAAGTCGAAGAAAAGGAACCCGCCGAAGCCTAATCTACCCTTACTCTGGAAAGGCGTCCCTGTGACGCCTTTTTTGTTTCTGAGGTGTGCTCCGTAGTGCGGGCGTGAACTGGGTCTACCCTCTCCACGGACACGCTAAAAGCATGCCGTCCATGGCTCGCTCGGCAACGGCCATCCATGGCCGTTGACGGTCCGTGGAGAGGGTAGACCCAGCTCCCGCCCTTAAACATTGCCATATTCCCGATTGATCGTGCCGAAGTGATTTGCCCTGAGAAACCACTTGCAGAGTGCGTGTGGTGCCCGAGGGCTTTCAGGGACCGTCTGCGGCCAGGACGGCCGCAGTCGAGCGAGCCATGGACGGCATGCTTTTAGCGCGTCCCGGAAAGCCCTTGGGTGCCGCACGCACGTCCTTGAGGCACGAGACTAACCCACGCCCGTTGTAGGACAGATGGCGTGAAATACTTCAGGGGTGGTCTGGCGCCTCTGGGGGTGGATTGAGGCGGTAACTCCGAGCGGTTTGCGACCATGGGTCGCAAACAAAAGGAATCAACGGGCGCGGTAGGTGATGCGGCCTTTGGTCAGGTCGTAGGGCGTGAGCTCTACCTTTACCTTGTCACCGGTCAGGATACGGATGTAGTTCTTGCGCATCTTGCCGGAGATGTGGGCGGTCACGATGTGGCCGTTCTCCAACTGTACACGAAAAGTCGTGTTGGGAAGCGTGTCGATCACTTCGCCATCCATTTCAATCTGGTCTTCTTTTGCCATCCAGCGGCAATCCTCACAGAACAAATAAGGCGCGAATTTTGCCCTAAATGGCGAGTAACTTCTACAGCAATTCTACCCAACTGCCGTTGACGTAGAGTTCGAGGGGGCGGTACTGGATTTTGTAAGCCATCTTCTGGCACTGCTTAATCCAGTAGCCGAGGTAGACGTAGTCGAGGCCCATCTCGCGGGCGGCCTCGATCTGCCACAGCACAGCGAAGGTGCCCAGACTGCGGTCCTGCAGGTCGGGGTCGTAGAAGGTGTAGATCGCCGACAGGCCGTCGTCGATCACGTCCGCCACTGCCACACCGACGAGGCGGTCATCCAGAAACATCCCGTAAAAGCGGGTAACACCCCATTCCGCGCTCAGGAATGACTGGTACTGATCCCGCGAGGGCGGGTACATGTCGCCGTCGTGGTGGCGCTCCTCGATGTAGCGGCGGTATAGCTCAAAGGGCTCGTCGCTGCTGATGTCGTCCAGTTCCCGCACCTCGATGTCACGGTTGCGGCGCCAGGCCCGGCGCTGGTTGCGTTTGGGCTCGAAGCTGCCCACCGGTACCCGGGCCGGAATGCAGGCTGAGCAGTTGCTGCAATTGGGGCGGTACAGATGCGAGCCGGAGCGGCGGAAGCCCAGCAGCGAAAGCTGGCTGTAGAGCGCGCTGGACATGGGCGTGCGGGGGTCGACAAACAGCGTGGTGGCTTCCTGCTCCGGCAGATAGCTGCAGCTGTGGGGATAGGTTGTGTAGACCTTCAGGTCCCGCAATGACGATGTCACGCCAGCTCTCTCACGCGTATGTCCAGGTCCCAGTGGGCGCCGGACGGGTCCAGTTTCTCGAGCGGATGTTCAGTGTGGGGAAGGTAGTATTCAAAGTCCACTCTAGGAATGTTACGCGCCCCCATGGAATTGAGATGATCGCTTTCCACCTGGCAGTCGATCAATTCCAGGCCGTGGTCAGCCATCACCCGCGTCAGCGCCACCAGTGCGACCTTGGAGGCGTCACTGACCCGGCTGAACATGGATTCGCCGAAGAACACCTTGCCCAGCGCCACCCCGTACAGGCCGCCCTGGAGCTGGTTCTGCTCGTCCCAGACCTCGATGGAGTGGGCAAATCCGGAGCGGTGCAGCTCCATGTAGGCGCGGGCCATATTGTTGGTAATCCAGGTGCCGCGCTCACGGGCGCGGGGCGCTGCGCAGCCGGTCAGCACCCGGTGAAAGGCGCGGTCGGTGGTAATGCGGAAACGATTCCGGCGCATTGTCCTGGCCAGGCTGCGGGAGATATTGATCTCCGCGGGAAACAGCACCGATCGCGGGTCCGGGCTCCACCACAGGATCGGCTGCGGGTCCTCATACCACGGGAAAATACCGCGCTGATAGGCGCTCAGCAGGCGCCGCGTGCTGAGATCGCCCCCGACCGCCAGCAGGCCATTAGGGTAGGTGAGCGCCTGCTGGGTGTCGGGGAACTCCAGGCTGTTGTGTTCGATGCGCTCGATAGTGACCATAACGTGTTACAGCTTACCCGCTTTTTACCTCGTTTGGCCTCTACATTGGCGCTCACACAGGCGGCGCTAGTGCTAGTTGTCCAGGTAGCGCTCGGCGTCCAGCGCGGCCATGCAACCGAAGCCCGCCGAGGTCACGGCCTGGCGATAGACGTGGTCGCCCACGTCACCGGCGGCGAACACACCCGGCACGCTGGTGGCAGTGGCGTCGCCCTCGATACCACTGCGAATCCTGATGTAGCCATCCTTCATATCGAGCTGGCCGGCGAAGATATCGGTGTTCGGGTGGTGGCCGATGGCAATGAAGACACCCGCCACATCGACCTCACTGACGGTGTCGTCGAGAGTGGATTTCACACGCATACCGGTCACACCGCTGTCGTCACCGGTGATTTCTTCGAGGGTGTGGTTCCACAGGAAGCGGATCTTGCCCTCGGCCTCGCGCTCGAACAGGCGGTCCTGGAGAATCTTCTCCGCCCGCATCGCATCGCGGCGATGCACCAGCACCACTTCCTCGGCGATGTTGGACAGGTAGAGGGCTTCCTCGGCGGCGGTGTTACCGCCACCGATCACGGCCACTTTCTGGCCGCGGTAGAAGAATCCATCACAGGTGGCACAGGCGCTCACGCCCTTGCCGAGAAAGGTCTCCTCAGAGGGCAGCCCCAGGTACTTGGCCGAGGCGCCGGTGGCGATAATCAGGGCGTCACAGGTATAGGAGGAGGTCCCCTTGAGCACCAGCGGCTTGCTGCTCAGGTCGACGTCTTCGATATGGTCAAAAATGACCTGGGTGTCGAAACGCTCGGCGTGCTGCAGCATACGCTGCATCAGGTCCGGGCCCTGTAGGCCCTCGACGTCGCCGGGCCAGTTGTCCACGTCCGTGGTGGTGGTGAGCTGGCCGCCCTGTTGCATGCCGGTGATGATCACTGGCTTGAGGTTGGCGCGGGCGGCGTAGATCGCGGCGGTATAGCCGGCGGGCCCGGAGCCGAGGATAATCAGGCGGTGGTGTTGGGTGTCGCTCATCTTGGGTCCTGTGTCGGAAGTCGTAAAAGCGGCATATGATAAATTAAAGCATGAATGTGCGCTAAGCTTTTGAAATAAAATATAAATATAAGCATAATCACCACCTATATAAGCGCTTTGAAGCGCCTTTGGACCACACCGGGGTGAGCCTTGGGCAACAGCACCGCCAGCAGTACAGCACGTCGTACAACAGTTAGCCATAGCGAGTCGGCGCCCTCCACGGCAGCTCGCTTTCTGGGCCCGCGCCTGCGTGAGGGGGCCTTTATTGGTGTTACAGCGGCCTGTCTGTACCTGCTGCTGGCCCTGTTCAGCTATACACCTGACGATCCGGGCTGGTCAGCGACCGGCAGCGGTGATTTCGTCAACAACGCCGGCGGACCTTTCGGCGCCTGGCTGGCCGATGTGTTTTTCTCCCTGATCGGCTATCTCGCTTTTGTATTCCCGCTGATGCTGGCCGGGCGCTCCTGGATCCTGTTCCAGCACCGCCATGAGGACCTGGGCTTCGACTGGGTGACCTTTGCCATTCGCACTCTGGGCCTGGTGCTGGTGATGATTGCCGGCACAGCGCTGTTCGCTATGAACGACCTGGGCGGTTCCAGCCTGCCTCAGGGGCTGGGCGGTATTCTCGGCCAGGCCGTGGGCCAGTCCTTCACGGACGCCTTTAGCGTCACCGGCAGCCGCCTGATACTGCTGGCCGTGCTGCTGTTCGGGGTCACCATTTTCACCGACCTGAGCTGGATCAAGCTGATGGACGACGTCGGCTACTGGACCCTGCACGGCGGCAAGCGCCTCAAGGACCTGGCGGTGCGCACCTGGATACAGCGTCGCGAGCAACGCGCGCAGCAGCGTGCACAGCAGGAGCGCAAAGCGGTTATCACCGAGCACGTCGAGAAGGAAAAGAAACGCAAGCCGCCCAAGATCAAGCCGCCTAAAAAAGTGGTGGAGAAGAGCGAGCGGGCAGAAAAAGAGAAGCAGCAGCCCCTTTTCGATGCGCCTGTCACCGGCGAACTGCCGCCCCTGGAACTCCTGGATGAACGCCCGGCAGATCCGAACCGGGGCTATTCAAAGGAGGCCCTTGAGGCACTGTCCAAACTGCTGGAGCTGAAGCTGTCCGATTTTGGCATCCAGGCAGAAGTCGTGGCGGTCTACCCCGGGCCGGTGATCACCCGCTTTGAAATCCAGCCAGCCCCGGGCGTCAAGGTTAGTCGCATCTCCAACCTGGCGAAGGACCTGGCTCGCTCGCTGGCGGTGATCAGCGTGCGGGTGGTGGAAGTCATCGCCGGCAAGTCCGTGGTGGGTATCGAAATACCCAACGAAGATCGCATGATCGTGAACCTGCGGGATGTACTGTCCGCTAAAGCCTTCGAAGAGGCCCGCTCCCACCTGGCGCTGGCCCTGGGCCACGATATCTCCGGGCAGCCGGTGGTGGCCGACCTCGGCAAGATGCCCCACCTGCTGGTGGCGGGCACCACCGGTGCCGGCAAGTCGGTGGGGGTGAACGCCATGCTGCTGAGCCTGCTGTACAAGGCCTCACCCGACCAGGTGCGGCTGATCCTGGTGGACCCGAAGATGCTGGAACTCTCGGTGTATGAAGGCATCCCGCATCTGCTGACGCCGGTCATTACCGATATGAAGGATGCGGCCAACGGCTTGCGCTGGTGTGTCGGTGAGATGGAGCGCCGTTACAAGCTGATGGCGGCGCTGGGCGTGCGCAACCTGGCCGGCTACAACCGCAAGGTGCAGGACGCCATCAAGGCCGGCGAGCCCCTGGAAGACCCGATGTGGTCGCCGGAGCCCACGTTCGAAACCCCCATTGAGGAGCAGGAGCGCCCGCATCTGCAGCCGCTGCCGTCCATCGTGGTGGTGATCGACGAATTCGCCGACATGATGATGATTGTCGGCAAGAAGGTGGAACAGCTCATCGCCCGGATTGCCCAGAAGGCGAGGGCGGCGGGCATTCACCTGATCCTCGCCACCCAGCGGCCCTCGGTGGACGTGATTACCGGCCTGATCAAGGCCAATGTGCCCACCCGCATCGCCTTCCAGGTGTCTTCCAAGGTGGATTCCCGCACCATTCTCGACCAGGGCGGCGCCGAGCAGTTGCTGGGCCACGGCGACATGCTCTACCTGCCGCCGGGCACTGCTATTCCGATCCGGGTGCACGGCGCCTTTGTCGACGACCACGAGGTGCACCGGGTGGTGGCCGACTGGAAGCGGCGCGGTGACCCGGCCTATATCGACGGCTTGCTGGAGGAGGGCAGCTCCCCAGGTGTCATGCCCGGCGAGAAGCCCGCTGGCGGTGAAGATGAGGATGAAGAGAGCGACGCCCTTTACGACGAGGCGGTGCATTACGTCACCAAGTCCCGCCGCGCCTCGATTTCCTCGGTGCAGCGCAAGCTGCGTATTGGCTACAACCGCGCCGCTCGCCTGATCGAGGCCATGGAGGCCTCCGGTGTGGTCAGCGAGATGGGCAGCAACGGCCAGCGTGAAGTGCTGGCGCCGCCACCGGTAGAAGACTGATGTACCGATTCCTTTTCTGCGCCTTTTTCCTGGTTGCCAGCGCCTCATCTCTCGGTGATGCCGAGAGTCTACGCGCGCGATTGGCGGACCTTGAGCAGCTGAGCGGTCGCTTTCAGCAAGGGCTGGTCAATGGCGTTGGAGATACGCTGGAGCGCAGCAGCGGAGAGTTTGCGTTCCTGCGCCCCAGCTACCTGCGCTGGCACATCGTCGAGCCTGAAGAGCAGCTGCTGGTGGCCGTCGGAGAGAGCTTCTGGCTGTACGATGTCGAACTGGAAACCGTTACCCGCCGGCCCATGGCCGCGGACAGCCCCTACAGCCCCATGGCGATTTTGAGTGGCGATATCCGTTTGCTCGAGGACTACTACGCGATCGAGCGGGAAGATGAGCACGTGTGGCTGTTGACGCCGCTGTTCCCCGACGCTGAATTCGAGTGGGTAAGGCTCAGGTTTGACGGCCGGCTGCCTGTTACCATGGCGTTCCGTGATCGATTGGGTCGTGTTTCCAACATTATCTTTGCTGAGGTCGATGCTCAACCCGGGCTGAGCCCAGACGATTTTAACTTCGTGCCGCCCGAGGGTGTCGATCTCTACGTTGATGAACCCTGACCTGTTTGCCGCGGACGAGCAAGCTTACCAGCCCCTCGCCTCCAGGCTACGCCCGAGAACGCTTACAGACTATATCGGGCAGCAGCATCTGCTGGCGGAGGGCAAGCCGCTGCGTGAAGCCATTGAGCGGGGCCAGCTACATTCCATGGTGCTGTGGGGCCCTCCGGGTGTTGGCAAGACCACCCTGGCAAGAATGGTGGCCGACTATGCCGATGCCCATTTCCTCACCCTGTCGGCGGTGCTGGCCGGGGTCAAGGATATTCGTGCTGCCGTCGATGAGGCGAAGATTCACCGGGGGCAGGGTCGTGCCACTATCCTGTTCGTCGATGAGGTGCACCGCTTCAACAAGTCCCAGCAGGATGCCTTCCTGCCCTTTGTCGAGGACGGCACGCTGATCTTCATCGGCGCCACCACCGAGAACCCGGCGTTTGAGCTTAACAACGCGCTACTGTCGCGCTCACGCGTCTACAAGCTGCGCAGTCTGGCCCCCGAGGAGCTGCAGCAGGTGCTGGAGCGCGGGCTGGGCGAGCAGGCAGACAGCGTCGCAAGCGAACACCTGGCCGCCCTGGCGCGGGCGGCAGACGGTGATGCCCGCCGGGCCCTCAACTTGCTGGAGCTGGCCCTGGACCTGGCGGAGCAGGATGATAGTGGTGCTCCCCGGCTTACCGACGCCGTGATCGACGAGGTCCTGCAGGGCACCCTGCGGCGTTTCGACAAGGGTGGGGACCTGTTCTACGACCAGATTTCGGCCCTGCACAAGGCAGTGCGCGGCAGCAGTCCGGACGCTGCCCTGTACTGGCTGGTGCGCATGCTCGACGGGGGTTGCGACCCGCTGTACGTCGCCCGGCGCGTGGTGCGCATGGCCAGTGAGGATATCGGCAATGCCGATCCCCGGGCGCTTGGCATTGCCCTCGATGCGTGGCAGGTGCAGGAGCGGCTGGGCAGCCCGGAAGGGGAGCTGGCGGTGGCCCAGGCGGTGGTATATATGGCCTGCGCGGCCAAAAGCAACGCCGTCTACAGTGCCTTCAAGGCGGCGGGCAAGGATGTTAGCGAGACCGGCAGCGAGGAAGTGCCCCATCATCTTCGCAATGCGCCCACGGCGCTGGCCAGGCAGGAAGGCCACGGCGCCGACTACCGCTACGCCCACGACGAGCCCGAGGCCTTTGCCGCCGGTGAAAACTACTTTCCGGAGCCCCTCAAGGACCGTCAGTATTACTTCCCCAGCGACCGCGGCCTGGAGCAGAAGATCGCCGAGAAGCTCGCGTACCTGCGGGACCTGGACAAACGCAGTACAATACGCCGCTACGACTAACGCACCCGTCCCATGTCCAACCTGATCTTCATCGCCCTCGGCGGCGCCGGCGGTGCCCTGGCACGCTACGGTCTGTTCGTGCTGGTGCACGGTGATGAGCCGGTCAGGTTCCCGTGGGCCACACTGGCAGTGAACGCGCTGGGCTCCCTTGCCATCGGCATTGCCTACGTGTTGATTGTCGAGCGCGGCATGCTGCACCCGGACTGGCGCCATATCGCCATGATCGGCTTTCTCGGGGCCTTCACCACGTTCTCCACGTTTTCACTGGAGGCGCTGGCATTGTTCGAGTCGGGCCGTGGTCTGGTGGCTCTGACCTACGTGGGCGTAAGCGTCGCCGCCTGTCTGCTGGCGGTGTGGTGTGGCATGACGCTGGTGCGTGCTATTTAACAGGAGACTGATTGACCCATGCTGGATCTGAAACAGATCAGGCAGGACCCCGCCGGGGTCGCCGAACAACTCAAACGACGGGGTTTCGACTTCGATGTCGCCCGCTTCATGGAGCTGGACGCCCGCCGCAAGACGGCAGATGTGCGCAGCCAGGACCTGCTTGCTGAGCGCAAGTCGGCGTCGAAGAAGATCGGCGAGCTGGTGCAGTCGGGCGTGCCGGTGGACGAGGCCAAGCAGACCGTCAACGCGACGCTTGAGAAGATCGCCGCCGAGATCGACGCCGCCACGGAAGAGGCGCGCCTGGTGTCTGGGGAGCTGGATGAGCTGCTGATGGGCGTGCCCAATCTGCCGTCGGCGCAGGTACCCCCGGGTGTGGACGAATCCGATAACACCGGGGTACTGCGCTGGGGCGACATCCCCAGCTTCGGCTTTGCCCCCAAGGATCACGTTGATCTCGGCGAGGGCCTGGGAGATCTGGACTTCGACACCGCCAGCAAGCTGACCGGTGCGCGCTTCGTGGTGCTGCGCGGCGACCTGGCGCGTCTGCACCGGGCGCTGGTGAACTTCATGTTGGATATGCACCTGGAGCAACACCGCTACCAGGAACTGAATGTGCCCTACATCGTCAACGCTGTCTCGCTGCGCGGTACCGGCCAGCTGCCCAAGTTTGGCGAAGACCTGTTCAAGCTATACCACGACCCGGATTACTACCTGATTCCCACCGCTGAGGTCCCGGTAACCAATATCGCTCGCGACCGTATCCTGGAAGCGGAGGAGCTGGGGGAGGGGCTGCGCTTTGTTGCCCACACACCCTGTTTCCGCAGTGAAGCGGGCAGCCACGGCAAAGACACCCGCGGCATGATTCGCCAGCACCAGTTCGAGAAGGTGGAGCTGGTACACCTGGTGCGCCCGGCGGATTCCGACGCGGCGCTGGAATCCCTCACCGGCCATGCCGAGGCGGTGCTTCAGGCGCTGGAGCTGCCCTACCGCAAGGTCGTCCTCTGCGGTGGCGACCTGAGCTTCTCCGCACGGTTGACCTACGACCTGGAGGTCTGGCTGCCGGCCCAGGACACCTACCGGGAGATCTCTTCCTGCAGCAACATGGGCGACTTCCAGGCCCGCCGCATGCAGGCACGCTGGCGCAACCCGGAGACCGGCAAGCCCGAGCTGTTGCATACCCTCAACGGTTCCGGTCTGGCGGTGGGCCGCACCCTGGTGGCGGTGCTGGAAAACGGCCAACGCGAGGACGGCAGCGTGGCGATACCCGCGGCGCTGCAGCCCTACCTGGGTGGCAAGGCCGTGCTGGAGCCCTAAGCTGTGGAATTCCTGCCGCTGTTTTTCCAACTCCGGGCCACCCGCGTGCTGTTGGTGGGCGGTGGCAAGGTGGCGGTGCGCAAGGCGCGGCTGCTCACCCGGGCGGGTGCCATCCTGGCCTGCGTGTCTCCGGACATCGATCACGAACTGGAGTCCATGCTGCAGCGCACCGGGGGTGAATGGCGCATGGCTCGCTACGACAGTGCCGACCTCGAAGGCGTTACGCTGGTGGTAGCGGCTACGCCTGACGATGCGGTCAACCGTCAGGTGGCCGAGGACGCGGGCCACCGCCACATCCCGGTAAACGTGGTCGACAGCCCGGAGCTGTGCAGCTTCGTGTTCCCATCGATTGTCGACCGTTCGCCGCTAGTCATCGGCATCAGCAGCTCCGCCAGGAGCCCGGTGCTGGCGCGGCTCATTCGCAGCAAGATCGAGGCCCTGGTGCCCGCCGCCTACGGCCGGCTGGCAGCATTTACCGGCCGTTTCCGTGACGAGGTCAAAGCCGTTGCCTCGGAAGAAGGCCAGCGGCGGCGCTTCTGGGAGCAGGTGGTGAACGGCCCCGCCGGTGAGCTGGTACTGGCCGGCCGCGAAGCGGAAGCCGAGGCGCTGGTGCGTCAATATCTCGAGCGCCCGACTGAGGCGCAACCGGTGGGTGAGGTCTACCTGATTGGTGCCGGCCCCGGTGACCCGGAGCTGCTGACCTTCAAGGCGGCGCGACTGCTGCAGGAAGCGGATGTGGTGCTGTACGACCGCCTGGTGACACCGGAGATTCTCGATATGGCCCGGCGGGATGCCGAGCGCATCTACGTGGGCAAACGCCGCGACCGCCACGCCGTACCCCAGGGCCAAATCAACCAGCTGCTGCTGGACCTGGCCAAGCAGGGTCTGTGTGTGGCGCGCCTGAAAGGCGGCGACCCGTTCATTTTCGGCCGCGGCGGGGAAGAAATCGAACAGCTCGCGAGTCACGGCATACCTTTCCAGGTGATACCGGGCATCACCGCCGCCAGCGGTTGTGCTGCCTACGCCGGTATTCCCTTAACCCATCGCGATCACGCCCAGTCGGTGCGGTTTATCACCGGCAACCTGAAAAGTGATCGGGTCGATCTGCCCTGGGGCGAGTTTGTCTCAAACCAGGAGACGCTGGTGTTCTACATGGGCTTACAGGGGCTGGACACTATCTGCGGACAGCTGATCGCCCATGGCCGCTCCGGGGACACACCGGCGGCGCTGGTTGAGCAGGGCACTACCCGCAATCAGCGTACCCTGACCGGGACGCTGGCCTCCCTGCCGGCGCAGGTCAAGGCCATGGAAGTGCACGCACCGACGTTGCTGATTATCGGTGAGGTGGTGGGGCTACGGGCGTGTCTGGAGTGGTTTGGTGAGGCCGAGAAGCCCACCAGTTGGCCTCCCAACGCCGGGGCGGACGGCCACCCCGTGGGCTGGAAAGCGGAGGATGACGGGGTCTAGCGCTGGTTGCTGGCCAGCATCTCGCTGCGGGCGGCGACCGCGTCCACCAGGATGTTCCCGGCTTCCACCAGCAGCACGTCCACTTCTTCCTCGGACTCGTCGGATTCACTGACGGCATCGCTGCCGATCGAGGCGCCGTCCACACCTTCCTGGCCGCTGCCCGACTGGCCGCTGTCGCCCTCGGCCGGGACGTCGGCAGCCGCCAGCTGGTCCTCACTGTCGAGAAAATCGTCCAGCGGCGCCAGGCCCTTGGCCATGCGGCGCTTATTCTCGATGGCCAGCGACTTGGCCTTACGCTCTTCGCGCAGGGCCTTGCGGGCCTCTTGGTTCAGGGGCAGGGACACCGCGGTGCGGGCTTCTTCCGCCAGTGCCAGGCTGTCTTCGAGGTACACGAAGTCGGGATTGTTGCGGGCCCGGTCCTCGTAAAGGTCGGTGAGATAGGGTACCAGCGAGGGGATGTCGTGGTACTTGCGGTGCCGCACCGGGGTGATCTGATCCCAATCCAGCGCATGCTTGAGCGTGCTCTCACCGATTTCCTCGGAGTCATACTGGTCCGGGAACGCCACGTCGGGAATGACGCCACGGTGCTGGGTGCTGTCACCGCTGATACGGTAGAACTTTGATTCGGTGAGCTTGAGCTGACCTTCTGGCAGCGGGATCAAGGTCTGCACCGTACCTTTGCCGAAGGACTGGCTGCCCACCACGATGCCGCGCTGGTAATCCTGGATGGCGCCAGCAAAGATCTCCGACGCGGAAGCACTCAGGCGATTGATCAACACCGCCAGCGGGCCGTCGTAGTAGGGCGTGCGCAGACGCTTGCCATCGCGGAATACCTTCCGGGAGGAGTGGCGAATCTGCACGGTGGGGCCGTATTCGATGAACAGCCCAGTCAGATCGTTGGCTTCCTGCAGGGAGCCGCCGCCGTTGTTGCGCAAGTCGATGATTACGCCGTCCACGTCCTCGGCAATCAGTTCGTCCAGCAGCCGCTTGACGTCGCGGGTGGTGCTCTTGAAGTCGGGCTCGCCGCGGCGCATGCCCTCGAAATCGATGTAAAAGGTCGGAATATCAATCACGCCCAGGCGGAGGTTTTCGTCGCCGCGGGGAATCTCGATGATTTCCTTCTGTGCACTCTGCTCTTCCAGTTTCACCTTGTTGCGCACGATGGTGATGATCTTGCGCTCGTCGGGGGTGGCGGCCTTGGCGGGAATCACCTCCAGTCGCACAGTCGTTCCCTTGGGGCCGCGAATCAGCTGCACCACTTCGTCCAGGCGCCAGCCCAGTACGTCCTCGAAGGTACCGTCTTCGCCCTGGGCCACGGCCAGGATGCGGTCCGACGGCTGCAGCTCACCCTGCTTGTCTGCCGGGCCCGCCGTGACGATGCGCGCCACCTTGGTGTACTCGTCCTCAAGCTGTAAGACCGCACCGATACCCTCCAGGGACAGGCTCATGTTGATGTTGAAGTTCTCGGACGTGCGGGGTGACAGATAGTTGGTGTGGGGATCGTAGAGCTCGGACAGGGCGTTGGCGTAGACCTGGAAGACGTCCTGGGCGTTGTACTGCTCGATGCGCTTGAGCTGGTTGCTATAGCGCTTGAGCAGTACCGGGGAAATTTCGTCGTCTTCCTTGCCGGCAATCTTGAGGCTCAGCACAGAGTTCTTGATCGACTTGCGCCAGCGTTCGTCCGCTTCTTTTTCATCCAGCGGCCAGCCTTGTTTTTCAGGCTCGAGGGAAAGGCTCTCCTGTACTGAGAAATCCATGCTGGCAATAAGCGCCGGCAACTCCTCCACCAGATTTTCGAGGCGTGCCTCGAGGCGGTTCTGGTACAGGTTGAAAATGTCGAAGCCGGTACTCAGGTTGCCGTTACTGAACTCGTCGTCCAGCTGGTAACGCTTTGACTCGAAGCGGGCGACATCGTCGGCATACAGGAAGGAGCGGGTGGGATCGAGGCTGTCGAGATAATTGTCCAGCAGCTCGGAGGACAGGGCATCGTCGAACTCGCGCTTGGAATAGTGCCGGGTCTCCAGTTTCTCGACCAGTTCCATGGCGGTTTTGGCCATGCTCTGGGAGGGGGCGATTACGTCGTCGGGGGCGACGGTGACAGCGCGGGCAAAGGGTACCAGGGAGAGGGCGAGGGCCGGCGCTGTGAGACGCGCTAAGAGACGCGTCGAGATGCGATGTCTAGTCAATGGTATTCTCACCTCGAGAGCGGTTACATAGTGTAGCAGCATTGCACGGGGGATTAGAAAGACCCCTCGAGCTAAAGTTCAACAGGCTGGAACAGGTCACATTTCTTCGATCCGCTGCCACCTTAGGACTCCTTGTACTGCTTGGCTCCATGGTTTTTAACGGCTCAATTCACTTTTCAGTTCACATTATTTCGTCATATTGTTCCTTACATTGTTTTTAACAGTGCCACCCACATTGCTTCTCGGATCGATATGCGCCACTGGGTATTCGGCTACGGCTCGCTGATCTACAAGGTTGATTTTCCCTACCTGGCCCGCCAGCCAGCCCATATCCTGGGTTGGGAACGGCGTTTCTGGCAGGGATCCCACGATCACCGGGGTACGCCGGAAGCCCCGGGGCGGGTGGTGACCCTGGTGGAATCCGCCGGCCAGCGCTGTGACGGCGTGGCCTACTGGATCAGCGAATCGGTGTTCGAACACCTCGATCACCGGGAAAAAAACGGCTATCAGCGGTTGGACACGCCGATGAACCTCGCCGACGGTCGCGAGGTGATAGCCACGGTATATGTTGCCGATGCGGCAAACCATGCCTTCCTGGGCCCGGCTTCCCTCCCGGTCATTGCCAGCCATATAGCGGGCAGCCATGGGCCTAGCGGCAGCAACCGTGAGTACCTGCTAACATTGGCGGAGTCCCTGCGGGAGCTGGGTGCCCATGACCAGCACGTGTATGACCTGGAGACCCTGCTGCTAGATCGCTGCTAGGTGGTCTGGGGATCGCCGGAGGGCTTTGAGATCGGCGCCTACAACTTCGACCCGGACAGCCGCGACGGCGATCCCCA
>JANQGK010000131.1 GCA_028277365.1 Halieaceae bacterium | reverse complement strand
GACTGACACTACCCAACCCCTGATCTATTGGTTCCGCAACGACCTGCGCCTGACTGACGTGCCGGGCCTGCACGCCGCTGTTAAAACCGGGCAGCCGCTGGTTCCCGTTTACGTCCTCGATGACGAGGCCGCCGGCCGCTGGGCGCCAGGCGGCGCCAGCCGCTGGTGGCTGCACCACAGCCTGGCCGCACTGGCTGAGAGCATCGAGGCGCACGGGGGCGAATTGCTGATTTACGGTGGCGACACCCTGACCATCCTCGACTGGTTGGTCGACAAAACCGGCGCCGCCGGCATTTATTGCAGCCGCACCTACGAGCCCTGGGCGGCTGAGACAGAGCGTAAGGTTCACGACCATTTCGAGGAGCGCGATACAGTCTTCAAACGCTATCCCGGCGCCCTGCTGTTCGAACCGGAGCAGATCGCCAACCAGAGCGGCGCCCCCTTCAAGGTGTTCACGCCCTTCTGGAAGGCCTGCCGCCGCCAGGCCACTCCCAATGAGCCGCGGCCTGCGCCTGACAGCGGCGTGTTTGCCGACATTCCTGCACCGCGTCCGAACGCCGCCTCGGCCCAGAGCCTCAGCGGCCTGGACTTACTGCCCACGGCACCGAACTGGGCCGAGGGCTGGGAAGATCTGTGGCAGCCCGGAGAAGCCGGCGCCGCCGCGCGCCTGGAGGCTTTTCTCGACACCGGCCTCAACAACTACAGCGACGGCCGCAACCACCCGGCGCTGGATATCACCAGCCGGCTGTCACCGCATATTCACTTCGGCGAGATTTCCCCGCGCCAGATCTGGCACGCCGTGGAAGACGGCCGGCGCTCTGCTGACGAAATCGCCAAGTTTCTGTCTGAGCTGGGCTGGCGCGAGTTTTCCTACCACCTGTTGCACCACTTCCCGAGCATTCCGGAGGCCGCCTTCAAGGACCAGTTCTCCGACTTCCCCTGGCTGGGCAACAAAGCGCACCTCCAGGCCTGGCAGCGGGGCCAGACCGGCTACCCGATTGTCGATGCCGGCATGCGCCAACTCTGGCAGACCGGCTATATGCACAACCGCGTGCGGATGGTGGTGGCCTCTTTTCTCACCAAGCATCTGCTGCTGCCCTGGCAGGCCGGCGAAGACTGGTTCTGGGACACGCTGGTAGACGCAGACCTCGCCAGCAATGCCTGCAGCTGGCAGTGGGTCGCGGGCAGCGGCGCCGACGCGGCGCCCTACTTCCGCATCTTCAACCCCACTGCCCAGGGCGAAAAATTCGACAAGCAGGGAGAGTACGTGCGCCACTGGGTGCCGGAGATCGCGGCGCTCCCCGACAAGTACCTGCACGAACCGTCGGCGGCGCCGGAGGACGTGCTGCGCAAAGCCGGCATCACACTGGGTGATGACTACCCGGAGCCCATTGTCGAGCACAAGGCCGCCCGCCAGGCGGCGCTGGATGCCTACGGGGAAATCAGAAAAGCCAGCTAAAGTCCGGGCCGGGCACCCTCCTGTGCGGCCGGGTCACATTCACTTCGACATATGAACAGATCTGCTACAAACCACGGCTGTTCGCGGCTCCTTCATGCAGGCAGCAGTCCGCGGGGCTATGCTTGAAAGAGGTGGCAATCCTGCAAGCTGCTGCCTACCGGGGCATCACGTACCAGGACAAACTTCGAGGTGAGAAGTCATGAAATGCGTATCCCAGGGCCTGCTGGCCTGCCTCGTCACACTGCTCAGCCTGGCCGCCCAGGCCCAGGATAAGCCCAATATTCTGGTCATCTGGGGCGACGATGTCGGCCAGAGCAACATCAGCGCCTACACCTTCGGACTGGTGGGCTACAAAACACCCAACATCGACCGCATCGCCAGAGAAGGCATGATGTTTACCGACTACTACGGCGAACAGTCCTGCACCGCTGGCCGCTCTTCCTACATCACCGGCCAGAGCGTGTACCGTACCGGCCTGTCAAAGGTGGGCCTGCCCGGCGCCGAGCTGGGCCTGCAGGAGCAGGACCCGACCATCGCCGGGCTGCTGAAGGCCTACGGCTATGTGACCGGCCAGTTCGGCAAGAACCACCTCGGGGACAAGGACGAGCACCTGCCCACCAACCACGGCTTCGACGAGTTCCTAGGCAATCTCTACCATCTCAACGCCGAGGAAGAGCCGGAGAACGTGGACTATCCGCAGACCCCTGAATTCCGCCAGCGTTTCGGCCCGCGCGGCGTAATTCGCTCCTTCGCCGACGGCCGCATCGAAGACACCGGCCCACTCACCAAGAGGCGTATGGAAACTGTGGACGATGAAACCGTGGCTGCCGCCATCAAGTTCATCGAGAAAGCCCACGCCGACGGCACACCGTTTTACGTATGGTGGAACGGTACCCGCATGCACTTCCGCACCCACGTGAAGGATTCCCTGCGCGGCATCTCCGGCCAGGATGAGTACGCCGACGGCATGGTCGAGCACGACATGCACGTGGGCGAACTGCTGGAAACGCTGGACCGCCTCGGCATTGCGGACAACACCATCGTCCACTATTCGACGGACAATGGCCCCCATATGAACACCTGGCCCGACGCGGCCCAGACCCCGTTCTTTGGCGAGAAGAACACCAACTGGGAAGGCGGCTGGCGCGTGCCTTCCATGGTGCGCTGGCCCGGGAAAATCGCGGCAGGTAGCGTGTCCAACGAAATCATGCACCATATGGACTGGCTGCCGACCTATCTGGCGGCGGTCGGGGCACCGGACATCAAGGAACGCCTGATGCAGGGCGGCGTGCGCTCGATCGGGCGGCGCTACAAGGTGCACCTGGACGGCTACAACTTCCTTCCCCACCTGACTGGGGAAACCGAGGAAGGCCCCCGCAAGGAAGTCTTCTACTTTGGCGACTCGGGCGAACTGACCGCCCTGCGCTATGACGACTGGAAGATCATGTTCATGGAGCAGAAGGAGTACGCCACCCTGCGCGCCTGGATCGAGCCCTGGACGCCGCTGCGCGTGCCGCTGATCTTCAACCTGCGCCGGGACCCCTACGAGCGCGCCTACCGCACTTCCAACACCTACTACGACTGGATGATCGACCGGGCGTTCTTCCTGGTGCCGGCCCAGGCCTACGTGGCCGACTTCCTCGGCACGTTCAAGGAATTCCCGCCGCGGCAGAAGCCGGCCAGCTTCAGCATCGACCAGGTCATGGAGCAGATGCAGGAAGCCACCGGCTCCTGATACCCCCGCTCGACCAGAATGCAAACGCTACCTGTTGATCAGTCCAGGGTAGCGACCATTACCGCCTTGATGGTGTGCATGCGGTTCTCGGCCTGGTCCCAGACAATATTGTAGTCGGACTCGAACACGTCGTCGTTGACCTCGAGCCCGTCGAGGCCGAACTGCTCCGCAATCTGCTTGCCGACCACCGTCTGGCTGTTGTGGAAAGCGGGCAGGCAGTGCATGAACTTTGCTGCCGGGTTGCCGGTGCGCTCCATGACATCGAGATTCACCTGGTAGGGCTTCATGATTTCCACCCGCTCAGCCCAGGCCGACGGTTCTTCGCCCATGGACACCCACACATCGGTGTGCACGAAGTCGACACCCTTCACACCCTCGTCGATATCCTCAGTGAAGAGGATGCTGGCTCCCGTATCCTCGGCCAGGGCCAGGCACTCGTCCACCAGCGCCTCGTCCGGCCAGAAATCCATGGGGCCGACCAGACGCAGTTCCATGCCCATCTTCGCAGCACCCACCATGAGGGAGTTCCCCATGTTGTTTCGGGCATCCCCCAGATAGGCAAACTTCAGTTTTTCGAGGCTGCGGCCGCCGCCGTGCTCTTCCATGGTGAGCAGGTCGGCCAACACCTGGGTGGGGTGGAACTCGTCAGTGAGCCCGTTCCACACTGGCACGCCGGCGTACTCTTCCAGGGTTTCCACGTCGGCCTGGCGCGCGCCGCGGAACTGGATGCCGTCATAGAGGCGCCCCAGCACCCGTGCGGTATCGGCCACCGATTCCTTGTGGCCCATCTGCGAGCCGCCCGCCAGCATGGTGACATTGGCGCCCTGGTCGAAGGCCGCGACCTCGAAAGCGCAACGGGTGCGGGTAGAGGTTTTCTCGAAGATCAGGGCGATGTTCTTGCCGGTGAGCTGGGCTTGTTCCTTGCCCGCGTATTTCTCTGCCTTGAGTTCCTCCGACAGGTCGAGCAGGTAGCGGATTTCCGCCGGCTCAAAATCCAGCAGCTTCACGAACGAACGGCCTTTCAGATCAACAGCCATGGGGGCACTCTCCGTTGGGAAACGGCACACTTAAGCATAATAGTCCTGCCGCTGCCAATGAGTAGCAAATGGGAGCGGACACCGCGTGAGCAGAAAACAGGGGCGGCCCTCTTATGGGGGTCCGTCCCGGTGCTTTGCTGAATATCAACTATGCTGGAAGAAAAGCGCTACATTGCGCTCAAGGCGTGAGCATTCCGGGGCGAGTACCGGGGGGAGGTACCATGCGCAAGGGTTGGTGGGCCGGCATACTGTGGGTGTTGGCAAGTCAGGCGTCGGCACTGTCGGGAGAGGCCTGTGTGGCCTGTCACAGCAGGGTTGCGCCAGGGCAGGTGGTCGACTGGGAGCAGAGCAAGCACGCGGCGGCAGGCATTTCCTGCATGGACTGCCACCAGGTCGACAAAGACTCGCCCACGGCCACCCAGCACGCCACGCTCAAGGGCAGCGACGTGTACGTTTCTGTGCTGGTATCACCGGCCACCTGCGCCGTTTGTCACGAGGGTCCGGTGGAGCAGTTCAACGCCTCCGGCCACTTCCGCTCCTACCACCAGATTATTCCCAAGGACAACCTGCACGCGCTGACCAATGTACACGAGGGGCGCAGCCATCCGGAGTTTCAGGACGCACCGAAAGAGACCGGCTGCATGCAGTGCCACGGCACGAAAATCCTGCTGGATGACGACGGTCGACCCACCCCGGAAACCTGGCCCAACAACGGCATGGGCAACATCTACCCGGACGGCGCCACCGGCAACTGCACCGCCTGCCACAGCCGCCACCGCTTTGATATTGCCGAGGCGCGCCGGCCGGCGGCCTGCGCCTCCTGCCACCTGGGGCCGGACCACCCCAATATCGAAATCTTCAACAACTCCAAGCACGGTCACCTGTACAATACCACCGGCAATGACTGGACCTGGGACTCACCCGCCGAGGAATGGCAGCCGGGAGATTACCGCGGCCCCACCTGTGCCACCTGCCATATGAGCGGCATCGGCAAGCTGAAGCTGACCCACAACATCAGCGAGCGCCTGTACTGGAACCTGTGGGCACAGGAATCGAAAGTGCGCGGCTCTGACGACGTGCTGAGCCCCCTGCTGGGCGACGGCCCGGCGGGCCGCGAGAAGATGAAGCAGGTCTGCAACACCTGTCACACCTCGCTACATACGGACGGCTACTTCGCCCAAGGCGACAAGGCGGTGAAGCTGTACAACGAGGCCTACTACCGCCCTGCCAAGGCCATGCTGGAGGAACTGCGCGGCAAGGGCCTGCTGAAGGAGAATCCCTGGACCGACGAGTTCCAGATCATCTTCTACCACCTGTGGCACCACGAGGGCCGCCGCGCCCGCCAGGGGGCCATGAAGGGTGCCGCCGATTACGCCCACTGGCACGGCTTCTTCGAGCTACAGCAAGACCTGTACAAGCTGGAGCAGATCTACGAGCAGCGCATCGCCAACGGCGCGATCGAAACCCAGGCAGCCGCCCACTGATCGCGGCGGACTCGAAATCAGGAGACTGACCCCAAGCGGGCTCAGTCTCCGTTACTTCAGCGCCTTGGTGGGGAAGACTAGAAATCCCAGTAGAGTCCGCCGTACACCCCGTCGATGGTGACGTCGGCAAACTCATCGTCATCATCGTATTCGAAGTCCATGACGCGGTAGCCGGCCTCGACGCCGAGGCCGAAAGCAAAGGTGTAACCGAGGTTCAGCTTGGTGTCGTACAGGGTGTTGTCGTCGTAGCTGATGTAATTGCCCTCGACCCCCAGCGAGAGCCCGGAGAACGGGAGGTCGAAGCGCGCGTGGCCGTAAAACATTGGCACCACGTGGTCGATATCGATGCTGCCCTCCGCAAGGGGATTGACGCTGGTAATAGTAATACCCTCATCAAACCAGCGGCCGGTGAGGCCCGCGTCCAGATTCACCCAGTTATCGAGCAACTCGTAGTACAGGGTGAAGTCGGTGTGAGTCAGGTCCAGGCGCGAGGTCACGTCACCCTGGTAGACCACGCCGTCGAACTCGACGCCGTCGATGAACCCCGACGCGTCGACCTCCAGGTCGGTGTACTGGACCATCACATTGGGCAACAGCGGGACGGGGTGTTCAAACTGCAGGTAATAGCTGAACCCCGTTTCATCGTCATAGCTGAGGTCGTCTTCCAGGTCGATACTGCCACCCCCGGAGCGCACATCCCCCTCGTATTGCTGCTGCCACAGGTTGGCGCCCACACGCCAGCCCAGCACATCTGCCTGCGCGGCACCAGACAGGCCGATACAGGCCGGCAGCAGGGCTATCAGGAATTGCTTGTTCATGGTTTCATCCCCCAGTTCATCAGGCCTGCCACTCTAGCAGTGCGGGGCGCTATGCCCCTGTGACCGCGGTCGGAAAATGGCAGTGACGGTATTATTCCCGGGGCATATGTCACTTTGGCTATTAAATAGCTTCTTTTTATAACTGGGGCTAAAAGCAGGGGCGATCCACAAAAAAGCAGGTCATCCGGTTTTCTTTGCTGGCCGCAATCGACTAAGCTTGGCGGTTAACAGTGGCGCCAGCGCCGCTATAATCGAGGGTTCCCTCTGACTACCGGCCGCGGCCCTGGCAGCCGGGCTCATAACAATATTGCGAGGTCACTATGAACGCGCCCCAGGAACTCAACGTCGACAACGATCCCATTTCCGAAGCCATGCTGCAGGCGCTCAAAGCGCAGCGCGATGACTACATCGCCGAGGGTTTCGTCAGCGCGGAAACCCGCATCGACCGCATGCGCCGCGGTATGGAAGCCGTCCACAAGCACCAGGACAAGCTGGTAGAAGCACTCAATGCCGATTTCAGCTGCCGCCCCAAGGAGCTTTCCATGCTCACCGACGTGGCAGCCAGCATCCAGCCCTTCAAGAGCGCCATGAAGCACGTGCGCAAGTGGATGAAGCCGGAGAAGCGCAAATCCACCTTCCCCATGGGCCTGCTGGGCGGCCGCTCGCGCATCGAGTACCAGCCCCTGGGCGTGGTGGGCGTGATCAGCCCCTGGAACTTCCCGGTCAACCTGACCTTCGCACCGCTGGCCGACATTCTCGCCGCCGGTAACCGCGCCATGATCAAGCCCTCGGAATTTACTCCCCACACCTCTGAGGCTATCGCCGAGGTGGTCAAGGAAGCCTGGGACGAGAAGGAAGTGGCCATCTTCACCGGCGGCCCGGAAGTGGGTGCGGCGTTCTCTGCCCTGCCCTTCGACCACATGCTGTTTACCGGCGCCACCAGCATTGCCCGCCACATCATGGCGGCAGCCGCCAAAAACCTGGTGCCGGTGACCCTGGAGCTCGGCGGCAAGAGCCCGGTACTGATTTCCCGCAGTGCGGACATCAAAAAGGCGGTCAACCGCATCATGCTCGGCAAGACTATGAATGCCGGCCAGATCTGCCTGGCGCCGGACTACCTGATGGTGCCGGAAGAAAAGCTGGACGAGGTCATCGCGGAAGTGCAGGCCATTGTCGCCGAGATGTACCCCACCCTGCTGGCCAACGAGCAGTACACCTCGGTGGTGAACGACCGCCACTACCAGCGCCTCACCGACAACATCGAAGACGCCAGGACCAAAGGCGCCGAGGTCATTCCCTGCAACCCGGGCAACGAAGATTTCGCCAACCAGCAGGGTACCCATAAGATTCCGCCCACCATCATCAAGAACCCCACCGAAGACATGCGGGTGCTGGAGGAGGAGATCTTCGGTCCGCTGCTGCCGATCAAAACCTACAAGGACTTCGGCGAGACCATCGACTACGTCAACGCAAAGCCGCGCCCGCTGGCGCTGTACTACTTCGGCGAGGACGCCGGCGAGGAGCGTGCGGTGCTGGACCGCACCACCTCCGGCGGTGTCTGCCTCAACGACGTGATCATGCACATCATGCAGGAAGACCTGCCCTTCGGCGGGGTCGGCCCCGCGGGTATGGGCTCCTACCACGGCTATGACGGCTTCAAGACCTTCAGCCACGCCAAGTCCATCTACAAGCAGAGCAAGCTGGACGTGGCGGGCCTGGGCGGCATGCGCCCACCCTACGGCAGCAAGACCGACAGCACCATTAAGATGCAGACCAAGATCTGATCGTTACCGCGCAAACCGGCGGCCGCCTGCGGGCGGCCGCTTCATTCTTCCTACCAGGAGAGGAGCAAGCAGGTGGGTGATTTGAAGCTGGGCCTGGCCCAGGGCTACTGGAGCAAGGGCCCGCAGCCCAACTTTGTCGAGATGGCCGTGGAAGCCGAGAAGCTGGGCTATGACTCGGTGTGGTCGGCGGAG
>JANQGK010000118.1 GCA_028277365.1 Halieaceae bacterium | reverse complement strand
CTGGCTGCCCACCGATGACAGTGACAGCAGCCGCGCCTACGGCGCCCAGCTTCGACGCCTGTGCAAGGATCGACTATGGCTGGGCGTGCACCACCTGCGCCGGGCCGGCGACCGCCAGCGCTACCTGAAGCTGCTGGCCCTGGCGCGGTCCCTGGATATTCCCATGCTGGCCTGCGGCGATGTGCAGATGCACCACCCGCGCCGCAAACCCCTGCACGATGTACTCACCGCCATCCGCTTCAACACCAGCATCCAGCAACTGGGACGCAAGCGTCTGGGTAACAGCCAACAACATTTGAGAAGCCTGGAGCAGCTTAAGCAGCTTTACCCCCAGGCACTGCTGGGCCGCACCCTGGCGTTGGCGGAACGCTGTCGCTTCAGCCTCGACGAGCTGCGCTACGAATACCCCGAGGAGGTGGTACCCGAGGGTTACGACCCGGATAGCTGGCTGCGCAAACTGGTCACCGACGGCTGCCAGGCGCGCTGGCCCGGCGGGCCCGGCCCGGAAATACTGGAGCGCATCGAGGCGGAGCTGGCACTGATCGAAGAGCTCAACTACGAGTACTACTTCCTCACCGTGCACGACCTGGTGCAGTTCGCCCGCTCCCGCAACATTCTCTGCCAGGGCCGCGGCTCGGCGGCCAACTCGGTGGTGTGCTACTGCCTGCACATCACCGAGGTGTCGCCGGATCAGGTATCGCTGCTGTTCGAGCGCTTCATCTCCCGGGAGCGGGACGAGCCACCGGATATCGACGTGGATTTCGAGCACGAACGCCGCGAGGAAGTCATCCAGTACATCTACCGCAAGTACACCCGCAAGCGGGCGGCGCTGGCCGCCACCCTGGTCACCTACCGCTCCCGCAGCGCGGTGCGCGACGTGGGCAAGGCCCTGGGCCTGGACCCGGTATTTATCGACGACCTGGCCAAGTCCATGGCCTGGTGGGACCGCACCGGCGACCTGGCCAAACGCTTCGAAGAACAGGGGGTGGCCAGCCACAGCCGCCAGGCGGAGTTGTTTTACGACCTGGTGCAGCAGATCCTGGGCTTCCCGCGGCACCTGTCCCAGCACGTGGGCGGCTTCGTTATTACCCGTAGCCCCATCTCCACCCTGGTGCCGGTGGAAAACGCCAGCATGGAGGATCGCACCGTAATCCAGTGGGACAAGGAGGATATCGAGGCCCTGGGTCTGCTGAAGGTGGACGTGCTGGCCCTGGGTATGCTGTCGGCCATCCGCAAGAGCCTGCAGATGGTGCACCGCTACTGCCCCAGCGTAAAAACCATCGCCGACATCCCGAAGGAGGACCGGGCCACCTACCAGATGCTGCAGGCCGCCGACAGCATCGGTGTGTTCCAGATCGAGTCCCGGGCCCAGATGTCCATGCTGCCGCGACTGAAGCCCGCCAGTTTCTACGACCTGGTGATCGAAATCGCCATTGTCCGTCCCGGCCCCATCCAGGGTGGTATGGTGCACCCCTACCTGCCCCGCCGGCAGGGCCTGGAACCCGTCACCTACCCCAACGACGAAATAAAAGAAGTGCTGGACCGCACCCTGGGCGTCCCCATCTTCCAGGAGCAGGTGATCAAGCTGGCTATGGTGGCAGCCGGTTTCAGCGGCGGCGAGGCCGACCAATTGCGC
>JANQGK010000077.1 GCA_028277365.1 Halieaceae bacterium | reverse complement strand
GTGCGGGCAGCTCGTCAATGCAGCCACCGGGCTACCCGGGGTGTTGTTGAACATGAGCGGTTATGCCCACCTGGAAGTCCGCAGCCTGTTGCTGGCACTGCTCAGCGCCTGCGTCGGCTGCCTGTGGCTGGGCTCGGAATATGGAGCTACCGGTGTGGCGCTGGCCTTCAGCGCCGCCCTGGCGATCAAAAATCTCGCGTCCTGGTACTGGGCGCAACAATTGACGCGCCGCGAACCGGTGGCGAGAGGGATGACGGTATGAAAGCCTTGGATTTCATGATTATCGGTGCGCAGAAGTCGGCGACTACGGCGCTTTACAGCTACCTGAATGCCCACCCTCGGATCGTCATGCCGGCGGCCAAGGAAGCGCCTTTTTTTGACGGCGAGTCGGTGAGTGAGGCGGCCTGGGAACGCTTCAGCCGGCAGCATTTCCCGGCGCTGGATGGGCGCCTGTGGGGCAAGGCCTCGCCGCAGTACATGGGCCACCCGCTGGCAGCGGCGCGCATTGCCCACCTGATGCCCGAGACCCGCTTGATCGCGATCCTGCGCGACCCGGTGCAGCGGGCCTGGTCACATTATCAGATGTGCCGGCGGCGCGAGGTGGAAGCGCGCAGCTTTGACACGGCCGTGGCCGACTGCCTGGACCCCATGCAGCAGCTACTGTCACGGGATGGCACCCCGCCGCGGCATCTCGACGGTTACGAAGGCGAGGGCGAGTACTACCTGGCCTGGAGTGAGTACGGCCGCATTCTCGAGAATTACCTGGCGTTCTTTCCGCGCCCTCAGCTGCTGGTGCTTACCACCGAGGAGCTGAAACGCGACCCCACCGCGACCCTGGACCGGGTGCTGGCCTTTATCGGCCTGGCACCGGGCTTCCGGCCGCCGTCGCTGGGGAAAGTGGTACACAAGGGTGGCGGCCAGCCCGTAGTCAGTGCCGCCCAGCGCCAGCGGCTGCGCGCCGTCGCACCTCTGCGCTGGGTCTGGCAGTGTATTCCCGAGCACCGCCGCGAGGCGCTGCGCTACTGGTTCGACCAGAAGAATGTGCGCCGCGGATCTGCAGAGGTCATGGAACTGAGCCCGCGCAATGCAGCCCGGCTGCGCGCCCATTTCGCGCCGGATATCGACTTTTTGCAGCGCCGCCTGGGGCTGTCGCCGCCTTGGGCGTTGCACTATGCCTCTGCTGTTGCAAATTGCGACAGAGAGGCCGTTGCATAATGCGAAATCCGCCGTCCTGCGAGCCATCTCGCTTATTCTGAAAAAGTCTTTAAGTTATTGATATTTAAAAAATAAATTGTTTTCTGGCACGGCTGGCATCGCGCTTGCAATTCTCCGGGTATTGCAACCCATCCCGGAGAGGGACCATGACTTCACACAACGAGCAACACCGCAGTGAGCGCCGCCGCCGGCGCTGGCTGAACAACCTGGCCTTCTGGCTGGGTCTGTGTGGTGCAGTACCGGCGCTGCAGGCTCAAGACAGCCTGGACCCCGTCTACGAAACCCTGCCCTACCTGCAAAAGGCAGCGGCGCGCCGTGCCGCCCCCCGCGGCATGGACGCGCCGCTGGAGGAGCCCGCGCTGCTGGTGGAGGTATCCCCGCTGCTGGAGCAGCAGGAGTCCAGCCTCGAGCAACAGGCGGAGCAGAAGCGCCGCGCACTCAGCCTCGATGAAGCCGCCCGCAGCCAGGCGCTCGAACAGCCGCTGGTGCAGTTCGGCTATGACATCTTCAACGACGTGCCCAGCACGTTTGCCCCTATCAGCGACGTACCGGTGCCCGCGGACTACCGCATCGCCGCCGGCGACACCCTGGTGGTGCAGCTCTACGGCAAGCGCAACGTGGAATACCGCCTGGTGGTGACCCGTGAAGGCCGCGTGTTGATTCCAGAGTACGGCCCCCTGGATGTGGCCGGCCTCACCTTCGATGAAGTGAAAGCACTGGTAACCGAGGGCTTCGAGCAGCGAGTGATTGGTGCTCGCGCGGTAGTCACCATGGGTGAACTGCGCTCCCTGCAGGTGCGCCTGACCGGCGACGTGGTCAAGCCCGGTATCTATACCATCGGCGCGCTGTCCGGCCTGGTGGACGCCCTGCTGGTCACCGGTGGTATCCAGTACACCGGCAGCCTGCGGGATATCCAGGTCAAGCGTCGCGGCAAGCTGGTTGCGCGCTACGACCTCTATGACCTGCTGCTGCGCGGTGATACCGCTGCTGACATTACCCTGCAGCACAACGATGTGATTTTCGTGCCACCGCTGGGCGATATCGCCTACGTGGGCGGGGAAGTCCAACGCCCCGGTATTTATGAACTGCGCGGCGAGCGCCGTCTGGAAGACGTGCTGGCCCTGGCCGGCGGCCTGACGGCAACGGCCTCCCTGCAGGATTCTGTGATCGAGCGCATCATCCCAGGCCGCTACCGCACCCTGGTGTCTCTCAACGGCCGCAAGCCGCTGGATACGGCAGTGGAAGCCGGGGACTTCCTGCGCATTCTGCCGGTGGATGACACCCTCGATGGTGTCGCCCTGCTGTCGGGCCATGTGAAGCGCCCCGGCGGCTACCAGCTACGCCCCGGCATGCGCGTGTCTGACCTGGTCCCCGACGCCCGGGTAATGTTGCCCAATGCCGACCTCGATTTTGCCCTGGTGCTGCGTGAGCAGGCGGGCACCCGCCGCACCGAAATCATCTACGTGGACCTGGCCGCGGCTATGCACAGCCCGGGCTCGGCCGCGGATCTGGTACTCCGCCCTCGAGATGAGCTGGTCATCCTGCATCTGGACACCACCCGTGCCGATGAACTGGCGAAGGTGGTGGAAGAACTGGATATCCAGGCCACCGACTACCGTCCGGCGGCCACCTTCACTCTCAAGGGCCATCTGCGCCATACCGGACGCATGCCCCTGCAGCCGAATCTTCGCCTGGTCGACGCGCTGGCCATCGGCGGTGGCGTTCGCCGCGGTACCGATATGGACTACGGCGTCCTGGCCCGCACCCAGCACCCCAGCGGTGTGGTGGTGGTGAATTCCTTCAGCCTGTCAGCAGCCCTGCGCAACCCCGAGAGCACGGACAATCCGGTGATCGAGCCCGGTGACCGTGTCTACCTGTTCGACCAGGACATGGATCGCAGCGCTCTGATGCAGCCGGAACTGGCCGCCCTGGAAGCCCAGGGCAACTACAACGCTATCGCCCCCATCGTGTACGCCAACGGCCGGGTCAACCACCCGGGCCGCTACCCGCTGGAGCCGGGCATGCGCGCCAGCGACCTGCTGTGCGCCGCCAGCGGCCTGACCGAGAACGGCTACGGCGTGCGCGCGGAACTCACCCGCTACCGCCTGTCCATGGGCGAACGTCGCCAGGTAGATCAGTGGTCGCTGGATACCCCGCAGCTGATTCGCCTGTGCAATGAACAGCGTCTGGTGGCGGCAGACCTGGGCCTGCGTGAAATGCGCCGCCGTGCCGATACCTGGGGTAATGTGGTGCGCGAGGCCGAGGGCACCTTCGCCCGCAACCTGATTGCGCCGGTGTATTTCGGCTCAGGCCGCGACGGGGTGCCCGGTGACGAGTTGGAGCGCCTGCGCCAGGCGGTACTCAGCTACGCGCAGCGTTCCCGCAACGTCACGGTGGTGGTGGCCGGTCATACCGACAACCAGCGGCTCTCCCCGGAACTGCGCGCGGTGTACCGCGACAATCTGGGCCTGTCCCAGGCCCGCGCCGCCCGGGTCGCGGATTTCATTCGCGAGCGTCTGGGCCTCGAGCAGCACCAGGTGCGTTTCATCGGTTACGCCGACACCCGCCCCGTGTCATCCAACACCACCGAGGAAGGCCGCGCGGCCAACCGAAGGGTAGAAATCAGCCTGCAGCTCGACGACGACTACCTGGAGCGCCAGTCTCCCGAGCACGCCTGGCAGGCTGACGACGCCGACCGGCGCTCGCTGCTGGCGCTGTACTACGACGACAGCATCAACCCGCTGCTGCAAGCCGATGACCAGCTGACCTTTGTTGGCAAGCCGGGCTGGGTGGAAAACGCCCGGGTGCGCCTGGAAGGTGAAATCATGCGTCCTGGTATTTACGTCATCGATCGTGGCGAAACCCTGTGTTCGGTCATGCAGCGCGCCGGTGGCGTCACCGCTGACGCTTACCTGCCCGGTGCGGTGTTTACCCGTGAATCGATTCGCGCCCAGCAGCAGGAAACCCTGGAGGGTATTCGCTCTCGGCTGGATGATCTGCTGGTCGACCTGTCCCTGTCCCACAGCTACAACAACGCCGACAAAACGCCGGCGGGTGACCACAAGGCCGAGTATCTGCGGGTTATCAAGCAGCTTCAACAAGCCCAGCCCAATGGCCGCATGGTGATCAACCTGGAAGGGGCCGCGACCTGCAACGAGCGTTACGACGTGGCGCTGGAAGACGGCGATACCCTCGCCGTTGGCACCGAGCCCAATACGGTCTACGTGGCGGGCCAGGTCTACGTGCCCACCTCGCATCTGTACACGCCGGAGCGTACCGCGGCCGACTACCTGGAGCTGTCCGGTGGCGCCACGGTGCTGGGCCGCGAGCAGCACGCCTACGTGATCGGCCCCGACGGTGAGGTGCTGGCAGGCCACTCCCGTCGCGGTGCCCGCCGCCTGATGCGCAGCACCCTGGAGCCGGGCTCCACGGTGATCGTGCCGCTGGATGTGGACCGCATGAACCCCACCGAAAAAGCCCAGTCCTGGACCAAGTCACTGGCGACGATTGCGATTCTTGCGGGGGTGGTACTGTGAACGCGTCTACGCCCATCACCACGCCGGCCGAGATGCCGACCCTGGAAATCGACCTGCTGATCTATGTGCGGGCCCTGTTCGCCCGCTGGTGGCTGGTGGCGGGTGGCGCACTGCTGCTGGCCCTGCTGGCCGGCGGCTTCAGCTTCACGCTGCCCAACACATACGAGGCGGTGGCGCGCACCGCGATGGTGGTCGCCTCCGCCTCGTATGTGTTGGGCAGCGTGAAGCTGAAGGGGCCGGCCAGCAGGGCCAGCAGCAGTGCGCCACCCGCCACCTGCCACCAGCGGGCGAA
>JANQGK010000012.1 GCA_028277365.1 Halieaceae bacterium | reverse complement strand
ATAGATCGTGATGGGCTCACCCAGCAGCGCCTGCACAATGAAGTTGGACACTACCCGCCCATCGTTCATATGCATATGGGGGCCGTAGGTATTGAAGATGCGCGCCACCTTGATGGGCATATCGTGTTGGCGCCGGTAGTCGAAGAACAGGGTCTCGGCGCAGCGTTTGCCCTCGTCGTAGCAGCTCCGGAAGCCGGTGGGATTGACGTTCCCCCAGTAGTCCTCAGTTTGCGGATGCACCGTGGGATCGCCATACACCTCGGAGGTTGAGGCCTGCATAATTTTGGCGCCGGTGCGCTTGGCCAGCCCCAGCATATTGATGGCGCCGTGCACGCTGGTCTTGGTGGTTTGCACCGGATCGTGCTGGTAGTGGATGGGGGAGGCCGGACAGGCCAGGTTGTAAATCTCGTCCACCTCCACATAGAGCGGGAAGGTCACGTCGTGACGCATGAACTCGAACAGGGGGTTGTCCAGCAGCGACACGATGTTGCGCTTGGTGCCGGTAAAAAAGTTGTCGATGCAGAGCACCTCGTGCCCTTCATCCAGCAGCCGCTGGCACAGATGGGTGCCCAGGAATCCCGCACCCCCGGTCACCAGGATGCGCTTGTGCTCGGTTCTCACTTCCAATCCCCCGTTCTTGTTGTGGCCGCAGTATATCACCGGCCTGGCACCTCGATTCCCGTCCCACCAGATGGCACTCAAAGCCCGCAAACGGTAGACTTCGCGTTTTACCGCAACCGCAGAATTGGGCACCCGCCCCGGGGGATATGCATGTTCAATGCAAGCCAGACCATCGCTGGATACGACGACGAACTTTGGGAAGCCATTCAGGCGGAAAACCGCCGCCAGGAAGAGCATATCGAGCTGATTGCCTCGGAGAACTACGCCAGCCCCCGAGTGATGGAGGCCCAGGGCGGCACCATGACCAACAAGTACGCCGAGGGCTACCCCCACAAGCGCTACTACGGTGGCTGTGAGTATGTGGACATTGCTGAAGAACTCGCGGCCGAGCGCGTCAAGCAACTGTTCGGCGCCGCCTACGCCAACGTACAGCCCCACTCCGGTTCCCAGGCCAACGGCGCGGTGTTCCAGGCGCTGATCACCCCCGGCGATACCATCCTCGGTATGAGCCTGGCCGACGGCGGCCACCTGACCCACGGCGCCAAGCCCAACTTCTCCGGCAAGCACTACAACGCCATCCAGTACGGCATCAACCACGATACCGGCCTGGTGGACTACGATGAGATCCAGAAGCTCGCCACCGAGCACCAGCCGAAGATGATCATCGCCGGCTTCTCTGCCTACTCCCGGGTGATGGACTGGGCGAAGTTCCGCGAGATTGCCGACTCCGTGGGCGCCTACCTGCTGGTGGACATGGCCCATATCGCAGGCCTTGTGGCCGCCGGCGAATACCCCAACCCGGTGCCCCACGCCCATGTGGTGACCTCTACCACGCACAAGACTCTGCGCGGCCCTCGCGGTGGCATCATCCTCTCCAACGAGGGCGAGGAGATCCAGAAGAAGCTCAATTCCGCCGTGTTCCCCGGCCGCCAGGGCGGCCCGCTGATGCACGTGATTGCCGCCAAGGCGGTGGCTTTCAAGGAGGCTTTGGAGCCCGGCTTCAAGGACTACCAGAAGCAGGTGGTCGTCAACGCCCGCGCCATGGCCGCGACCTTTATGGAGCGCGGCATCGACATCGTCAGCGGCGGCACCGACAACCACCTGATGCTGGTGAACCTGATTGGCAAGGAATACACCGGCAAGGATGCGGACGAGGCCCTGGGCCGCGCCAACATCACGGTGAACAAGAACGCGGTGCCCAACGATCCGCGCTCACCTTTCATTACCTCGGGCCTGCGGGTCGGCACTCCGGCGGTGACCACCCGCGGTTTCGGCGAGCAGGAAATCGTCGACCTGACCCACTGGATGTGCGACGTGCTGGAGAGCCTGGAAAACGGCACCAGCGAGCAGGTAATCGCCGAAGTGAAGCAGAAGGTGCTGGACGTGTGCGCCCGCTTCCCGGTGTACGGCGATGCCATCGTCCAGCCGGCGCCGATGGCGGCCCAGGGCTAGCACATTCACCATGGCTCCCCGGGGCCGGCGAAGAAGGCGCGGAAACGCGCCTTTTTTGTTACACTTCAAGGCTTTACGGCACATGTGCCACTGTTTCTGAGAGCTAGAAGAGCCCGCCATGCACTGCCCGTTCTGTTCCGCTGCTGAAACTAAGGTCATCGACTCCCGCCTGGTGGCCGGGGGCGACCAGGTGCGTCGTCGCCGCGAGTGCCTGAGCTGTTTCGAGCGCTTTACCACCTACGAGGTGGCGGAACTGATGATGCCGAAAATCATCAAGCACAATGGTAACCGCGAACCCTTCAACGAGGAGAAGATGCGGGCTGGCATCCTGCGGGCGCTGGAAAAGCGGCCGGTAAGCGTGGAAGAAATCGAGGGCGCCATCACCGGCATCAAGCACTCGCTGCAGGCCACCGGCGAGCGGGAAGTGAAATCCCGGGTGGTGGGCGAACTGGTGATGGATGCTCTGCGCGAGCTGGACCAGGTGGCCTACGTGCGTTTTGCCAGCGTGTACCGCAGCTTCCAGGATCTGGCGGAGTTCCAGGCCGAGATCACCCGCCTGCAGGAGGCCAGCCCCGCGGCGGAAACCGCCGAGTGAGCCAGGCCCCGGCGCACTTCTCCTATTAACCACCATGCCCAACTCCTTCGACACCGACATGATGGCTCGTGCCCTGCGGCTGGCCCGGCAGGGCCGCTACCGCACCCGGCCCAACCCGGCGGTGGGTTGTGTGCTGGTCAAGGACGGGGAAATCATCGGCGAAGGCTCCACCCAGCCCGCCGGCGGTAACCATGCGGAAATTGAAGCCCTGCAGGCCGCCCGGCAGGCCGGCCGCGAGCTGCGCGGCGCTACCGTCTACGTGACCCTGGAGCCCTGCAGCCATACCGGCAAAACCGGTCCCTGTTCCGTTGCGCTGGTGGAGGCGGGCATCAGCCGCTGCGTGATTGCCCTGCAGGACCCGAACCCCGCCGTGGGTGGCAGTGGCATCAAGGCGTTGGCGGCGGCCGGCGTTGAGGTGGATATCGGCCTGTTGGAAGCCGAGGCTGAAACCGTCAATCCCGGCTTCCTTAAGCGCATGCGCCACAAACTGCCACTGGTGCGCGTGAAACTGGCCGCCAGCCTGGACGGCCGTACTGCCATGGCCAGCGGTGAGAGCCAGTGGATCACCGGCGCGGCGGCGCGCGCCGATGTGCAGCGCCTGCGCGGCCGCTCCGGCGCCATCGTTACCGGTGTAGATACTGTAATTGCCGACGATCCGGCCCTTACCGTGCGCGATGACAGCCTGGATATTCCAGCGCAACCCCTGCGGGTGGTGCTGGAATATCCAGGCTGTCATCGCGCACGGTAAGGGCCGGATCGTCGGCAATTACAGTATCTACACCGGTAACGATGGCGCCGGAGCGGCCGC
>JANQGK010000334.1 GCA_028277365.1 Halieaceae bacterium | reverse complement strand
AACCAGTCTCCAGCGGCCGCCATGACTGCCTGGCTGGCCCACAGCAACCTGCCCCAGGACCTGGCGCTGGGCAGCGACTGCGAGATGCGCGACCTGGGTGAAGACGGCGGCGTGGTACGCTGCCGCGGTGTGGAGCTGGATAGCGAAGAAGTGGAAATTCACCTGCAGGCCGGCAAGCAGGTGGTGCGGCTGGCAGTGGAATGGGATGAAAAGCTGAGCCTGCTGCTGTGTGAAGACCTGGTGCTGCGGCGGCTTAAGTTTGCCGACGAACTGGTCGCGGAGAATGACGATATCGCCGAGGCAGACCCGCTGGCGCGGCTGGATGCCGATTTCGCCCTGATGACCGACGTGGTCAGTGGCCTGCAGGAGCGGGTCATGGAGTTGTTCGGCGGCGAGGCCCTGGAGTAACAGGTGGCATGAACAGGGACGATACCGCGGACTACCGCGCCCTGTTCCTAACCGATGTGCCCCTCATGGACACGCGGGCGCCGGTGGAGTTTGCCCGCGGCGCCTTCCCCACTGCCGTAAACCTCCCGCTGATGACCGACGACGAGCGCCACCAGGTCGGAATTTGTTACAAGCAGGCCGGCCAGGCCGCAGCCGTCGAACTCGGCCACGAGCTGGTATCGGGCGACACCCGCGAGCAGCGTCTCCAGGGCTGGTGCGAGTTTGCCCGGCAACACCCGCAGGGCTACCTGTACTGCTTCCGCGGCGGGCTGCGCTCCTCCACGGCCCGGCAGTGGATGCGCGATGCCGGTGTCGACTACCCGCTGGTGCTCGGCGGCTACAAGGCCATGCGCCGTTTCCTGATCGAGGAACTTGAGAGATCTCTTACTGCTGCCAGTTTCGTGCTGGTGGCGGGCAAAACCGGCTGCGGCAAAACCCGGGTCATTGAGGCCGTCGAGCGGGCCGTGGACCTGGAGGGCCTGGCCCGGCATCGCGGCTCCAGCTTCGGCCGCCTGTTGGACCCGCAGCCCACGCAGATCGATTTCGAGAACGCGCTCAGCATTGAGCTGATGCGCGGCCTTGCTACCGGCAAGACCCTGGTGCTGGAAGACGAGGGCAAACTGATCGGCCGCCTGTCCCTGCCCCACGTCCTGCGCGATCGCATGCGCGAATCCCCACTGCTGGTGGTAGAGGAGTCTTTGGCCTCCCGCGTCGAGGTGATTTTCGAGGACTATATTGTCGATCTCGGCGCATGCTACCGGGAGCGCGACGGCGAGCGAGGTGCCGGGGAGCACGAGCTGCATCTGCGCGAGGGCCTGGCGCGCATTCGCAAGCGCCTGGGTGGGGTGCTGCACACCGAGATCGACGGCCTCATGCAGCGGGCTTTTGCCGCCGCTGACGATGATCTGCACCGCCGTTGGATCGAGCTGTTGCTGGTGAAATACTATGACCCCATGTACGAGTACCAGATCGGCCAACGGGAGGGTGTGATCGCAGCAGTGGGAAGTCGCGACGAGATCATTGCCCGGGCCAGGGAACAGTCGCTTCCGTGATCGGCGTCGAGCCCACCCGCGATCTGGTGCTGCTCGGGGGTGGGCATACCCACGCGTTGGCACTGCGTATACTGGCGATGCAGCCGCCGGCTGCGACCCGCATCACCCTGGTCAGCGACACCGACTTTGCCCCTTACTCCGGCATGCTGCCCGGCCTGGTGGCGGGCCACTACCGCTTCGAAGAGACTCATATTGACCTGCGCCGCTTTTGCAGCGCCCGCGGCATTCGCTTCGTGAGGGCGGCGGCCACCGGTATCGACCGCGAGCGCCGCCGGGTGCTGCTGGCAGGGCGGCCGGCGCTGGAGTACGACATCCTCTCAATTAACATCGGCGCTCATCCGGAGCTGTCAGTGCCCGGGGCCCGCGAGCACGCAGTACCGGTGAAGCCAGTGGGCAGTTTCTACCAGCGTTGGCAGGCGCTGGAGAAGCGGGTACGCAAGGGTAGCCACCCGCGCATCCTGCTGGTGGGTGGCGGGGCCGGCAGTGTGGAGCTGGCGTTGGCCATGCGCCACCGCCTTGGTGACGCTCCCGATATCGGCCTGTTGGCAGGCGAAGAGCTGATGCCGGGCTATAACCGCCGGGCCCGGGAGGCGGTGCGCCGCAATCTGGCAGCGAGCCGGGTGGAGCTGTGGGAGAACAGCCGGGTTACAGATGTTACCGAAGCCACGGTGGAGATCGGCGACCGCTCTGAATACTGCGACGAACTGATCTGGTGCACAGGCGTGGTCCCTGTGGGCTGGCTGGCAGAGACCGGCTTTGCGACGGACGAGCGGGGTTTCCTGCTGGTGGAAGACAGTCTTGAGGTGGCCGGTGAGGATGGCGTATTCGCCGCCGGCGATGTTGCCGTACAGCGTCATCACCCGCGGCCCCGGGCCGGCGTGTTCGCGGTGCGTCAAGCGCCGGTACTGGCGTACAACCTGGCTGCTTGCATATCCGGCCAGCCCCTTAGGAACCATCGCCCCCAGCGACGCTTTCTGTCACTGCTGTCACTGGGCAGCCGGCAGGCAGTGGCGGACAAGGGCCCGTTTAGCGCCAGTGGCGGCTGGGTCTGGCGCTGGAAAGACCGCATCGACCGCAAGTTCATGGACCAGTTCAGCGAAGCACCGCCGGCCATGGCGCCACCGGCGCCTGCCCAGGACATGCACTGCGGCGGCTGCGGCGCCAAGCTGCCGGCCTCGATCCTGCGCGAGGCGTTGAATAATGTCGCTGCCAGCCAGCCTGGCACCGTGTCCCTCAAACGTCTCAAAGATGATGCCGCCGTACTGGACTGGCCGGCGGACAAGCTGGTGCAGACCGTGGACACGCTGCGCGACTTCGTCTCTGATCCGTGGTTGATGGGCCGCATCACCGCACTCCATGCGCTCAGTGATATCTATGCAATGGGGGCGGTGCCGCACTCTGCTCAGGTCAATGTCTGCCTGCCCTATGCCTCCGCCTGCTTGCAGCGCCGGGAGCTGGAGCAGCTGCTGGCCGGCCTGGCCGGGGAACTGGCGGCGGCCAACTGCGCCCTGGTGGGTGGCCACAGTATGGAGGGCCCCGAGCTGTCGCTGGGGCTGGCCGTTAATGGCAGCCTGCCGGATACATCGGTGCTGGCCAAGAGCGGCGCCAGGGAGGGTGATCGACTGGTGCTCACCAAGCCTCTGGGAACCGGGGTAATCTTTGCCGCCGCCATGACTGGTGAGGCCGCGGGCGACTGGCTGGCTGCCGCCATCGACAGCATGCTGCGCAGCAACCGGGTGCCCGCCGATCTGGCTCGGCAGTACGGTGCCAGCGCCTGCACCGACATCACCGGTTTCGGCCTGGCCGGACACCTGTCGGAGATGCTCGGCAAGCGGCAGCAGGCGGCCCTCACTCAGCGCCGCCAGGTTGCCCTCGTGCAGGGTACTGCGGTGGCCCGCCAGTAGCAGGGCCTCCGCGCCGGGCAGCGCCG
>JANQGK010000264.1 GCA_028277365.1 Halieaceae bacterium | reverse complement strand
TTGGCGGCGCTCAGCCGGCCCGCGAACAGTTTCAGCTGTGGCGGTACTTCGGCGAACTGCTCGATAACGTGGTCCCCGGTCGGCTGGGGGGGAACGCGCGGCCTTCAACGATTCGCGACCTGGCCACGGACGCGGTGATCCGCGCCGGTTGAATGTTATCTTTGGGCGCCGGAGAGCGCCGTATTGATCGAGGGTAAATCGAGGGGGATTTAACCATGCCGGAAGTATCCACCGAGGCCGTAAAGCAATACCTGCTGGATCTGCAGGACAGTGTCTGCGCAGGCCTTGAGGGCGAGGACGACAATGCCCGCTTTCTCGAGGATGGCTGGGAGCGGGAGGAAGGTGGCGGTGGTCGCAGCCGCGTGCTGGCAGACGGCGCGGTCTTCGAAAAGGCCGGCGTCAACTTCTCTCATGTGACCGGTGCTTCCCTGCCGCCATCGGCAAGCGCCCAGCGCCCGGAGCTGGCTGGGCGCAGTTTCCAGGCTATGGGCGTGTCGCTGGTGATCCACCCCCACAACCCCTACGTGCCCACCTCCCATGCCAACGTGCGACTGTTTGTGGCGGAGAAGCCCGGCGAGGAGCCGGTCTGGTGGTTTGGCGGCGGCTTTGACCTCACCCCCTACTACGGCTTTGAAGAGGATTGCCGGCACTGGCACCAGGTGGCCGCGGACGCCTGTGCGCCATTTGGCGACGACGTTTACTCGCGTTACAAGACCTGGTGCGACGAGTATTTTTACCTGAAGCATCGCCACGAGCCCCGCGGCATCGGCGGGCTGTTCTTTGACGACCTCAACGAGTGGGAATTCGACACCAGCTTCGGTTTCATGCAGGCAGTGGGAGACGCTTACCTGAAGGCGTACTTGCCGATCGTGCAGCGCCGGCGCGATATCGAATACGGAGAGCGGGAACGCCAGTTTCAGCTCTATCGGCGCGGCCGCTACGTCGAATTCAATCTGGTCTATGACCGCGGCACCCTGTTCGGCCTGCAGTCCGACGGGCGCACCGAGGCTATCCTCATGTCGCTGCCGCCGCTGGTGCGCTGGGAATACGACTACCACCCGGAACCAGGCTCCCCCGAGGCGCGGCTGACCGAGGAGTTTCTCAAGCCGAGGGACTGGCTCAGCCAATGACCCGAGCGGACCGCTACGCAGTATTCGGCAACCCGATCCGTCACAGCAAGTCACCCTGGATACACGCGGCCTTCGCCGAGCAAACCGGGCAGCACTTGCAGTATCGGGCGGTGCTGGTGGAGCCCGGGGAGTTCGCCGCCGCTGCCGATGCCTTCTTTGAAGCCGGCGGACGTGGCCTCAATGTGACTGTGCCTTTCAAGACCGACGCATTTGCCTACGCCAGCGAACACAGCCAGCGCGCCCTGGTAGCCGGCGCGGTCAACACCCTGATTCGCCTGGAAGATGGCCGCATTCGCGGTGACAATACCGATGGTATCGGCATGGTGCGCGATATGGTGGCAAACCTGGGTTGGCAGATCCGCGGACGGCAGGTGGCAGTACTCGGTGCCGGCGGCGCCGTGCGCGGGGTACTCGGGCCGCTACTGCGGGAGCAGCCGGCCGGTTTGCTGGTAGTAAACCGCACGCCCGATAAGGCGCTAGCGTTGGTGGACGCCTTTACCGAACTCGGTGAGCTGGGCGCTGGCGGCTATGAATGCCTCGATGGCCGCCAGTTCGACCTGGTGATCAACGGCACCAGCGCCAGCCTTGACGACGAGCTGCCGGCGCTGCCAGACACTTTGCTCAACGAAAAGAGCTGCTGT
>JANQGK010000260.1 GCA_028277365.1 Halieaceae bacterium | reverse complement strand
GGCCATCATCCGTAAAGAGTATGTCGCCGTTCTCGTCTCGAGCGGGCACTGTACCCGGTGCGATGCCATTGGGATCGCCCTGGTCCGCGGAAACGAAATCGTTAATCTCCATATCCAGCCAGGAAACGTTCAAATCAAAGGTCCAGAACTCGGCCAGCGCCAGACTGAACTCGGCTTCAACGCCCATGACTTCCGCGTCGCCGTTCACGGTCAGCGCCGATACCTCGGTGATCTGACCAATTTGCATGTCTTCGTAGTCGTAGTAAAAACCGCCCACATTGGCCCGCAGACGGCCATTCATGAGCGTACTTTTGGTGCCGAACTCAAAGGCATTGAGGTATTCAGGATCAAACACCAGCCCGCCTTCCGGGCCACCCGGATTCAGGCCACCGGCCTTGTAGCCGCGAGCCACGCTGGCGTAAACCATCGCATCTTCGTTAATAGAGTGTTCCAGAACAATCTTGCCGGTGGTCTCCTGCCAATCGTCTTCAGCTTCCACCCACTCCGGGTCAACCAGTACCAGGAACTGCTGGCGGGTACGAATCGATTTGTCATCGTCCGTGTACCGGAGGCCCACGGTAAGCCGGGTGCGCTCCGTCAGATCGAGGTAGCCTTCGCCGAATATCGCGTAAGACTCGGTTTTGATGGGATCGCTTTCAACATTGAAAAACTCAAACTCCCTCGGCAGGCCGAGCGCTTGCTGGCCCGCCGCCAGGGCGGGGTGCGTAATAAGCGTTTGTGAGAAGCGGTCTTCTTCGTAGTAGAAAAGGCCCAGCAGGAAGTTGAACGAGCCGTCGTACTTCGAGGCCAACCGGAACTCCTGGGTAAACTGCTCTGCGTCCAGCAGGTCCCGGCGGCCCGACTGGATCAGGTCGGTAGTAATCTCGTCTCTCGCATTGGCGCGATAAGTGAGCGGCTGGGACAGCCGCACATCAGTAGCGAAGCGGTCGAAGTCCGCGAAGATATCACCCTCGGTATCGTAATAGCCGGTGAGGGAAACCAGCTGGTAATTGTCCAGATCGTAAGTGAACTGCAATGACACGCCCAGCTGCTGGGCTTCGTAGTCTGGCTCCTGGTCTATGTTCACCGTGCGAAAGTCGCTGGGGTTCACCGCGTCGGCAAAGTAGTCCCCCGCCGGCATCAGCGCGCCACCGAGGAAAACGCTGTTCACGGTCTGGAATATCGAGGAGCTGACATCGGGTGTTTCAAATCCTGCGGACAGCGCCGAGCAGCCGGTTTCAGCATCCTTGGTACATACGCCCTTGGTGCGCAGCGAACGGTTGCTGTCCTCCTCCAGGTAGGACACAACAAGGTCCGCGGACAGCCGGTCGCTGAACTCAAATGCGGTGCTGCTGCGCAGCTCATAGCTGTCGCGCCCATCGATGTCGTTCCCGGTATAAATATTGTCGGTGAAGCCATCGCGGGTGAAGTACATAGCGGCAAACCGCTGCCGTACGCTGTCACCCAGCGGGACGTTCAAGGCGCCCTTGAACCGGAAGGCGTCAAAGTTGCCGGCGGTGACTGAGGCGAAGCCGCCGAGCTCGTCTTCCGGCTTGCGCGTATGGATATTAATGACACCTGCCGTGGTATTGCGGCCGTACAAGGTACCCTGCGGGCCCCGCAGTACTTCTACCCGCTCAATATCGAAGTAGTCATTTGTCAGAAACAGCGGTGAGTTCAGGTACACATCGTTGATGTGATAGCCCAGGCCATCCTCGGAGGTGCTGGAAATCGCGTTGTTGCCCACACCACGAATGGTGGTGCGCAAGCCATCGACTACCAGATTTGGCACCGAAAACTGCAAATCGACCAGGCCTTCGACACGGCGCAACTCCAGGGTGTCACCGGAAAAGGCTGATATCGACATGGCGACGTCCTGCAGCGACTCTTCGCGCCGCTGGGCAGTAACCACTATCTCTTCCAGCAGCCCTACTTCGGCTGCCAGCGTAGGAAGAACCGGCATTCCACCTGCGGCGAAAGCGACAGCGCAGGCAATCCTTGTTTTCGTTGGTGACAATTTCATCTCGCGGGCCTCTCGTTTATTGGCATTATTCAGGGCAACGCATAGGCAATAACGTAACCACCCTGCCCATCGCGTTGCATGCGGGAATCGGTATAGGTACCGGTGGCGGGATCGCGCGGGTAGCGCCAACCGGGGTTGGGAACCGTGACGATCACATACTGCTTACCGGTGCGCTCGGAGAAATAACTCATAGGCGTCGATTGCCCGCTACCGGGCAAGTCTGAAGACCACCTGACCTCGCCGGTGCGGAGGTCGAACGCTCGCACCGTGCTGTCCATGGTGGAGCTGAGGAAGATCAGTCCCCCACGGGTGGTGAGCGTGCCGGCACGAATCGGGGTACCCACCTGAAAAGGCAGGCCCGAGCGCAAATTGAAGGGGCCGGAATTCTTCATGCTGCCCACCGGTCGACTCCAGAGCAGCTGTCCAGAATTGAGATCGATCACCGCGAGGCGTGACCAGGGTGGCTCGAAGCACGGCACCTGAGTACCGAGGCGCGACATGAAGGGCAAGGTGAGCCCGTAATAGCGAATTCGCCTGTGATCGTAAGGGTCGTCAGCGTTCGGCTCACCCATCTTCGGCTTCGGCGCGGCAGGGTCCATCCATACCGCAGGATGATCATCACCCAACAGCATAGCGGCGCGGGCGCCGGCATCGGCGACCGCCTCCGGCGTCACCAGCAGGGTACGGTTGGCAAGCAGCATAGGTGATGCCACCAGCAAACCATGATCCGAGTCCACTGAGACGCTGCCCCAATTGAAGCCGCCAAAATTGGCAGGGAACTGCAGGCTGCCGGCGCGGGTGGGCGGCGTATACAGGCCCTCATAGCGGAGCATGCGATACTCAATACGACACACCATCTGATCCAGTGGAGTCAGCCCCCACATATCCCGCTCGTAGAGGTAAGGGTGAAAATGGGGCAAGGGCGACGCCGGCTGGGTGGGCGACAGGTATTCTCCCGGGGCGGGGTCCTGCGGCACCGGCCGTTCCGGCGTCGGGTGCACGGGCGTTCCGTTTCGCCGATCCAGCAGAAAGATGTCGCCGGTCTTGGTGGGCACCGCCACCGCAGGCACAAGTTCTCCACCTACATTCACGTCTACCAGCACCGGCTGCGCAGGAACGTCGTAGTCCCAGATGTCGTGGTGCACCGTCTGGTAGCTCCAGCGCGGCTGACCGGTATCGGCGTCTATCGCTACTACAGAAGAGGACCAGGCATCATCGATATCCCGTCTGGCGCCACCAAAGTAATCCGGCGCTGCATTCCCGGTCGGTGCATAGATCAGATTCAGCGCCGGATCGTAGCTCATCAACGACCAGACGTTGGGGGTGCCGCGCGTGTACTCTTCACCCTCCCCGGGCTCACCGGTGTCACCGGGTCGGCCCACGTCCCACGCCCACAGGAACCGGCCTGAGAACGCGTCAAATGCGCGCACAACGCCAGACGGTAAGCCAAGATTTTGTGAGTCCAGGACCAGGCCGCCAATCACCAGTTTGTCGCCGGCCACCAGCGGTGGCGAGGTGTGGTAGTACTCTTTGGCTTTGTGATCACCCATGCCGCGACGCAGATCCACTTCACCTCGCTCACCGAAGGAGGAGCAGCGTTCGCCGCTGCGCGCATCAACCGCGATCATTCTGGCGTCCACTGTCGCGGTCACAATACGGCTCGGACAGTCCCCCCGATAACCGGCCGGCGCCTCGTGGTAGCTCAAGCCCCGGCAGGTGCGGGCGTACTGATGCTCGGCGGGCGCGACGGCCTGGGGGTCGTAACGCCACAACTCCTCACCGCTGTCGGCTTGCAGGGCGATCAGCACGTTGCGAGCACCGCACAGATAGAGCATTCCGTTGACGTTCACGGGCGTCATCTTGAAGTCGTCTTCGATGCCAGTGCGGAATCGCCAGACTTCCTGTAGCTCGCCGACATTGTCGGTGTTGATCTGCTCGAGCTGGGCGAACCGGGTGCCACCGACGGTGTTGCCATAGTGGCGCCAGTCCCGCGTGGGAGCCTCGGTACGAGGCAGTGCCGCTGCATCACTTTGCGTCACGTCGAATCCGCGCCCTGCCGCAAACGCCAGCAGGGCGACGGCAAGTATCATCGGGGTTGCGAGCAGCAGCTTCTGCGGCGGCGCATCAAGTTTCTGAGACTCGAGCGTGGCACGGTAGGCGGGTGTCAGGAACCACAGGGCCAGCACCAGCCAGAAGGCCAGGCGTGGCAGGAGTGCCAGGAAATCGAGCCCCGCCTCGTACCATGACCAGAAGACAGTGAACAGCAACAGGCCGGCGTAAACATACAGCGCCAGTGCGCGCCCTCTCACCATGTTGACGCACACGATCAGCGCGGCAACACCGCCGCTCACGTAGTAGAGCGAACCTCCCAGATATGCCAGGTAGGCGCCCAGCAGTGTGAGTGCGACGCCGTACAGTCCCAGCAGAGTGAGCACACTCCAATGTCCAATGCGTCCCATCATCGCCGCCATCACATGGGGAAGATACTGTGTCCGCCATCCATGACAATGCTCTGCCCCGTCATGAAGTCACTGTGGCGTGAGGCCAAAAATGCGGCGATACCCTCCATGTCCTCGAGCTCACCGATCCGCCCGATGGCGGAGCGGCGTCGGCAGGCATCCTGGAACTCTTTGCCGGCGCTGAGGGACATCTCGGTCTCGATAAACCCCGGTAGAATCGCGTTGACTCGGATACCGGCGTGGCCGAGTTCAACGGCCAGTGCCTGCACCAGACCTCGCACCGCTTGCTTGGTCGTGGAATAGCCAGCGGCTCCGGCTGTGCCCATCAGGGCCGCCACCGAGGACGTCACCACGAGCCTGCCACCGGATTGCCGTGCCAGCAGATGTTCCGTGAGCGGCGCCCAGGTCTGCACCACACTCATCAAGTTGAGATCGACGGTCGCCAGCCAGTCATCGCGGCTGGTTTGATGGGAGAGACCGCGGAAGCCACCGCCGCCAGCGTTGGCAAAGCAGCTGTCCACGTGCTCGAAGCGCGCCAGCGTAGCGGCAAAAGCGTCGGCGATCTGGGCTTCATCAGTCACATCACAAGAGAATGCCTCAACGTTTCCGCCCAGGGCTCGCAGCTCTGCGAGTGCTGCTGCGTTTTTGTCGGGGTTCCTTCCCCAAATGGCGACACTGGCGCCACACTTGACCAGGCCTCGGGCGAAGGCCAGCCCTACCCCGCCGTTTCCACCCGTGACGATGGCCACATGGCCGTCCAAATCAAACATCTGGCCTCCTAGAGTCCGTTCGTTGCAAAGTTCATAGACGAATTCACCGCGTCGTTGCTGACGCGTTGCAGCCCCAGCAGGTTGCCGTCAATATCTCTCGCGTATTGGATCTGGCCGCCCTGGATGGACCGCGGTTCGCCGACCAGGGTGCCGCCTGCTTTTTCAAGGCGCCGGCTGGCCGCGTCAATGTCAGTGACATCGAACACAATCATGTTGTAACCAATCGCATCCAAGGGCCTGGGCTGCGCAGGCCTTTCGGTGGGGTGGCTGTGGTACTGAATAAGCTCCAGCTCCAGGTTCCGCACCTGGAACCACGCCATCTCAATCTCGGTGCCGGCAAGACCTGACACCTTGTCCAGTTTCTCCCCGGAGAGCTTCAGGAATCGGCCCACCCTTCTTGGCGAGGGGTCGTTGAGCAGCACCGAATAAAAGGCAGTTGCCGCATCTATGTCAGGCGTCGCGAGAGAAACGTGGCGGATTCTATACTGGTTGGCAGGTGGCTCCTCCAACTCCAGCGCTTCGACATCGACGTGTTCGACCTCAAACAGGATTCCATCCGGATCGGTCGCGTAGGCGTAGCGAACCGGGCTGGATTCGTTCAGCCGCACCATATCGGTAGCCCCGACAGCCTGAGCACCAGCAGCCAGGAAGCGCGGGTACGCGCGGGTGGCCTGGTCAACCTGGAAGCAGAGATGTGCAATGCCGGGACCGTTTACGGGAACTGGCGTGTTGAGCGCGCGCCGACTGAATTCCATCAACCACAGTTGCGCATTGCTTGAGCGCAGCATGACTGACTGTAGTGGCTGGGTATCCTCGAGCCCGATATCGGGCAGCGCACTTGGATTTAGCTCCGACGCGTCGACCGGCGCGAGGGCCACGCCCTCGGCATAGAAGCGAGAACTCTGTTCCAGGCTGTCAACCGAAACACCAACAAAAGCGACGCCAAGCACCACATTGTTGGCAGGATCCGGGCTCGCGCTGCAGCTTGTGAGCAGCAACACCAGGCTCAGACACTGGACGATGATTGTTATTCTAATCATTTATCGACCACTCCACGGGCGCATTGAGAGTTCGTTTGCGCCACGGCGATAGGGCTTTATAGCACCTTATTGGAATATTTGTCCAATAAAATATTTATTTTATCGGAAGTCCTGCCTTTATTGGCACGGATAAACGTCTTTATTGGAATATGACTACAACAATGGGCGGCGCTAGCGCTTGAGTTTCTGCTTCCGAGTCAGATAATCCGTCCGCGCCATGGCGATAGAGCCCATGATCATGGCCACCGTCAGTTCCTCCACCTGCTCGCGCTCAAGCGGCCCGCGCAACAAATACTGCCCGGCGGCCGCCGGCAAACCGAAGGAGATGTCAGTGGCCGCGCGGGCCACCTCCACGGGAAGGTCAAAGTGTTGGGCGACGATGTCGCCAAGGTAATCAACGGCGGTGGAACGCCCATAATCCGTGGGATCATGCATGTCAGAAACACTGGGCTCTGCCTGTAAGCGCTCGATCAACAGGCCCCGCTCTTCGATGTTGGTCAGGTAGACGTGCGTGACCTTGCGAATCAGCTCCTCAAAAGTCTCCGCCTGCTCCGCAGCTTCAAATTGCTGCCGACGAAGGGACTTCAGCTCGCGGTCGAGCAGCTCTTTCAGCAACTGATTGAGACTGTCGAAATAGGTGTAGACCAGGGATTTACTGACGCCCGCACTCTGCCCTATACGCTCTAGAGATATTTGGGCCATGCCTTCACGCCGGATGATCTCGGCGGCGCCGTCGAGAATCATCGAACGTCGAACTTCAGGCCTGTAGCGTCGCCGCCGCGGTGTTTCCACTTTACTCACGAAATCGGTTAACCCTCGCCGGATGCCAAGTCACTATATTGGTGGACGCCTGTTCGGCATCACTCCCTGTTCGCTCGGTCACTATTGTGCCACAGCGCCCCTCGCGACATCTTTTACCGGCGCTGTGGCAAATCCTCTATCGCTCGCAGTTAGGGTATGCTGCTGCCAAACCCTGAAGCACCGGAACCTGCAAACCGCCATGAAAAACTGCTACCGGGGCACCACGGTACTCAACGAATCCCCCATGGTGGCGGTGATCGACGACGTGCTGGGCGCGGAGGAATGCCGCCAGTTTATTGAGCTGGCGCGCGAATCGATGCAGCGCGCGAAGGTCTCCCTGGATGACGAGTCGGGCATCGTCGACGGCCGCACTGGCAGCAATACCTGGCTCGCCTACGACAGCGTCGACGTCGCTCGGGCCTTTGGGCGGCGGGTGAGCGCGCTGGTGGAGATTCCGCTGGAGCACGCCGAAGCCATCCAGGTCATTCACTACGGGCCCGGACAAAAGTACGGCGCCCATTTCGACGCTTACGATCTGGATACCGACAAGGGCCGGCGCTGCTGCAAGTATGGCGGTCAGCGCCTGGTGACCTGCCTGGTCTACCTAAACGACGTTGAGGAAGGTGGCGGCACCCGCTTCCCCAAGCTGGACGTGGAAGTCTCTCCACGGGCGGGACGCATGGTCATCTTCCACAACGTCGCCCCTGGCGACTATTCGCGCCCGCACCCCGCCAGCCTGCACGGCGGCGAGCCGGTGCAGGCCGGTGAGAAATGGGCGATGAACATCTGGTTCCACCAGGCCAGCATGCGCAAGCAGTTCGCGTTCGACACCCGGGCCCAGAAGGCTGTGCAACCCTGGTACGCCAACCGCGCGGTAGAGCTGTTCGACGCCGCCTTCCGGCAGCTTCCCGGCTGGGACGGACAGCCGATCTTCAGCTACTGGGATACCTGGTTCGGGCCGGAGCCCGACCCCCTGCAACAGCACCCGGGGCCGGTGGCTCGGCTGGTTGACCGGCGTATCTCCAACCGCCTGGCTGACAAGGGCCGGTTGCCGAAAATGCTGATGGATGTCGGCTTGTCGCACCTGGCGCCGCTGAGCTTCGAATCCACCGGGGATGCGCTGCGGGAGATGCCCGATGCGCCGCTGTTCTACGTGAAGAACAAGGTGGGCACCAGCGGCCGGGGCGTGCGCTGCGTCACCGGCAAGGAACTGGCCGGAATAGAGCTGGGTGAACTGGATATCGTGCAGCAGGCCGTCACCGCGGTGAAGACCTTTGAAGGCCGGAAGTTCACGCTGCGCGCTTACGTGCTCATATGCCGCGGACAGATCCAGGCCTTCCCGCAGGCGATCCTGATTGCCCACGGCGCCGCCTACGACCCAACCAGCCCGGACCACGCGATGCAGGTGGACCACAGCGGCTATACCGAGCCGGATTCCAAGATCACCATGCTCAGCACCGCAGAGCTGCCCTGGGGCGAGTCATTCGCCGCCCAGTATCGGGAATTCGTCGCCGAGCTCGCACCGGTTCTGGAGGAGGTGCGGGAGGCTTGTGAGACCACCGCCTACTCGGTGTTGGGGTTGGATCTGCTGTTGACCGACGACGATGAGCTCAAGCTCATAGAGATCAACTCCCACCCCAATTTCGTACACACGCGCCCGATCAATGAGGCAGTCAACATCCCAATGCTGAAGCTGCTGATGCAGCAGGTGCTCGACACAGAAGCAACTCAGGCATAACAGCACTCCCCGTGGCGACGCACCTCGGCGCCATCGGACGGCAGCAAATCTTACGGGAAAGGTGTGCAAGGATTCGAAGCTATCCCGGTGAGGATGCACCTCCGCAGCCGGGTGAGGCTATAACCCCTAGCGGGGTTATAAAAAAAAAGGGGATGGTACGCATACCATCCCCCTTCGTTCAGCCCCTTCAGCCAGCGCCTCCGCGATTTGACTCGCTTCGCCGCCCTGCCTTCCGGGCTCGGCCTCGGCTGACCCCTTCCGCGCTCGCTTTTACACTCGCCCTTCCGGGAACCGGCCTGTACCGGCCAGAGGACCGGGGTCCTCGATATTTTTTGACGCTTGGCAACGTCCACCCGCAGTGGCAATCCGGTTGCTCGCCTCTACGCGTTCGAGCCGCTGTCCACTCCCTCACCGCTCCCGCCCGAAGGCTGTCCCGGTGTGCCCGCCTGCCCCTTGTTCCTCCCGCTCCGAAGAGCGCTCGTCCCTTGGGACCTGCTGGCTCGGCAGTGCTCGCTGCCCGTTGACCACTCTTGGCGTGTGGTCCCGCCCCGGCCAATCGGGGCATGGCTTTTGCGGTTTGCGCGTTTCCGCAACCACGATTTAATTCTACACACCGCAGCAACGCCGTCTAGCCAACAAACTGTGGGTAACTTGTGTAAATGATGTGGCAATCGAACTTTTTTGAAAAAAAGCCCCCTTCGGGCACTTTTCCGGGGTCTGAAACACGTAAAAAAACGCCGGTCGCGCTCCGCGGCGACGGGCTCAGGGACGATACCAAATAGGAGAGCTGTAGACGCGCTCGCGGGTCACCATGGGGATATCGCCAGGCAGCGTCAGGCCGAAACGCTGCGCGTCGTAAGCGGTCCAGCGCGGCGTGATTATCTCCAGCACTCTTACATAGTAGAAAGCCTGCTCGGCAGGGTCGAAGTCGGGGTCTTCCCACACCGTTGCCAGGCTCACGGCCCCCACCGAGTTGCGGTAACTTGCCGTCGCCAGGTCTACCGTGGAGGGCAGCGGCGGCGCCCGGCCGCTGGCCGGG
>JANQGK010000214.1 GCA_028277365.1 Halieaceae bacterium | reverse complement strand
CACAACAGGCGGGAGTTCCCAGTACCCGGATCGGCCGGTTTGCACGCGTGGCAAAGCTGGCTGGCGGGGTGGCCACCGGCATGATTGCCGAAGGTGGTCGACGGCTGCGCTCCGGCGAGCGACCCCGTGCCAGGGATATGCTGCTGACCCCGCGCAATGCCCAGCGAGTGGCGGACGAGCTGGCGCGTATGCGCGGCGCCGCCATGAAGCTGGGGCAGATGCTGTCTATGGACGGCGGTGAGTTCCTGCCGCGGCAGCTCGCCGATATTCTCGCCAGGCTGAGGGATGAAGCCGACTACATGCCCTTCGACCAGCTCGACCGCACCATGACCAGCGCCTTCGGCGAAGACTGGGAAGAACAGTTCTACGGCTTCGGTTACCAGCCGATCGCCGCCGCCTCCATTGGTCAGGTGCACCGCACCCACGCGCCTGACGGCCGCGACATCGTGCTCAAGGTGCAATACCCGGGTGTGGCGAAAAGTATCGACAGCGATATCGACAACATCTACGCGCTGCTGAAGCTGTCGGGCCTGGTACCCGACCAGGTCGATATGAAGCCGCTGCTGAAAGATGCCAAGGCACAGCTGCGGGATGAGGCCAACTACCTGCTGGAAGCCGAGCACCTGGCGGAGTTCGGCGAGCTCCTGGCCGACGACGAGCGCTTTGTGGTGCCGGAGCTCCTCCCGGAGCTCACCACCGAGCACGTGCTGGCCATGACCTATATCGAAAGCGAACCGGTGGACGTCATTGGCGAACTGGGCCAGGAACAGCGTGACGCCCTGGTCACGGCGATGATGGACCTGATGCTGATGGAGTTCTTCCACCTGCGCATGGTCCAGACCGACCCCAACTTCGCCAACTACCGCTACCAGTCATCTACCGGCCGTATGGTGTTACTGGACTTCGGCGCCACCCGGCGCTTCAAGGCCAAGTTCGTCAACGAGTACCGGCGTATGGTCAAGGCCGCCCAGAAAGGTGACGAGAGCCGGTTGCTGGATGCGGCGGAAAAGCTCGGCTACGTGGTCGAAGACGGCAGCGATGCCTATCGCGAATTTGTGCTGGAGATTTTCGCTATTGCCCTGGAGCCGCTGACAACCGACGGCCCCTACGATTTTGGTACCTCGGATATTTCGGCGCGGCTATCGGAGATTGGCACCAGTGCCCAGGATTTCCGCGAGTTCTGGCACGCGCCACCATCGGACGCCGTGTTCTTCCATCGCAAGGTGGGGGGAATGTTCCTGCTGGCCCAGCGCATGGGGGCGCGGGTAGACCTGAAGTCGCTGGCGGCCCGCTGGGTTTAGCACTCAACAGGGCCCCGGCAGAAGCACAGCCAGGCAGCGCCCTGCTTCATATCCTATGGCGTAGCTAGTGTGCCGCGGTGTTCCAGCCGCAGGGCCAGCGGCAGTCCGCTGACCGACAGCTTGGTTTTGAGGGTGTAGGGCAGCCCGCCGGACGGGCGCCGCTCCGCCAGCTCTCGCACCAGGGCAATCGAGTCGAGCATGCCAATACCCGCCGTCAGGGTCAGTTCGCCCTCGCCGTAGGCGGGCACCCTGCTGCCGCTGGTGCTGGTGCCGGACAGCACGCGCCGCTGCTGCAGGTAGACCTCGGTGTACAGGCCCTCGACATTGATGGCGACCGGGTTGGGGTTCAACACCCGCAGGCGGATTTCGAAGCGCGCTTCCATGTTTTCTATGGCGAGCGGCCGCAGTGAGAGCAGCCTTATCTCCGGTTCGTCGAACTCGGGGGGCCTGACCGTGGAGCACGCCGACAGCGCACAGACGGCCAGCAGCGCCAGCCAGCGCAGGCACGAATTTAACTGGTCACCCGTTCTCTGCATGTCAGGGAGTATACGCGACGACGGCCTGCTTGAACTGCCTTGCACAATGTGGCGTAGTAGATCTGTGAGAAGCGCGTTCGCGCGGGAGGTCTCCTGTGTCACCCGAAACTATCGAATTTACCCTTAACGGCCAGCCCGCCCGGCTGGAAATCGAGCCGGACACCCCCCTGTTGTGGGTGCTGCGCGACGAGCTGGCGATGAACGGCACCAAGTTCGGCTGTGGTCGCGGCCTTTGCGGCGCCTGCACCGTGCACCTGGACGGCAACCCGATTCGCAGCTGCTCCATGCCGATCAGCGCGATTGCCGGCAAGGCGGTGACTACCATCGAAGGCCTGTCGGCTAACGGCGACCACCCCCTGCAGCGGGCCTGGGTGGCCGAGAACGCGCCGCAGTGCGGCTACTGCCAGTCTGGCCAGATCATGTCGGCGGCGGCGCTGCTGGCCAATCGCCCCCATCCCACCGACACGGATATCAACGCCTACATGTCGGGCAATATCTGCCGCTGCGGCACCTACCCGCGTATTCGCAAGGCGATCAAGCGCGCAGCGGCGGAGATGGCCGGGGACCCGGTAGCCAACTGGGAGCCGGGTCGGGAGAACCGGACCGGGGAGGTGCAGTCATGAGCCTGTCGAGACGCGAGTTTATCCGCAATGCCTCTGTGGCCGGTGGCGCACTGACCATTGGCTTCAGCCTCAGCGGCTGCTCCGACAGTCAGCTTCCCAAGCAGAATGCCGCCGACTTCCAGCCCGACTCCTATTTGCGTATCACCCCCGATGGCGAGGTGATTGTGCAGATCTTCAAAGCGGAGATGGGCCAGGGCGTGCTGACCGGCATTGTTTCGGTGCTGGCGGAGGAGTTGGAGGTGGACCCCGCCGGCGTGCGCTACGAGATGGCACCGCCGCATCCGGCCTTTGCCGACCCGGAAATGATCATGCAGGTGACCGGCGGATCGAATTCCATCCGCCTCTACTACGACACTCTGCGCAAAGTGGGTGCGACGACCCGCGAGATGCTGATCACCGCCGCGGTTCAGCAGACCGGCACCCCTGCCAGCGAGCTCTACGCCGAGAATGGCCGTATCAAAAGCCGCGACGGAAGCGTCGATCTCGGCTACGGCGAACTGGCGGCCACCGCCAATACCCTGTCGGTGCCCAAGGACCCTCGCCTTAAGCACCCCGCGGATTTCAAGGTCATCGGCCACCAGAACGACCGCCTCGATGCCCGGCAGAAGGTCGATGGCAGCGCCATGTTCGGTGCCGATGCACCGGTGGACAATCCTCTGGTCGCCGTGGTGCTGCGCTGCCCGCACGCCGAGGGCAGCTGCGGCGGCTGGGATGCCTCTGAGGCCAAGCAGCTACCGGGCGTTGAAGCAGTTTTCCAGATCGATGGCGGCATTGCCGTGGTCGCGCGTAACTACTGGCGTGCGCGCAAGGCCGCGGAAGCGGTGCAGACCAACTGGCAGATAGGGGATGCACCGCTGCAGAGCAGCGACCAGATTGATGCGGCGTTTGCTGCTGCCCTGGACGGCAATGAGTACGAGGTGGTACGTGAGGACGGCGAGCCGCCGGCGGCGGTCGGCGAGTCCCTGGTCGTGGAGTACAACGCCCCCTTCGTGGCGCACGCGACCATGGAGCCGCAGTCTGCCACCGCGCAACCCACCGGTGACGGTGGCATCGAGGTGTGGGTAGGCAATCAGGCGCCGGATGTCGCCCAGGCCTACGCCGCCAAGGGCTTCGGTGTCGATCGCGGCCGGGCGATCATTCATAACACCTTCCTGGGTGGCGGCTTCGGTCGCCGCGCGGCGGCGGACAATGTCTACGAAGTGTCGCAGATTGTGGCTCGCATGCAGCGCCCGGTGAAACTGGTTTGGAGCCGGGAAGACGACATGCGCCATGACTTCTATCGGCCGGTAATGAAGGCGCGGTTGACGGCCAGTGTGGACGGTAATGGGGATGTGGCCAGCTACACCCACCAGATTGTCGCACCCAGCGTCACCCAGAGCATCATGCCGCATTTTCTCTACGCGGCCATGCCCGCCTGGGTGCCCCACGGCGTGAAGAGCACTATCGGCAATATGCAGGCCGATACCGACAACGCCTCCATCGAAGGGGTGGCAGACACCGCTTACCGCTTTAACCACTTCCGCGTGCAGTACACCAACTTACCAACTGTGATGCCGCTGGGCTTCTGGCGCTCGGTGGGACACAGCCAGAATGCGTTCGTGATCGAAAGCTTTGTGGACGAGCTGGCGCACGCCGCCGGCCGCGATCCGGTGGAATTCCGCCGTGCCCATTTGCCTGAAGGCAGCCGGCATCGCGCCGTCCTCGACAAGGTGGTGGCCATGGCCAACTGGGATCAGCCGGCACCAAGCCGCTATCTGGGCGTCGCCGTCCATGAGTCTTTCTATTCGGTGGTGGCTGAGGTGGCCGAGTTATCCATGGAAAACGGCGCACCGAAGCTTGAGAAGATGTACTGCGCGGTGGATTGCGGTACCGCTGTCAATCCGGACATCGTCAGGGCGCAGATGGAAAGTGGCATCATTTTCGGTTTGACGGCCGCCCTCAGGGGCAAGATCACCTTGAAAGACGGCGCAGTGGAGCAGAGCAATTTCCACGACTACCAGATGTTGCGTATGAGCGACGTTCCCGAGATCGAAGTGGCTATTGTCGACAGCGATGCGGCACCCACCGGCGTCGGTGAGCCCGGCACTCCCCCGGCGGCACCGGCACTCGGCAACGCACTGTTCGCGGCCACCGGCAAGCGCCAGCGGGACCTGCCGCTGCAATTGACCTGAACAGAAACTGGGGACAGACGACGTTCTTGATCAGATTTGATATGCGCCCCCGCGCATTCAGTCAAAAACGTGGTCCGTCCCCGTATCGGGCTAGAAGTTGTAGCCCAGGGCCAGGCCGTAGGTCCTGGGTTCGATGGTGAACACGTTGGTGAACAGCCCCGAGGAGGGGTCGGTGACGAACATGCCGACCAGATGGTCGTCGTTGGTAATGTTCTTCACATAGGCCCGGGCATACCAGCTCTCATCGGATGACATCAGCGTCGCCTGCGCGTTCCAGATGTCCCACTCCTCGATGCGGTCAACGTCTTTGTTGAAGTTGCGCCCGTACATCTCGTCCTGCCAGTAGTAGTCCAGCCGCGTAGTCAGGCTGTGATTGCCCGGCAGGTAGAAGGTGTACTGGCCGCCAATGCTGACTGAGTACTCCGGCGAGTTCTGCAACTGGGCGCCGGACAGATCCGCGGCAATGCCGTCTGTAATCGGTATGCCGGCGCCCGACAGGGCGGCGCAGTCGCTGAGCTGCGAACCCGCCAAGGCTGCAAACACATCGGGGGGCAGCAGGGCGACACAGTTGGAGGCGTTGGTCAGGTCCTTGATGATGGTGACATCATCGCGGCCGTCGCTGGGGTCCCGTGGATCGATGCTCTGCAGGTCTTTGATCTCGGTATCCAGGTAAGCGATGTTGGCATTGAACAGCCACTGGTCCGTCGGCGCCCACACGAACTCCGCCTCCAGGCCAAAGATTTCCGCATCGGTATTTTCGTTAAAAGAGGTACGGTTGACGATCTTCGAGACCTGCAGATCCTCGTAGTCATAGAAGAACAGCGTGGCATTGGCCTGCACGGTGCCGTCGAAGAAGATGTTCTTGCTGCCGATCTCGAAGGCGTCAACAAACTCGGGTTCGAAGGTGGGTGAGGAGCTCGGGAACAGGATGGGGTCGAAGGGGGGGTTGAAGCCGCCGCCCTTGTAACCTCTTGAGTAGGAGGCGTAGACCATACTATCGGCGGCGAATTGCCAGTCGATCACGGCACGGCCGGTGAATTCTTCCCAGCTGTCATCGTCGTTGCGGTAGGGAACATCGATGCGCGAGTTGTCGCCGAAGGGACGGAAGAAGGGGTTTCCGTTTCCATCCTCATTCAGCAGCAACTGCCGGTCCTGGATGGTCTTCTCATCCTCCGTGTAGCGCAGCCCCAGGGTCAGCTTCAGCTCATCGGTGAAGTTGTAGTAAACCTCGCCGAACAGGGCGGTGGACTCAATGGTGTACTCGGCGGTGTCACTCATGAACTGCGGCGCCACCCAGCCGAAGCCGTCCAGGCCCGCGGTCAGGCCCGGCACCACCGAGGCCAGGTAGTCGAAGCCGTTGGCGAACACGAAGTAGCTGTTTTCCAGGTCCACGTCCATGTAGAAGCCGCCGGCCAGCCAGTTGAACGCGCCGTCGTATTCAGACTGTACCCGGAACTCCAGCGTGTACTGGTTGGTGTCCTGGTTGGAGTTGTCGTAGGACTCCAGAGTGCTATCGCGAGACTTGATCGCCCCGCCGATGGAGCCGGTACCTTCGGGCTCACGAGCTGACATCGGCAGTTGACCGTCAAAAAACTGCGTCGCGTAGGTTTCCGGCAGCAGCACCTCCAGCAGGGCCGGCAGCTCGACCTGCGAGCCTATGCTCCACTGGTAGTCCATCTCTGATTCGATTTCACTTTCCTGATAACCCGCGACCAGGGAGAAGGAGTGCTTCTCGAACTGGTGAGTAATGTTGAGGGTGATCAGGGTTTCGTCGGCGAAGTACTCAGGATCGAAGTCCGAGACGGTCTTGCGCAGGTCGTTCGGGTTTTCCGGACGCTCATTACTGCCGAAGGTGAAGATCCCAAAGGCCCCGAGGGCGAGATCAGAAGCCAGGATATTAGACAGCTGGGAAGAGGGGTTGGGAAGGTCAAAATCGAGTGAGTCCGGCAGGCATCCCAGCACCCCGGTGGGGTCGTTCTGGCACATGGTTTTGGTGGAGCGGCTACGGTTACTGTCCTCCTCGAAGTAAGACACCATCAGGTCCACGGTGGTGTTCTCGGTGGGAAGCCACTTGAACGAACCGCGCACGGCATACTGGTCGCGGCCATCCACATCATTGCCGGTAAACAGGTTTTCCGTATAGCCGTCGCGTTCCAAGTAGATGCCGGCAAAGCGCATCGCGAAAGCGTCATTGACCGGGACGTTCACGTGGCCGACGACCTTCTTGTGGTCCCAGTCGCCGTACTGGCCCTCGACATTGCCCAGGAACTCGCCAATTTCCGCCTGCGAGGTCGCCATATTGACGGTGCCGCCGGTCGCGTTGCGGCCGTAGAGGGTGCCCTGCGGGCCGCGCAGCACTTCAATGGCCTGCACGTCGAAGTATTCCGTTTCGAACAAGCGCGGTGCGTTGATCGGCACTTCATTGACGTGGATGCCCACTCCCTGGTCGGCAGAGGCTGCAATCAGCGTAGTACCGATGCCGCGAATCTGGAAGTTGTTGCCGGTAAAGTTGGCTTTGGAATAGGTGATATTGGGCGCGGTGAAGCGGATATCAGCGAAACCGTTGATCTGCTTGGCGATCAAGGCGTCGGCGTCGAAAGCGGTAATGGCAATCGGCACGTCCTGGGCTGATTCCAGGCGCTTCTGGGCGGTAACGATGACCTCTTCGAGCTGGGCGTAAGCGCCCTGGCTGAGGCCTAATGCGGAAACGAGGGCGACCGAGGCCGCTACCCGGGTGGGGCGGAGTACAGTAGTTTGGGACACAACGAATTCTCCATTACTTATTTTAATGTTCGGAGTAACCATGGGATCCACGTGGGTTCCACACAATAAAACTTAGTGCCATATATGCGGCTTGTCTAGCTAAGCTGCAACGAGCGCCGTGCCGCGGGTGGGCCTCTCGTGAGGCGCCTCCGGGCCGGCGAGCAGGCTCCGCAGGACCAGTGAGCGGGGGTATTTAAGACCCGCTCACTCAGGGGAATGGCGCCTCTGGAATAGGCCGGGCGGTGGCATACGGCGGTGTTTGTTGCTCGCTATACAATTGATATATATAGGAAAATTTATGAATCGCCGGGTGTTCGCCGACATCCGCCTGGCAGGCTCATCTGAAAAGGTCGGTCGGGCGTACCATTACAAAACTTATACACCTATAACAGTCGCTTCCGGGGTGATCACCCGGGTTGTTTCCGAGGAATTCCATGACAGAGCGCGTTGTTGTCAACGATGTGGGCCCACGCGACGGCCTGCAGAACCAGTCCCGGGTGTTGTCCCCCGGGCAACGCCTGCAGCTCATTCAGGCCCTGCTTAACGCGGGGGTATCGCATATCGAAGTCGGCAGCTTCGTATCGCCCAAAGCGGTGCCCGCCATGGCGGATACCGACCAGGTCGTGGCCGGATTACCCGTCGGCGCCGCCACCTACTCGGCACTGGTGCCCAATCAGAAGGGTTACCAGCTTGCCAGAGATGCCGGCGTCAGCATCGTCGAGTTGGTGGTCGCTTCTACCGACACCATGAATCTCAAGAACATCAACACCAGCACCGCCCAGGCCATGGCCAACGTGGCCGAAATCGCCGGGCTGGCGCAGGCCGACGGCATTCGTGCCATGTGCTACCTGGCCACTGCCTGGGAGTGTCCCTTTGAGGGCCCGGTGCCCCAGGCCAATGCCATGGCGCTCATGCAGCAGATGTTCGACGCGGGCATCGAGGAAGTGGTCATTGCCGATACCATCGGCGCTGCTGACCCGGCCGGCGTCCGGCGCCTTACCGCGGAGGCCGCTGAGGTCTTCGGTGTCCAGCGGCTGAGCTGCCACTTCCACGACACCCGCGGCATGGGTGTGGCCAACGTCGCCGCGGCCCTGGAATCCGGCATTCGCAAATTCGACGGCTCCATCGGCGGCCTGGGCGGCTGCCCTTTTGCGCCCGGTGCCACCGGCAACGTCGCTACTGAGGACGTGGTGTTGATGCTGCACCAGATGGGCTTCGACACCGGCATAGACCTCGGCAAGCTCGTCGCCGCCGTGGAACTGGCGGTAGAACTGACCGGCAACTGCGACGGGGGCAGTTCGATCAACTGGTTGCGCCGGCAGGTCGAGAAAGGGGTTCTTTGATACAAGCTGATCCCCGGGAATAGTAACTACAGATTCGAGGAAACAGAATGAGCTACCGGTTAGGGGTCGACGTGGGAGGTACGTTTACCGACCTGCTGCTGATCGACGAAGAGAAGGGTGCAACCTGGACGGCCAAGGTGCCGTCGACACCGGAGGACTCGTCGATCGGCGTACTCAACGGTGTGGCGCGTATCTGTGAGGAGTCCGGCGTCGAGCCCTCCGCTATCAAGCGGGTGATGCATGGCACCACGGTGGCGACCAATGCGGTGCTGACCGGCAAGGGCGCCCGGGTCGGCCTGGTAACCAGCAAAGGCTATGAGCAGACTCTGCAGGTGGCGCGTTCTTTCTGCCCCGGCGGCCTGGGCGGCTGGGTGACCTTCGTGAAGAAGCCGCTGCTGGCGCCGCTGGAACTGACTATCGGTGCCGGTGAGCGTATCGATGCCAATGGTGAGGTGGTCACCGCTCTGGATGAGGCGTCACTGAAAGCTGACCTCGAGGCCCTGCACGCCCGCGGCGGCATCGAGGCGCTGACCATCTGCTTCGTTAACGCCTACCTGAATGGAACGCATGAGGAACGCGCCGCCGAGATCGCCCGCGAGGTATTCGGTGAGGTGCCGATTTCCATTTCCAGCCAGGTGGTGCCGGAGATGCAGGAGTACGAGCGTACCGAGACCACCGTGGTGAATTCCTACGTGCGTCCTGAGGTCTCCCGCTACGTGGAGAACCTGCAGAACTCTCTCGCCGAGCGGCTGGGTGAAGATACCCAGCTCTCGATCCTGCGCTCCGACGGCGGCCTGGCCTCGGGTCGCGGCGCTGCGGAGAGTCCTGTCAATCTGCTGATGTCAGGTCCCGCCGGCGGTGTGGCCGGGGCGATGTACTTCTGCAGCCGCGCCGGCTTTGACGACATCCTGACCTTCGATATGGGCGGCACCTCCACCGATGTGGCGCTGATCCAGGGTGGTCGCGCCCGGGTGCGGCGGGAAACCTTCGTAGGCGACGTTAAAGTGCGCGCGCCCTCGGTGGACGTGCGCACCGTGGGCGCGGGGGGCGGCTCCATCGCCTTCGTCCCGGAGCTGACCAAAGCCCTGCGGGTCGGCCCCGAGAGTGCCGGCGCCGTGCCGGGCCCGGCCTGCTATATGAAGGGCGGCGAGGCGCCCACGGTGTGTGACGCCAACGTGGTGCTGGGTTACCTGCCCTCGGATGTGCAGCTGGGTGGCGCCATGGAAATCAATCGCGATGCGGCGGTGGCGGCGGTGCAGCAGACGGCTGACGCCATGGGGATCGACCTGTTTGCTGCGGCAGAGGGCATCGTAAAAGTGGCCAACGAGGCCATGTTCGGCGCCCTGCGGCTGGTCTCTGTAGAGCAAGGTTATGACCCCCGTGAATTCGCCCTGGTGGGCTTTGGCGGTGCGGGGCCTCTGCACGCCAATGCACTGGGCATTCTCACCAATGCCTGGCCGGTGATCGTGCCCCCCGGCCCGGGGGTGCTGTGTGCCTACGGTGACGCCACCACCCAGGTACAGGACGAGGCGACCCGCACCTACATCACCATGGCCGAAAGTCTTTCCACCGAGCAGCTGTTGGCTGACCTGGACGAGCTGCGCCACCGCGCCGGTGAATCCCTGGTCGCCGACGGAATCCCGGAAGGCGAGCACGAGGTCACCTACCAGGCCGACCTGCGCTATGCAGGCCAGGCCTTCCAGATTACGGTCGAGTTCTCAGAGCAGGAGCTCAAGCGTAAGGGTATCGCCCGACTCACGGAGGAATTTGACGAAGAGCACGAGCAGCTCTTCACCTTCAAGCTGGGCGACGGTCACGAGATTCTGATGATCCGTGCCGTGGTAAAGGCGCGCGCGAAGGCGATCGCCGAGCTCGCCATCGGCGAGGCAGGTACCACGCTCGATGACTGCAAGCTGCACGACACCAGCTTCTACTATGAGGGCGAACACCACGATGCGGTGATCTATGACCGCAACAAGCTACATGAGAGCCTGGTGGTGCCGGGGCCGTGCATCGTATCAGAGATGGATTCCACCACAGTGGTGCTGCCCGGCTACGCGGCCCGGGTGGATAGCGTCGGCAACCTGTTGATTGAGCCGACGGCCTGAGGAGAGAGACATGCCAGCAACGATCAAGCAAACCAATACCGCCCCTCTCCAGACCGTGGACGTCGAGGGCGTCACCGTCGACATTATCGAGAACGCACTAAAGAACGCGCGCGAGGAAATGGACGCGGTGCTGTTCCGCACCGCCATGTCGCCGGGTATTCGCGAGCAGGGCGACTGCTTCCCGATGATCGCCAACGTGGAAGGCAAGATGGTGGTGGGTCAGTTCGGCTCTTTCATCGGTCCGTTCCTGGAGGTTTACGACGGCGAGATCGAAGAGGGCGACATTATCCTCACTAACGACCCCTACCTCTGCAACGCGGCGGTCTCTCACCTGCCGGACTGGCTGGTGCTGAAGCCGGTGTTCAAGGACGCCCGCCACATCGCCTGGACGGCCATGTTCGGCCATATGTCGGACAACGGCGGCATGGTGCCGGGCTCGATTCCCATCGAGGCCACCACTATCTTCCAGGAAGGCATTCGCATACCTCCCATCAAGCTCTACAAACAGGGGGTGCTGCAGCAGGATGTGCTGGAGCTGATCCTGCACAACGTGCGCACCAGCCAATGGAACCGCTTTGACCTCAACGCCCTGGTAGCGGCCTGCAACACGGCCTCGCGGCGGGTCGTTGAGCTTACCGAGCGTTTTAGCGACGACGTCCTGCACACCACCATGGGCATCATGCTGCAGCGCAACTTTGAAGCCATGAAGGCCATCATCAACATGGTGGTGCCGGAGGAGCCGCGCTACTTCGAGGACTACCTCTGCGACGACGGCATGGGTATGGGCCCTTACAAGATTGCCTGCAAGCTGTGGCGGGAGGGGGACAAGGCCATCTTCGATTTCGAGGGCACCGACCCCCAGGCCCAGAGCTCGGTGAATTTTTTCCTGAATGAGGACATGTTCAAGATGTTCTTCGGCTCCTTCACCATCAACGTGGTGGACCCGCAGATCGTCTTCAACGACGGCTTCTATGACCTGGTGGATGTGCGCATTCCCCAGGGGACACTACTCAAACCTAACTACCCCGCTGCGCTTTCAGGGCGCACCCATGCCCTCGGTAGGATTTTTGACGTGCTCGGCGCCCTGCTGGGCATGGGCGCCCCCGACCAGATGCTCAACGCGGCGGGATTCAGTGATTCGCCACACCTGTTTTATTCCGGCTATGACGAGAAAGGTGAGTGGTTCCAGCTGTTCCAGATCGGCTTCGGCGGCATTCCCGGCCGCCCGATCGGCGATGGGCCCGACGGCCACTCCCTGTGGCCCGGTTTTACCAATGTGCCCAACGAGTTTATCGAGAGCTACTTCCCGCTGCGCATCGAGCAGTACGAGACGATTACCGACTCCGGCGGAGCCGGTCTGCACCGGGGCGGCAACGGCCTGAGCGTGGCCTACCGCTTTCTCTGCGACGGTGAGATCGGTATTCACGACGAGCGCTGGCTGACTTATCCCTGGGGCGTCAACGGCGGTGACACGGGAATGCGCTCCACCAAGCGGCTGGTGCGCACCGATGGCTCTGAGGAATGGCTGCCTGCCAAGGTGGAAGGCATCAAGGTAAAGGCGGGCGACCTTCTGTATTTCAACACCTGGGGCGGTGGCGGCTGGGGCGACCCCTATGCTCGCGAGCCACAGCTGGTGTTGGAAGATGTGGAGCGCGGCCTGGTATCGGTCGACGGCGCCAGGCGCTACGGGGTAGTTATCGCCGGCGACCAGCCGGGGAGTTTCAGCGTCGATGGGTCTGCAACGGCGGCACTTCGCGAGCAGCGTATTGCCGAGCGCGGCGATCATATCCCGCTGTTCAACTTCGGTGGCAGTGTCGAGGAGATTCGCGCCCGCTGCGAGGTGGAAACACACCTGGCGGCGCCGGTGGCCCCCAGCTTTCGCTAGCCGGGCCTAGAGCCGGCGCGCGGCCATCACCGCCAGCCGGCTGCCTTCACCGACCACAGTGCGCCAGCGGCGCCCGATCCAGCTTTCCTGGTTCGAGCCGTCAGCCGCACTGCGCTCCGCGGCATCGCTGCGATGGTGGTCTTCATCGCGCTGAAAGCGCCGCAATACGGCCCGCACCTCGCGGTGCTCCTGCTGGTGTTGTAGACGCGCGATTTGCTCCTGGTAATGCTCAACGACGAAGGTCTCTACCGCGTCGATGGTCAGATAGACACCGCGGCGTCCGCCGAGCAGTGACAGCGCTCCCAGCGTCCAACCCGCCAGTCGCCATAGGGGCAGGACGCGGCTTTGAAGGTGACGCGGCAGCCAGTTGTCGAAAAACGCCAGGTGTATCTTTTCCGTCTCCAGGTGCTCACGCGCAAAGGCGCGAATCTCCGGGTCCCGGCTCAGGGCGAGGATGCCGCGATAGATCCACACGGCGCCGGTCTCACCGGCGTGATCGGAGCGCAGGTCGGCCTGCAGCCGCTGTTCAAGGCTGTCGGCCGGCGGCATGTCTTCGACCAACAGGGCCGGGGGCGCTGGCATATTCATATCATCAGATACGCAGGCAGAGGGGCAACGGTGCTGCCTGTCATTGTTTTGTCACGCTTTCCCACGTTGACCGCTGGCACTATTGGGCCTAGCTTGAGGCCAGCGCGACGGGGCAATTCATGAGCGAGATTCCAAGCATATTGTTTCTCTGTACCGGCAACTCCTGCCGCAGCCAGATGGCGGAGGGCCTGTGCCGAGCGCTGCGTGGTGACGTGCTGGAGCCTGCCTCGGCAGGTATCGAGAAGCACGGCCTCAACCCGGACGCCGTCACCGTTATGGCCGAGATCGGCATCGATATCGGTGGCCACCAGAGCAAGACCCTGGACGAGTTACCTGGGGAGTTCGACTTCGTGGTCACCGTATGCGGCCACGCCAACGAAACCTGCCCCTATTTTCCCGCCCGCACCGGGGTAGTTCATCAGGGCTTTGACGACCCGCCGGCCCTGGCCCGCGAGGCGGCAACCCGCGAGGAGGGGCTTGCGCATTACCGGCGGGTACGCGATCAGATTCGCGAGTACATACTTACCCTGCCAGAGGCGCTGCTTAAGGCCTCAAAAGGAAACCTGGACTAAAATACACAGGTCAGGGAAACAGGCGCACATATGGATATCCGTCGGTTCCTTGCGGAACTGAAAGGCAGGGGTGTGTACCGTGTCGCCGCGTTTTACGCGGCGGGCAGCTGGGCCTTGCTGCAAGTTGCCGACATCTTCTTCCCGATTCTCGGTTTTCCCGACTGGGCCATTACCACCGTGCTCGCAGTGGCTGCGCTGGGCTTCCCGATTGCCATTGTGTTGTCCTGGGTGTTTGAGATCACGCCGCACGGGATCGTCGAAACCGATGCCGTCGGGGTGAATTTCGGCCGCCTGCGACTCTCTCCCGCGAGGTTTGTTGAGCTTGGCTTACTGGTGGCGCTGATCGGCCTGGTGAGCTGGCTTTACGTCGAGCGCCTGACACTCCAGGAAAAGGCGTCTACCGCCACTGCGGCGGCCGGCGACAAGCCCTCCGTCGCCGTGCTGGCGTTCGAGAACCTGAGCGACGACCGGGAGCTTGAGTACTTCGGTGATGGCCTGTCGGAAGAGATTCTTAACCTGCTTGCCAAGATCAATGAGATCAACGTGGCCTCCCGCACCTCCTCGTTCTACTTCAAGGACAAGGACGTCGGTATCCAGGAAGTTGGCCGGCGCCTGGGTGTGGCCCATGTGCTGGAGGGCAGCGTGCGACGGTCTAACGGCCGGGTCAGGGTGACCGCTCAGCTTATCGAGGTCGAGGGCGGTTTCCACCTGTGGTCGTCCACCTACGACCGGAATTTTGAAGACGCCTTCCTGATCGAGGACGATATTGCGCGCGAGGTGGTGAACCAGCTCGAAGTGTTGCTGTCGCCCGGTTCTCGGGCAATCCTGGACCGCACGGTCAAGCGCAACCCCGAGGCCTACGACTACTACCTTCAGGGACGCAACTATCTTCGCAACGCTCCCTCGGACAAGATGCTGGAGGCGGCGGTCAGCTTGTTCGAACGGGCCACATCACTGGACGAGGGCTACGCTGAGGCCTACGCGGGTTTGTGTGATGCGCGACTTGGCCAGTATCGTCTCTCGATAGATCGAAACGATTTTGAACGCGCGCAGCTTGCCTGTGAGCGGGCCCTGGAACTGAACAGGCAGGCGCTGCCGGTTTATGTCGCTCTGGGCAATCTTTATCGACACTCGGGTGAGTATGAGGACGCGATTGCGGAGTTTGAACAGGCATTAAACATCAACGCGTCTTCGATCGACGCCCTGGTAGGCCTTGCCAATACCCTGGCGCTGGACAACAAGCCCAGGCGCGCTGAAGAAGCCCTGGCCGCCGCCCTGGAGGTAGAGACTTTCAATGCCCACGCCTATCTGGCGATGGCCAACTTTCTGTTCAACGAAGGCCGCTTTGAGGAGGCGATTCCCTACTATCAGCGCACCGCGGCGTTCATGCCCGACAATACGCGAGCCTTTAACGGCCTGGGCGCGTCTTTTTACATGCTCAATGAGTTTGACCAGGCGGCGGAAGCCTGGCAGCGGGCATTGGCACTGCGTCCCACCTCAGTACTCTACTCCAATGTGGGCACCAGCCTGTTTTTTTCCGGCCGCTTCGCCGAAGCCGTAGATGTTTATCAAAAGGCGGTAGAGCTTGCGCCTGATGACTTCCAGAGCTGGGGAAACTTGGGTGATGCCTACCGGTATACGGATGACCGCAAAGAGCTGGCGGTGCCGATGTATCGCAATGCGATTAAATTGGCCATGGAGGTGCTCTCCGTGAATTCACAGGACCCCACGACGCTGGTATTGGTTGCCCATTACCACGCGGCGGCAGGTGACCGGGAAGAGGCTCTGCAGTACCAGGCAAGGGCCAATGCCCTGGCGCCGGACGACCTTTTTGTCAGTTATCAATCTGCGGTATTGCTGTCTACACTGGGTGAGGCGGATCGAGCTATGGCGGCCCTCGAGCATGCGGTGCGCATGGGTTACTCCATCGATTTGATTCGTGTTGATGTGGGGCTGGCGCCTTTACATGGACAGGAAGCCTATGCGCAGTTGGTGGCGCCAGACAACAGTGTTCTGGCAATACAGCGGGGAAAAGCCAATGAATAGAGTGAGTGTCCGCAGGTCCTGTAAAAGTCTGCTGCTGAAGGTCATGGTTTTGTCGGTGATGACATCCTCAGCAGCGTGCGCCAACAATCACGAGAAAAACCCGGCGGCGGCAGCAGAGGCTGATGAGTCCGCTGTTTTGCTCGAATCCAAGCTCACCGTCAAGAACAATATAGCCACAGTGAATCGGCCCCGACTTTTGGTGAAGTTCGAGCCAAAAGACCCGGCAGATCCCGGCTCGATCCTCTGTCCCACGGGAACCGCCTTTAAGGTCAATGTTGCGGGCACCTGGATAACGCTGCCTACTGGAGTGCCCACCAGCGCGGCGCCTATCAACGACCCCGTTAATCAGATCGTCTGGGTGGCTGCGGATGGCAACTACGATGAGCTACCCGGCCTCAAGGATTTCCACTTTGGTGTGTTCTTCCACCCGTTTCAGGACACCAACAATTCCAGGTACAGGTCCAGGTCCGTGAGAGTGGGTGGCAGCACCTACCAGGTAGTGGGCCCGCTGAACATGCGCTCGCGAAGGCTGTTGCCGGGAGGCGTGGAATACAAGTACACGATCGCTCGGATCGAGCAGGTGGACATCGGCGGCAAGCAGCGTTGGACGATCATGGATGGAGACACGGGTTGCAAGCCCCTGGATCCCCTTATTCGCGTTTACTGACCGGGGTTTTCGCATTTTTGACCAGGGTGCTCTAGGGCTTGACTGACGCTGTACTCCCGCCGGCCGGCGAAAAACGCTTTACCCCGGCGGAGCGCTTCCTTTCCCTGTTCACTACCCTGCGCCCCCAGGAGGGCCGCGGGGTGGTGCTGCTGTGTTTACAGGCCTTCTGCATCCTGTTTGCCTACTATCTGCTTAAGGTGATTCGCGACCCGCTGATCCTGGCCGAGGGCAGCGCCGAACTGAAAAGCTATACGAACGCCATGCAGGCGGCGATCCTGATGGTGGTGGTCCCGGTGTTTGCTCGGGTCTACCACCGCCTGGGGCACGAGGCGGCAAAGCACATCCTGATCAGCCGCATCATCCTGTTTTTCATCACCAATATCCTGCTGTTTGCCCTTGCATACAATGCGGGCTGGCCCATCGCGATCGCCTTCTACGTGTGGCTCGGCATCTTTTCGGTGATGGTGTTGGCGCTGTTCTGGGGTTTCTCGGCCGACCTTTACAACGTGAAATCGGGCCAACGGGTTTTTCCAGTGGTCGCGGCAGCGGCCTCCGGCGGCGCCTACCTGGGCGCCCAGGCGGCGGGCTGGCTGAATCCTATTGTCGGGCACGACGGCACCCTGTTACTGGCCGGTCTTTTGCTGCTTGTGCCCTGGTGGTTTTGTGGCCGGGTCGAGAACAGCATTCCCCCCGGTTCCGGAAGCCAGATCGCCGATGAGTTCCACGACAGGCCACCGCCCGTGTCTGAGGGGTTTATGGTGGTGTTCCGCAGCTACTACCTGACCATGATTGCTCTGTTCATCATCCTGATGAACCTGGTGAATACCAACGGCGAGTACATCCTCTCGGCCTTTGTCACCAGCGAGGCCGATACCCTGGAGGCCGCCGGCGCCCTGGTGGGGTCCCGCGGGGACTTCATGACCTCGTTCTACTCCAGCTACTTTGCGTGGTTCACCCTGCTGGGCTTTTTGATCCAGCTGTTCCTGGTGTCGCGCATCTTCGATCGTATCGGGCTCAAAGGTGCGCTGCTGGTATTGCCGGCGCTGATGATGGGCAGCTACTCGCTGATGCTGGTGTTCCCGGTGCTGGCGGTGGTGCGGGTGGCCATGATTGCCGAGAACAGCATCAGCTATTCCCTGCTCAATACCACCCGCCACGCCCTGTTCCTGCCGGTGAGGCGCGAGGAGAAGTATGTTGGCAAAAACTGCATCGACACCTTCTTTTTCCGCTGTGGTGACGTACTGTCGGCGCTGGCTGTGTATGTGGGCAGCGCCGTTGTCGGCATGGACCTGGCGGGATTCATCATGACAAACCTGGCGCTGGCGGTGATCCTGTTCTGGTTCGCCTGGCTGATCGGCAGCCGCAACCAGGGGGTTATCGAGGAAAATCTCGGCAATCTGCCGCCCCAGATCGGTCTGCCGCTGCCGGACATGGACATTCCCGCCGGCAGGGTTAGCGATCTGGTCATGCACGAGCACACCTTTTACGACCCCGATGAAGGTGACGCTCTCAAGTACCAGGCTTACAGCCATTTCCAGGGCGGTCTGCCTGGCTGGGTGAAGTTCGACGCCCTGCACCGGCGCTTTGAGTTCAAGCCGCCGGCCGGCGCCAAAGGCAGTGCTCATATCCGCGTGGTGGCCAGGGACTTCGACGGTGCCGAGGCGGAACTTAGCTTCCGCGTAAACTACTCTCCGGATATTTCTCAAACAGAGGTCGAAGGAAGTAAGTGATCGCTACGAGCTATTGGTCACAAATTTCACGTAGATTTCATTGACCGCCCGCCAGCACTCCATATACTGATGGCGCTGGAAGCTATTCCGATTTTTATGTGTTCCATTTCGATTTGCTCTTCTGCCTCTCGTTGTGTTCGCCATAAGTAATCGCGATGCTTATAGCAGTCGCCGGGCTGCCAATGGCACCTGGCTTGGGGAAAGACGTGGCTGCGGATAGCATTGGTAGATGCTGGCTGCACCACATGAGACAACGATAGGAAGTAAGCATGTCCACGACTAAAGGCACCGTTAAGTGGTTTAACGAAACCAAGGGCTTCGGCTTTATCCAGCAGGAAGGCGGCCCCGACGTTTTTGTTCACTTCAGTGCAATCCAGGGCACCGGTTTCAGAACGCTGGCAGAAGGCCAGGAAGTCGAGTTCAGCGTGACGGAAGGTAAGAAGGGCCCGCAGGCGGAGAACGTTACTCCGCTCTGATTCCCGCGCCCTCGGGCGCTTGACGAACAGCGACAGCTATCCACAACTTTCCTCCTGCCCGCAGTGCGCGGGGCAGGATATTACCAGCCCCGACCCGTGCGGGGCGGTACATTCTTTTTTCGGTTATTCGCCGCCGACCAGCTCGATTTCCAGTGCCGACTCACCCTTCAGGGAGTTGGTAATAAAGCAGCCCCGCTCGGCTTTTTCCAGCAGCTTCTCGGCTTTGTCGCGACTGCCGCCCGCCGGCAGCTCAAGCCGGGCGTGAGTGGTAAATGCGGTGAACTGGACGGCGCGTTCTACCTGCGCCAGCGTGCCTGTCACGTGAACCTCCAGCGAGTCCCAGTCAAACCTGGACGCCTGGGCAATGGCCTTGAAGGACAATAGGAAACAACCGGCCACCGCTGCCACCTGCAGGTCCTCCGGCGAGTGAAGGTCGCCGGGGCCGCCGAAGCCGCTGGGGGGCGCCAGGGTGAGATCCGGCTGCCCCTCGATACTGGCGGTGACCGGGCTTTCGGCCGTAGCGGTGGCGGTGGCGATGTAGTCGTGGGGTAAGCCCTGCATGGCGTTCTCCTCGTCAGGTACACTTTGCGCTTTCTCGAACGCAGTGGGATTGGCTATGCCTCAGAGTATAGGGCTTATGGCGCGTTTCGTGCTGGGTCTGTGGGTGGTGGGCGCCGCGGCCGAAGCGACAGCACGCCCGAGAACGGACATGGTCGAGTTGGTGAACGGCGACCGGGTCAGCGGCGAGATCAAGTCGATGCGCAACGGCATGCTGAGCTATGGCACCGACAGCATGGGCACCGTCAGCATCGAGTGGGATGGTGTGAATACCCTCGACAGCAATCACTTTTTCCGATTCCGCATGATCAACCAGGTGCGCCTGTTCGGGGCTCTGGGTGAATCGGAAAAGCCCGGGTACGTGCTGGTCGTGCACTCCGAGGGAGTGGAAGACATTGCGGTCCAGGACATCGTGGCGATCACGCCGATTGAGGGCAGTCTGCAGGAGCGCCTGGATGCCGTGGTCAACTTCGGTTATCAGGATTTCAGGGCCAGTGATTCCCGGACCACTGAACTGGGTCTGCGCGTTTCCTACCTGGACGAGTACAGCGAAAACCGCCTGGAGGCGCGTGCGGTCGTGGCGGAATCCGAAACTGAGACCAATACCAGCAACCGTCTGGACCTGTCCCGCCGCCACCTCTGGCAGAACCCGATCTACTTCAACTACTACCGCGTCGGCTGGGAGAGCAACGACCAGTTGGCTATAGACCGCCGCGTGGTCGGCACCTACGGAATAGGCCGGCGCATCTATGACGACAACCGCACCAAGCTGTCGCTGGTGGGAGGCCTGCAGGCGGTTAGCGAAGAGGACTCCCTGGGCGAGAGTACAGAAAGTATTGAGGGCCTGGTCTCCGTTGACTACCGCATCTGGAACTTCTCATCGCCCGAGCTGGATCTGGTGACGGGCGTCCGGCTGTATCCGGGGATTACCGAGTCTGGTCGCCTACGGGGTGACGGCGAGATTACCTTGAGCTGGGAAGTGATAGGCGACATCGATCTGAATCTATCCGCCTTCGGCAGTTTCGATAACGAGACCAACCGGGACGGCAATGGCTACGATTACGGCATCACAACCGGCATTACCTGGGACATCCAATAGCTGCCGGGCAGGGGCCGCCGGCCACGGCTTCTCGCAAAATCGGCCCGCTTGCGCTAAACTGGGCGGCCGACCACGCGAACCGTATAACTCCAACAAACCGAGCTAGTACAGAAACGATATGGCATCCAGCAAGAAGCGCGGGCAGAACGCCCCAGTTGAAACCAGCGAATCCATCGCCGAGCAAACCGCGGCTTTCCTCAAGGCCGGCGGCAAGATTGACGAAGTCCCCCGCGGCGTCAGCGGCCAGACCAGCCTGACCGCCCGCAAGCACATTACGATCAGCACCAAGTCCTAGGCGCAGCGCCAGGAGACCCTGATTCAGCACTCCACACCTTCTGCACGACACGATGAAGGTGTTCGCCACGAGTCAGCTGCCCGGCGACGCCCTGGCGCGGCTGGCGCAACACTGTGAGCTCGATACCTGGGAATCAAGCGGCCCGGTGCCGGCTGATGCTCTGCACGAGCGCCTGCAGGGCTGCGACGGCCTGCTATGTCTGTTGACCAACTGCGTGGACCAGGCGCTGCTTGATGCCTGCCCCGCGCTGCGCGCGGTATCCAGCATGTCGGTTGGAGTTGATCACGTTGACGTCGATGCACTCACCGCCCGCGGCATTCCGTTGGGCAATACTCCTGGCGTGCTGGTGGACACAACTGCCGATCTGACCCTGGGCCTCCTGCTCGCGGCAGCCCGCCGCATCCCGGAGGCCGACCGCTTTGTGCGCACCGGCCGCTGGGATTCCGCCTCGCCCTGGCATCCGGACATGTTCGTCGGCCGCGACCTCTCCGGCGCCACGCTCGGTATCGTCGGGCTTGGCGCCATCGGCCAGGCGGTAGCCCGGCGAGCGGTGGGTTTCGGTATGCGCCTCATCGGCTGGAGCCGCACGTCCCGGGAAGTTGAAGGAGTGGAACCGGTCTCCTTCGATACGCTGCTGGCAAGCGCCGACTTCATCAGCGTCAATGTCGCCCTGACCGCGGACACCCGCAACTTGCTGGACCGCGCCGCGATCGCCCGCATGAAGCCCGGCGCTGTCCTGGTCAATACCGCCCGTGGCGGCATTGTCGATGAGCAGGCGCTGGCTGATGCGCTGCGCAGCGGCAGCCTGTTCGCCGCCGGAGTAGATGTCTTTGGCCGTGAGCCGGTGGAAGCGGACAATCCCCTGCTGGATTTGCCCAACGTGGTGCTGGCGCCGCATATCGGCAGTGCCAGCCAGCGTACCCGCGAACGCATGGCCGCCCTGGCGGCGGACAATCTGATCGCAGCCCTGGCAGGCAAACAGATGCCCCACTGCGTGAACCCCGAGGTTTACGAGGCGCCGTGAAGCGCGGCCTGAGTATCGCGGTCCTGGTGGCCCTGCTCCTGGGAGGCTGGTATCTGTACCGGCTCGTCTGGGGCATACCGCTCAACATCAACCACTTTGCCGACCGCAGTTCCATCCGTCTGCTGCTCGAATACCCCGAGCTGCTGACGATGCTGGGGGCGGTGGACAATACGGTGCTCGATTTTCACAGCCACCGTTTCAGCGACCTGTCGCCCGCCGCTGACACTCGCCGCCGGGCCGTGGTGCAGGAAATCCAGGCGGAGCTGGCGGCGTATGACGACGCTGATCTTTCCGGCCAGCAGGAGCTTACCCGCGACTACCTGCGCTGGGCCTGGTACGGCCGCATGGCGCCGGGTCGTTTCCC
>JANQGK010000205.1 GCA_028277365.1 Halieaceae bacterium | reverse complement strand
CCGAATCCCACAGGGCCTCCGGCATGTACAGCCAGGGGTCGCGCACCGGGAACAGGGTCAGTTCGTCGAGTCCGGACGCAGGGCTGCGCAGGGCCGAGTAGTCGTCGAGGATGTAGATGCCGCGGCCGAAGGTGCCCACCACAAGGTCGCTCTCGCGGCGCTGGATCTCCAGGTCGCGTACAGCGATCGTGGGGAAGTTCTTCTTGAGCTGGTGCCAGTTACGGCCGCCGTCCTGGGTAAAGAACAGGCCGAACTCGGTACCGACGAACAGCAGGTTCGGGTTCTCATGATCCTCGGCAATGGCATGCGCGGAGCCCCACTCCGGCAGGTTGCCGGTGATGGATGTCCAGCTATTGCCCCGGTTGCTGGTTTTCATCACGTAGGGTTTGTAGTCGCCGCGCTTGTGGTTGTCGAACACCGCGTAGGCAACGTTGGAATCGTGCACTGAAGCCACCACATCCTCCACCAGCGACATGTCGGGCACCCCTCGGAAACGCGCTTCCCGCCGCCAGGACTCGCCACCGTTCTCGGTGACGCTGATGACGCCGTCGTCCGAGCCGACGTAGATCAGCCCCTCGACCAGGGGGCTCTCACTGAGGCCGATCGCCGAGCCGTAGCGGGATGTGGAATCGTTCTTGGCAATGGCGTCCACGCTCCACACCCGACCCATGACCTCGAGGGTGTTGCGGTCGATCCCACGGGTCAGGTCCGGACTGATCTTGCGCCAGCTATCGCCCCGGTCGTCCGACTGGAACAGGTATTCCGCGGCGTAGAAGATCCGCTCGGGATTGTGAGGGCTCACCAGGAGAGGGGTGTTCCAATTCCACTTGTAGGCGGGCTCACCGCTCTCGGGGTGGGGCGTAATGCTCACCCGCTCCTGGGTCCGGCGGTCGTAGCGAAACAGGTTGCCGTACTGGTACTGGGTGTAAATGATGTTCGGGTCGCGGGGATCGAACTGGGGCTTGTAGCCGTCTCCGCCCAGCACCACGTGCCAATCGGAGTTGGTGATGCCGTCTGTGGTCGTCATGCGCGAGGGACCGCACATAGACTGGTTGTCCTGGGTGCCGCCACAGACGTTGTAGTAGGGCGTGTCGTTGTCGGGCTGGATACGGTAGAACTGGGTGATGGACAGGTTGCGGACATGGCGCCAGGTTTTGCCGCGGTCCCAGGTTTCGTAAATGCCACCGTCGCCGCCGATGTAGAGGTGCCGGGTGTTGTCCGGATCAATCCACAGGGCGTGATCGTCCACGTGGCGGAAGTCGTTGCCCAGCTTGCGGAAATTCTCGCCCCCGTCTTCGGAGATGTGGCTGAAAGTGTCCATGGCGTACACCCGGTCGGCATCATGCGGGTCAACCACCAGTTCATTGTAGTACTGGGGGCTGCTGGCCATGTAGTCGGAGCGCTTGGTCCAGTTGTTGCCGAAATCCGTTGACCGGTAAACACCTTTCGCCTCATCGTTGGCCTCGATGATCGCGTACACCGTATCCGGTGCCGAGGGCGCCATCGCCAGGCCGATGCGGCCCATCTGATCTTTGGGCAAACCCTTGGTGATCTCGGTCCAGGTTTTACCGCCATCGCTGGTCTTGTGGATGCCGCTGCCCGGCCCGCCGTTGATCAGCACCCAGGTGTGGCGGCGACGCTGGTAGCTCGAAGCGACAATCACGTCGGGATTGCGCGGATCGACCACGAATTCGTTGACGCCGGTGTCGGCATCGATGTCGAGAATCTTCTCCCAGCTCTTGCCGCCGTCCCGGGTGCGGTACAGCCCTCGATCGCCGCCGCTGTTCCAGAGCGGGCCCTGGGAAGCCACCAGCACGTGGTTGGCATCTTCCGGGTCGATCCAGATCTGGCTGATGTGGCCGGAATCCTTAAGCCCCATGTTCATCCAGCTGGCGCCGCCGTCGATGGACTTGTAGACACCGTCGCCGTAGCCGACGCTCCGCTGGCTGTTATTCTCACCGGTGCCCACCCAGACGATCTTCGGGTCACTGGGCGCCAGCTCGACGACACCCAGGGCGTAGGATCCCTCACCGTCGAAGATGGGCTCCCAGGTGATGGTGTCGTTGGTCGTCTTCCAGAGGCCTCCCGAGGCCACGGCAACATAAAAAATCTCGGGGTTCGTGGGGTGGAAGGCGAAGTCTGAAATCCGGCCCGAGTTAAGCGCCGGGCCGATATGCCTGAGGGGAATGCCCGCCAGCGGGTGTTTGTCCTCATCGTCAGCGGCGAAGGAAATAGTCGGGTGGATAAGGGAGAGAATCAGAAACAGCGCGCAAAAGCTTATTCTTGTCATGGTGGTGTCCGGACAGAGATACGAGTACAGCGCCTAGTTTAGCAATCTATTGCCCATCTGCCGTGAAGTCATTTGGATCTGGGCTGCGTGAACAGCGGAGCTCAGACACCGTCGGGCGGAGCCCCTGCAGAAACCCATGTGTTGGGGTTTCACGCGGGAGAAGTGGTAGCTACGGGTGGACTTGAACCACCGACCCCAGCATTATGAATGCTGTGCTCTAACCAGCTGAGCTACGTAGCCGCATCTGTAGTGGGGACCCTGGGTCCCGAAGAGGCGCGAATTTTCGGGATTTTTGGCTTCACTGTCAAGCGGTATCAAATCCTGCTCGATCGGCCCTGATCACCATTGGTCCAGCCGTTGCTATTCCCTGGTAACCTAGCTTACTTGCTGGCCGCGCTATGGACTTCAATCTTTGCGGGTGGCTCCGAGAACGGCAGATCGTTGCTCTCCAGTGCCGCAAGGGCTCGCTCCCGGTCAGCAGAACTGAAGCTGCCTTTGGTCAGGCAAAACTCCACCAGGTTGCCGTTGGGGTCTTTGGTGTACACCGAATAGCACCAGTCGTGGTCGATCTCCAGCACATCCAGCCCCGCATCCAGCCATGCCTGCTTCCGGACCTCCATGGTTGCCATGTCGGGCGCGTCGAAGGCGATATGGTTGATCTGGTCCGGCACGCCCGCGGCTTTTGACAGGTTGGTTTCCACAGTATCGCCACCCGGTACGTCGTGCATTTCCCAAAAGGCGATAAAGCGCGAGTCGTCTCCGTTCATGCGATAAAAGAAGTGCTTGGCCCAGCCGCCCTCAGGTACCGGGCCGATCTCGACCTTAACCAGTTCAAAGCCCATGGTGCCCTCGTAAAAGGCGTGGATAGCGGCCATGTCTTTAGCGGCCATGGCGAGGTGGTGATAAGCCATCAGCGGTCCTCCCGGTCGACCATTCGCATGACGTCCTGATTCGCTTCCTCGGTAGGCGCGGCAATCTCGGTCACGCGCTCATTCACGTCGTCGTACTCCAGTCGCAGTGCACGCGACATGGTCGCGTGCATCTCGTAAAGCGTCGTGATGTAGGTGAGTTCCAGAATCTCCTCGTCCGACAGCGATTTCTTGAGCTCGTCGAATACGGCATCGGATACCCGGCCGCCCTCCAGCACCAAGGCGTCGGTATATGCGAGTACCGCGCGCTCGGCATCGCTGAAGGCATCACTCACCGACCAGTGCGGTATGGCCACAATCTTCCTCTCATCGATACCCACGGATCGACAGGATTTGCAGTGTTGGGAGAAAACGAACTGGGAGCCGCGGTTGTAGCCGGCGCGGGTCTGGCCCAGTTCCCGTAGCTGCGGATCCAGCTTGCGTGCCGGGTCGCGGTAAAACTGGAAGCCCTGTACCGCATGCTTCAGGCAGTCCGGCACTAGCGCGAAAACTGTCCACCAGTTGCCCGGGGTACCGGTATCGGTCCCGGGTTCGGCCACCGGGTCCCGATCGCCAAACAGCAGCGTGTACATCTGCAGGGCTAACGGATCGGCCTGGCCCCTAGGGACCTGTCGTAAGCGCGGCATTGAATTACCCTTGTTTTCTATCACCAGGGCCGAGTATAGCGTCTGCGATGGTGCTCATTACAAACCTTCTAGCCAGCCAGACTCTCGGAAGAACCCTGCAGTTGCATGTGGCGCTACCCGGTTTCGGTGTCGACATGCCGGTTGGAAGGGTGGCAAGTCAAGGTGGCGGCCAGCGGCTGCAGCCGGGCAGAAAAAACCCCGCGCAAGGCGGGGTTCAAGGCTGCCCGAGGGCAGCGACCTACTGGTTGTTGATTAGGGCCTGGCCTTGAAGGCCGCCGCGCCGTTGACGGTGATACCGTCGGAGTCCAGGGTGTAGCCAATGCCAGCCCCGGAGGGGGCGCCTTCGAATGCACCCGGACCCAGCGGGGCGCCACCGAAGAAGCCAGAGAAGCTGCCAGTACCGTCGGCACCAGACGCGCGGTCCACTGTATAGCTGCCTTTGAACTCCGGCCGGCCGCTGGAGATGTCGCCGTCACCTGCCGCACGCCAGGTATCCCCGCCAATTTCCAACTCGATCTTGTTGGTAACGGTCTGGGTCCCAAAGTCAGCTTCCAGGACGCCGGCCCGAAGCTCGCCCATATTGCCTTCACTGTCGGTCGGTGAGGTGCCACCACTGATCTCGTAAGTCAGCTTGCCGGATATGGGCAGCACGACGGTTCGCTTCGGGTCGTCGTCGGCCACGTAGTGAACGGCGCCTGCGAACCCTTCGTCTCCGTCATCGTCGTCGCCCCCTTCTGAGAAGAAACCCGCTTCCCAGCGGCCCCACTTTAGGCCGGTCTCCAAATTCTGGCCTTCCGGTATTGGCAGTCTAGTCAGGTCTTCAAAGACGTCATCGTCCAGCCCCAGGTCCTCACCGAGGTCTTCGCGGCCGTCCTCACCGGTGTCAGCCGTGGTGACAACGTGTTCGCCCGCGACCACCGTCAATCTGCTGACATCGCTGAAGCGGATATTCTCTGTCGGCGCAGGGTCCTGCTCGGGCACCTCCGGAATTCCGGGCTCCGGCTCCGGTTCGGGCTCTGGCTCGGGTTCCGGCTCTGGCTCAGGTTCCGGTTCTGGCTCGGGTTCTGGTTCCGGCTCGGGTTCTGGTTCTGGCTCAGGCTCGGGTTCAGGCTCAGGCTCCGGCTCCGGCTCCGGTTCGGGCTCTGGCTCGGGTTCCGGCTCTGGCTCAGGTTCCGGTTCTGGCTCGGGTTCTGGTTCCGGCTCGGGTTCTGGTTC
>JANQGK010000178.1 GCA_028277365.1 Halieaceae bacterium | reverse complement strand
GCTACCTGGGGTTTCTTCAGGGCGAGGTCGGAGGGGTTGGGGGTACCGATCAGCTGCTTGCGGGCCACGTCGGCATCCGCCAGAGCCAGTTCCAGGGCGACCCGTGCCTCGGCGACTCGCGCCTCGGCCTGGCTGAGGGCGAGCTGGTAGTCGGTATCATCGATTTGCACCAGAGTGGCGTTGGGGCCCACTGCACCACCCTCCATGAACTCGGGGCTCACGTCGACGATGCGGCCGCTGACCTCGGCGACCATGTCGATGGAGACTCGCGAACGCACTTCCCCCTGGGTAACGACTTCCAAGGTCACCTGGTCGCGTTCGACCGGTTCCACAAACACGGTAATCGGTCGCGGGCCCTGCTCTCGTTTTTCCGGTGTTGGCTGGTTAGCCTGCAGCAGCATGAAAACCGCCACAGCGCCCACCAGCACCAGGAGCGGGGTAATTTTTCTAATCAGTGTCCTTCCCCCAAATCCACCAAACTGTGGGGCGCGCCCTCACGGCGCATGAGTGCTGCCATCATAGCGCAGTTTTATGTCGGGCGCTGAAGTCTATCGGCGGCGAAGTTTATGCTTTAATGCTTTGAAACCAATAATTAGAGCAGAGTACTTGCAGCATGTTTTATCCTCGTTGGATTGTTTCCCTGATCATCTTCAGCGCACTGACCGCCTGCGGTTCCGGCGGCAGCATTCCCAAGACCCCCCAATCCGGTGCCAACCTGTTGCCGGTGGCAGTGCCGAGCGTGTCCGAGCCGCCGGATGCCGGCAGCTTCTTCCTGCAGGCCAACGCCTTCGACCTGGCGGTGGTGGGTTATGAGGCCCGGGAGTATTTCTACGAGGGCACTGCCAGCGCCTTTACCAACCTCAACGAACTGCAGCCGGATGGCGCCTGGCAGGCGGAACCGGCGGAGCAGGCTGAGTATCACACCCGCCTGGTGGTTCACCGACCCCTGGACCCTGCAGACTTCAACGGCTCAGTCATCGTCGAGTGGCTCAACGTGACCTCCGGCTTCGACATCCCGCCGAGCTGGGGCAGCGGCCACGTGGAGATGTATCGCAGCGGCCATATCTGGGTGGGCGTGTCGGCTCAGATAGTGGGTATCGAGGGGCGCGAGGGCAGCCTGGCCCCGTTGCATCTGAAGGCGATCAACCCGGCCCGCTACGGCGACCTGGAGCACCCGGGCGACAGCTTTTCCTACGACATCTTCACCCAGGTGACGGCCATCCTGGAGGGGCGGGCCAATGCAGACGTGCTGGCCGGCATGGTGCCCGACCGCATCTCCGCCTACGGCGAGTCACAGTCGGCGGGCCGTCTGGTCACCTACATTAACGCCGTGCAGCCTCTGTACGGGGCCTACGACGGTTTCATGGTGCACAGTCGCGGCGGTGGTTCCTCGGCGCTGGCTCAGGAACCCCAGGTGCCGATCCCGACGCCGGACCAGCCGCAGGTGCGCACCGACCTGACAGCGCCGGTCATCACCTTCCAGACCGAGACCGACCTTACCATCCTCAACTACTTCGGGGCGCGCCAGCCTGACAGCGAAGGCTTCAGGCTGTGGGAAGTGGCTGGCACCGCCCATGCCGACTACTACTCGATCATCTCCGGCCGGCTGGACGCGACCGGCGAGCCGCGCTTTGCCGCTGTGGTAGAGGAGGACACGGTGCTGGGTATTCTTCGCTGTGATCTCCCCTTTAACGCCGGGCCCATGCACTACGTGTTCGCGCGCGCGGTGCGCGCGCTGGATGACTGGATTCGTTTCGGTACTCCGCCGCCCGCGGCACCGCGGCTCGACCTGACCGCCGACGGCAGCGCCTTCCTGCTGGACACGCTCGGCAATGTGACCGGTGGGATTCGCACGCCCTACGTTGATGCGCCCAGTGCCATCCTGTCGGGGGAGGGCCAGAGTGCCGACGGTTTCTGCCCGCTGTTTGGCACCACCACGCTGTTCAGTGCCGAGCAGATGGCAAGCCTGTACGTGGATGAAGCGGGTTTTGTCGCCGCCGTCACTGCGGCGGCCGAGGCCGCCGTCGCCGCAGATTTCCTGCTGCCTGAGGATGCTGAAGCCATCATTGCCTGGGCCCCCGAGCAGTGGCGCGCCCAGGTGGGCCAGTAGCAGACGCGAAGCTAGCTGATCAGGTCCCAGTAGGGGCGCTCGCCGATGGCGCCGCTGATGCACTCGACAAACAGACGCACCTTGCTCGACAGGTGGCGATGGCGGGGATAGAGAGCGCACAGGGTGAGCGTGGTGGGCTCATAATCCGGCATCAGTGTGCGCAGTTGGCCGGCTTGCAGGGAAGCGCCGACGATAAAGGTGGGCAGCAGGGCGATACCGCGATCCCGACAGGCGGCCGCCGCCAGGACCTCGCCGTTGTTGGACCACATGGCACAGTTCACGCCCACCGACTCCTCACCCTCGGGACCCTGCAGGCGCCACTGGATGCCGCTGGCCTGGTAGCCGTAGTGCAGGCAGCGGTGCCCCGCGAGGTCTGCCGGGCGCAGGGGTTCGCCGTGCTCGGCCAGGTACGCGGGTGAGGCGCACAGCACGCGCCGCACCGGGGTGATTTCCCGGGTGGCCAGACTGGTGCTGTAATGCGGCTCGCTGATGCGGATCGAGACGTCAAAGCCTTCTTCTAGCGGGTCGACGAAGCGGTCGTTGAGATTCAGCTCCACGCGCATATCCGGATAACTTTCCATGAAGGTGCAGACGATGTCCGGCATGTGCAGGGTGC
>JANQGK010000157.1 GCA_028277365.1 Halieaceae bacterium | reverse complement strand
GGTTTCTGCGCATTCCAGCCTGACCTGTTGGCGCAGAGCCTTGACCGAGGCCGGCGCCGAGAAGTCTTTCGCTTCACTGCCGGCACCGATGCTGGTGGTTTCGCCGTGGGGAAAGACCCAGGCATAGAAGTCCGGAGAGAGGTTGCCCTGGTACCAGACGTCCGCGCGGTTGCGGTCGAAGTTGCCGCCAGCGGTGCCCACCGGCGAGCGCACGATTTCGTGGTAGGCGAGCACGCAGTTTTTCTGGTCGCCGCCCGGCACGTAGCGCTTTGCCACCTGGGAGTTGGCGCCGTCGGCGCCGATCACCGTGCGGCCCACCACGGTCGCTGATTCTCCGCCGCTTTCCTTGTCGGCGAAGTCCACCTCGACCCGGCCGTCGTCACGGCGCCGCAGCTGCTTGAAATTGCCGATGCGCTGGGTAGCGCCGGCGTCCACGGCGCGCTGGCGCAGCCAGGGGTCGAAGACCTCGCGATCCACCATGCCCACGTAGGTGTCCCCCACGGGCATATCGACTTTCTGTTCAGTAGGGGAGACCATGCGCGCCGAGGTTACCTTGGCGACCAGCAGCTCCTGGGGAATGTCGTAGTCCTCGATCAGGCGCGGCGGAATGGCGCCTCCGCAGGGCTTGATCCTGAAGGCGCGCTCCAGCATCAATACGCTGTGCCCGGCCCGGGCCAGATCGGTGGCGGCGGTGGCACCGGCGGGACCGCCGCCGATGACGATTACATCGTATTCCTGGGGCTGGCTTGCAAGCTTGCTGCCTCTGCGGGTCGCTCCTGTCTCGGTGACCTGGTTCATGGCTTACCTCTCATTCAACAGGCTGACGACAGCCACCTCGCCGAAGGCGGGCGCTGGCGCGTAATTGGCTTGGGGATTGCGGACGGCGCTGCCTAGGCGCGCCGCCCACAGGAACAGAACTGCCTCGGCGCTGAACACCAGCGCGTAGGCGGTGGCCGGCTCGGCCACGAACTGACGGGTAATATCGATGGCCACAGTGCCAAGGAAGCCGCCAAGGGCAAAGGCAATGGCCTGGGCGGCTCCCCACAGGCCCATGCGCAGACCCTCCCGGCGGGCGCGGCCGTCGGCGGCCAGGTTCATCATCGAGGCGATAGCGGCCACCGCGAAGGCCCCGTTGGCGACGCCGAGCGCAAAAACGTTGGCGGCTAGCGGCCACTGCTCGCTGAAGCCGCCGCCGCTGGCAATGCCCAGCAGCGCCAGGCCTGAAGCGAGGCAGCCGCCCACGGTCCAGCGCCGCAGGTGGGCAACGCTGTTGAGTTTTAACAGGCTGCCGCTGAGGGCGACCAACAGCATTCCCAGCAACACGCCGCCGTGTTGGATGCCGGCGAGCTGGGTGGATTCGCCCGGGGTCATGCCGAACACCGTGCCGGCAAAGGGTTCGAGAATCAGGTCCTGGGCGCTGTAGGCGAGCATGGAAACGAATACGAACACGGTGAACTGGCGTGCCTGGCGTTCCTGCCAGATCTCCCGCAACGCGACCCCGAAGTCAGGCATGCCGGTGGCGTCCTCAGGGTGTGGCTCTGACGGTGAGTCCTGTGTGGTGTTCCCCTCGATGCCGCGTATGGCGAACAGGGTGATCAGGACCGCGGCCAGCGACACGGTGCCGGTGACCGTCACCAGGCGCTGGGGGCTGAAGGGGTCGAGGAACTGCCCGGCCACGCCTGCGGTAATCGCGAAGCCGGCAATCATCATGATCCACACCAGCGTGGCGGCGGCGGGGCGTCGCTGCTGGGACACGCGCTTGGCGAGCAGCACCAGCAAGGATGTGCCGGCAGCGCCGGCGCCGAGGCCGATCATCAGGAAAGCGGTGACGGCCAGGCCCACGCCCCAGGCGAGGGTGGCCTCCATCAAGGTGGTGGCGACAGCGGCCAGGACACCGCCGCTGGCCAGCACCAGCATGCCGCCGATGATCCACGGTGTGCGGCGGCCGCCGATATCTGAGCCGTAACCGACATGGGGGCGGGTCATTTGCACCACATGGTGCAGGGCCACCAGCATGCCCGGCAGCATGGCCGGTAGCGCCAGTTCTACCACCATGACGCGGTTCAGGGTGGACGTGGTAAGGACGATGACCGCACCCAGCGAGGTCTGGACCAGGCCGAGCCGGATGATTGCCAGCCAGCCCAGTCCGCTGTTCACGCGAGGCCTCGCACGGCCACGGCGCTGGCCATCATGCCGGCGACGTAGAGGGTCACGCCGGTGCCGTTATACCAGGGCGCCAGTGCCTTCGGGTCAGTCAGCATGCGCCGCATGGCAAATAGCTGGGCGATGAGTACCGCAGCCACCAGGGCGGCGTGGAGCGGGCGGCCCCAGTCATAGAGCAGGGCGATGACGAACACCTGAGGTACCGCCATGACCAGGCAGGCCACTTTGGCGGCCCGCTCCGGGCCGAGCTGGGCGGGCAGGCTGCGCACACCCAGGCGCAAGTCGCCCTCCAGGGCCTTGAAGTCGTTGAGGGTCATGATGCCGTGGGCGCCGAGACTGTAGAGAAAGGCCAGCGCCAGTACTTCCCTGCCGGGCAGTGTGCCCAGCATCACGGCGGCGCCGGTTACCCAGGCCAGGCCCTCGTAGGATATCCCCACCGCCAGGTTCCCCAGCCAACCGTTTTGTTTGAAACGCAGGGGAGGGGCGCTGTAGAACCAGGCCAGCAGGATGCCCAGCAGGGCCGCCCAGAACACCGTGATACCCAGGCTGATCGCCAGGATCAGGCTCAGGGCGGTCCAGGTAATGGCGAGGTACAGGCCCCAGTGGCCGGGGACCCGTCCAGAGGGGATCGGTCGCTGCGGTTCGTTGATGGCATCGACTTCGCGGTCATACCAGTCGTTGACCACCTGGCTGGCCCCGCACACCATCGGGCCTGCCAGTACCATTCCAGCCAGCAGCAGGAGCGGCGTTTCCAGCGGGTTGCTGCCGGAAGAAACCGCGCCACAGGCGAAAGCCCACATGGGTGGAAACCAGGTGATGGGCTTGAGCAACTGCAGCATGCCGCGCAGCTCGGGGCGCGTGCTGGGCGTTGGTGCCATGGCTTCGGGGAGCATGGCTGTAATATAGATAGGACAGCAAAAACTGTCAACCAATCTAGACAGTTGGGAGTGTTAGCTGAGATTGTCGTCCGAGAGTGGTGCTACTCGCCCTCGTCACTCGGTCCGTCGATCTCGTAGCGCCGCAGCTTGGCGTACAGGCTCTGACGGCTCAGGCCCAGCAGTTCGGCAGCGGAGGCGCGATTGTCATGGGTCAGCGCCAGCGCCGCCTCAATGCACAGGGCTTCGATGACATCGGTGGACTCCCGCACCAGGTCTTTAAGGGGCACGCGGCCCACGCGTTTGGTGATCTGCTCGATGGAGCGGGGCAATTGCGCCGCCGAGGGGTGCTCGGTGACGACCCGGCGGCCAACATCGCGAATGAAGAAGGCCAGGTGGCGGCCGCGGGGGCTGGTCAGGGCGGTGGCGGAGACTTCCACATCGGCGCTGGAGCCCTGTTCGCCCTGCAGGGTGGTGCTGAATAGCTTGACGCTGTTGTTCTTGCGCAGGTTAGTCAGCAGCACGCTGAGGTCGACGCCGGAGCGGCCCAGCCAGCGGTCCGCCAGCTGGCCAAGCACCTGGTCCTGGGAGACGACCTGGGCGAGCTCGAGGAAGGTCTGGTTGGCGGCCACAACGCGGCCGTCGTCGTCGGTGACCAGGATGGCGTCGGGAGAGGCCTGCAGGGAGGCGCCCAGCAGTTGGTCGGCGCCGGGCGCCGGACCGCTACCGGCTTCACTGCCGTGCTCGGCAATGCGCACCAGGAAGCGCGCCTCGTTACCCTGGCGCAGGAAGTTCGCATACACGTCGAAGCGGTGGTCGCCCGCTACGGTGCCGATGTCCTCGACCTGGCCGCGGCCGGAGGCCCGCGCCTCATCCAGCAGCGTCTTGATGCTGCGTTGGCCGCTTTTGTCCAGGCCGAGCGGAAACGCCTTGCCGGCAATGGAGTCCAGCTCCGGGGCGAGCAGGGCGGCGGCGCGCGGGTTGGATTCGATCACCCGATGGCTGTCGCCATCCACCACGATGATGGCATCGCCGACCATGTCGAACAGGCGCCGGTAGCGGGTTTCAATCTGCCGCAGACGCCAGTAGTCCTGTTCCAGCGCCTGCTGTGCGTTCATCAGCTGTTGCCGCAGATTGGCTTCCGGGCGCAGGTCCTGGCCCAGCAGGAGGATTTCGGCGTCGGCGCCGCGGGCCACCGCCCGGTAGCGCACCAGCAGGTCGCCGTCGTCGACCACGTCGTGGCTGGCATCGCAGCTCGCCACCGCACCCGGGTCGGCGCTGACGCGGTTCAGCAGTTCTTCAAGTCTTGCCCGGCTTTCCGCTGTCGCCAGGTCGCGCAGGTCGCGGCCGATCCAGCTGTCGTCTACGGCGCCGGCTAAGTCTTCGCTGTTAACGGATAGTTCAAGGATATGCCCACTGTGGTCCAGCAGCATAGTGAAGTCGGCCATTCTCGTAACGAGGTCAGCCGATGCCTGAGGGTCCAATTGACCTAGCACGCGCAATTTCCATTAGTCATCGGGTGTGGGCTTGTACCGCGATCGGGAGTCGCGCAGGCGGCTGGTCCGACCGTAGGCCGTGCGAGCGCGTCGCCTGCATATACCTCGGTCAAGCGAGTTAATCGCAATAATTGAGATATGTCAAATAGATTGGACTTCATTGAGTGTAAGGCAATATTGACAGTTGTCGTGTCAGGCGCTAGATTCAGGGTCACACCGATAAAAACCGGCGCCGACCCACCGTGATGACAGATCCCGTTTCGTCACAAGAGTTTTCCCTGTACACGCCTGAACAGCGTCGTCGTCGTGATGCGACTCGCTGGACACTGGTGCAGGGGATATTGGCGCCGCTGCAATTCCTGATTTTTATTGTCAGCCTCCTGCTCGTAATCAACTTCCTGTCGACGGGTGAAGGCCTGGCAGCCGCTACCTGGTCGGTCATATGTAAAACCGCGGTTTTATACACCATTATGGTCACCGGCGCCATTTGGGAAAAAGAGGTCTTCGGCCAGTACCTGTTTGCGCCGGCCTTTTACTGGGAGGACGTGGTCAGCATGCTGGTCATCGCACTCCACACCGCTTACCTGGTGGCCTGGCTGTTTGCCCTGGCCACACCGGTAACCCAGATGACAATCGCTCTGGCCGCCTACGCGATCTACGTGGTGAACGCCGCCCAGTTTCTGGTCAAGCTGCGCCGGGCGCGGCTCGAGTCAGCCGCGCCGCCGCCCCTGCCACTGGTGCAGTCATGAACAACGCCGTCCTCGCCAGTGATTCCACTCCCCAGGCGAGGCAGGAGCGGGGACAGCGCGCGGTGTTCTGCGGGCTGACTTCAATCGTCTGGCTTCACCGCAAGATCCAGGACGCCTTCTTCCTGGTAGTCGGCTCCCGCACCTGTGCCCATCTGCTGCAGTCCGCTGCCGGCGTGATGATCTTCGCCGAGCCTCGCTTTGCCACCGCCATCCTGCAGGACAAGGACCTCGCGGGTCTTGCCGACTGCAATGAGGAGCTGGATCGGGTGGTAGGGCAGCTGGTCGAGCGCCGCCCGGATATCAAGACCGTCTTCCTGGTGGCCAGCTGCCCCTCGGAAGTGATCAAGCTGGACCTCGGCAACGCGGCGGCACGCCTGCAGCGCAACCACGGCAGCGGGGTGCGCTTTGTTGAGTTCTCCGGCAGCGGCATCGAGACTACGTTTACCCAGGGCGAGGACAGCTGCCTGCAGCGTCTGGTCGGCGAGCTGCAGGCTGATGACAGCGGCGAACAGCTGCTGGTCGTGGGAACCCTGGCGGATATCGTCGAAGACCAGTTTCGGCGCCTGTTTGACGCATTGGGCATTGCCAATGTGCACTTTTTCCCCGGCCGGCGTGCCGACGAGCTCCCCCCGGTTGGCGCCGGTACCCGGGTGCTCCTGGCACAGCCCTGGCTGGGGGATACTTCACGGGCCCTGGCGGCCCGCGGTGCGAGGCTGTTGACGGCGCCGTACCCGCTGGGGGCGGAGGGCACCCTGGCCTGGCTGAAGGCCGCGGCCGATGCCTTCGGTGTCAGCGCCGATCGATTCGATGAAGTCACTGCTGCTCCTTACCAGCGCGCCTGCAGGGCCGTCGCCCTGCACCGGGAGCGCCTGGCAGGTCGCAGCGTAAGCCTGCTGCCGGATTCACAAATGGAAGTGCCACTGGCGCGGTTCCTCTCTGAAGAATGTGGCATGGCACTGGGGGAGGTGGGTACACCGTTCCTGGAGCAGTCGCTGCTGGCGGCGGAGCTCAAGCGGCTGCCCGCCGACACCGCGCTCACCGAGGGCCAGGATCTGGAGCCGCAGCTCGCCCGCCTGCGAGAGGCGCGCCCGGATCTGACCGTCTGCGGGCTGGGCATTGCCAACCCGCTGGAAGCCGAAGGGCTGCGCACCAAATGGTCCATTGAGCTGGTGTTCACACCGATCCAGGGCTTCGACCAGGCCGCCGACCTGGCGGGCCTGTTCACCCGGCCTCTGGCCAGGGAGCAGCGCCTGGGAGGTTTCCAATGGAACTGAGCCTATGGACTTACGAGGGCCCGCCCCACGTCGGCGCCATCCGCGTGGCGGCCTCCATGGAGGGTGTGCACCTGCTGCTGCACTCGCCGCAGGGCGACACCTACGCCGACCTCTTGTTTACGATGATCGAAAGGCACAAACGCCGCCCGCCGGTCACTTATACCACCTTTCAGGCGCGGGACCTGGGCGACGATACCGCCAACCTGGTGCTGCGCGCCGCGGCTGACGCCTGCCGGCACCACCAGCCGCAGCTTTTGCTGGTGGGAGACTCCTGCACCGCCGAGCTGCTGCAGGATCAGCCAGGTACCCTGGTCAACGGTGCCGGCCTGCCGGTGCCGGTGATTCCGCTGGAAATGCTGGCCTATTCCCGCAAGGAAAACTGGGGCGCCAGCGAAACCTTTTACAGCCTGGTGCGCGGTCTGCTGGCCGGCCGGGCGCCCGCTCCGGGCAGCGAGCGTCCCGCCCGGGAGTCCGGGCAGGCCGCCAGCGTCAACCTGCTGGGTCCCACCGCGCTGGGTTTCCGCTGCCGGGACGATGTACTCGAAATCGTCGGGCTGCTGGAGCGTCTGGGCGTACACGTCAACGTGGTCGCACCACTCGGCGCGACCCCCGCCGACCTGCTGCGCATTCCCGAGGCCGATGCCAATGTCTGCCTGTACCCGGAAGTGGCCGACACCACCTGCGACTGGCTCAAACGCGCCTTCGGCCAGCCCATTGTCCGCACTGTGCCGATCGGTGTGGGAGCAACCCGCGACTTCCTGCGCGAACTGGCAGAGGTGACCGGGGCGGATGTATCCGCGGTACTCGACGACGAGTTCTCCAATCTGCCCTGGTATTCGCGCTCGGTGGATTCCACCTACCTGACCGGCAAGCGGGTGTTCATCTTTGCCGATGCCACCCATGCGGTCGCGGCGGCGCGCATCGCCACCGAGGAACTGGGCTTCGACGTAGTGGGTCTCGGCACCTATGCCCGCGAGCAGGCCCGCGACGTGCGCCAGGCGGCGAAGGCGCTGGGTCTGGAAGCGCTGATCACCGACGACTACCTGGCGGTGGAGCGGGCGGTGGCGGAACTGCAGCCCGAACTGGTG
>JANQGK010000134.1 GCA_028277365.1 Halieaceae bacterium | reverse complement strand
CCCGCCCATCACCTTCGTCCCCCGGGTGGCCCTCAAGGCCACCCGGGGGACGAAGGTGATGGGCGGGTAAAGCCGGAGGGCTTCCTTGAACACGGCCCGCACCAGCGGCAACTGCCTGAGGTGGGAGAACTCCACTGAGCCTGCGCCGACGACATCTTCGATTTCGGCCCGCAATCGAGCCACCAGCTCCGGCTGCACGCTGAGGATATAGAACACCCAGGTCAGCACACTGGCGGTGGTTTCATGACCGGCCAGGAAAAATACGCCGAGCTGATCGATCAGCTCCTCACGACTGAAAGCTTGGCCGCTTTCCGCATCGCGGGCCGCGATCACTGCGCTGGCGATATCGTCGTGGCTGGCATCGGCCGCCAGGTGGCTGTCGACCAGCCGTCCCAGGTGCTCGCGGATGCGTGTGCAGGCGGCCAGTACCTCCGGCGGCTGTGGCGCCTTGCTCCAGGCCGGCGCGAGAATCAGGCGCTTGATATCCACCTGCGCCACCGAGCGCTCGAATACCGTGAAATCCTCGAACACGTCCATCGCCACCCGGGAATCAAGGGATGTGGAGAACACGGTGCGACAGATAATGTCTGCCGTGAGATGGCTCATGGCGAGGTCCAGCGAGAAATCCTCGCCGCCGGCCGCGCGCGCGTCCAGCACCGCTTCATAGTCATCCACCGCGCTACGCATCGCCGGGAAGGCGTGACTGATGCGCAGCTGTGAGAAGGCCGGGTCGATCATCGCCCGCTGGCGCCGCCATTTGGCGCCGTCGGTGACAAAGATCGACTCGCCGATCAGCGGTTCCAGGGCGCTGACCATCAGGTCGCTCTTGGGAAAGACCTCCTCTGAATCCCGCATGATCTCGCGAATCAACTGGGGGTCATTGAACAGCACTGTCGAGCGGCGGGAGTAACCTAGGTTGCCGACTTTGAAGCGGTAGGCAGCGGCGGGCAGCAGCTCTAGCAGATTGCCGTCACCACGCCACAGCGCCCTGACCAGGGCAGCTACGGACCAAAGCGAGTTCGGCTTGGGCGGGATATACTGTTGGGTAACGGCCGTGGCCCCCGGAGTGGTGATGCGGCGCAGTATGGGATGATCAAAAATTCATGTCCAGCCACAGTCTGTTCGAGCTGCTCGTCGCAATCCATATCGCTACCGGTGCCACCGGCCTGGTAGTTTTCTGGGTGCCGGTGGCAGGGCGCAAGGGGGGCGTCAACCATCGCCGCTTCGGCACGCTGTTTACGCTGACCATGCTGGTGACGGGCACTGTAGCCGTCGGAATATCGTTGACCACACTCTACGACCCGATCGGCACCCATCCCCATCTGGCCGATCACCCGGTGTTTTCCGACCCCGCCATGATCAGCGGCATCTTCGGCTGGATGATGCTCTACCTGGCCATCCTCACCGTCAACCTGGCCTGGCAGGGCTGGCTGGTGATCAACAATCGCCGTGACCACCGCCGCAACTGCGCCTGGCACAATCTCCTGTCACAGGCCGTCCTCACCGCAGCATCAGTCAACTGCTTCTGGCAGGGCTGGCTGATCGGCCAGCCGATGATGATGGGCATGTCCATGGTCGGCTTTGCCACGGTGGCCACCAACCTGTGGTTCCTGTACCGCATCCCGCCGAGCCCGGTGGCCCGCATCCGCGAGCACATCAAGGCCCTGGTGGGGGCGGGAATCTCCGTCTACACCGCCTTCTTTGCCTTCGGCGCGGTGCGACTGGTGCCGGAACTGGCGCTTACTCCCGCCCTGTGGGCGGTGCCGCTGGTGGTGGGCCTGACCCTGATTATCTACCACCGCCGGGCGGTCGCCCTGCGGATGACCCCCGCCAAGGCCCCCGTCGCCGGCTAAATCGCCCTTTTTTGGGGCGTAGTTGCACAGAGACTTACAACTTTCTTCCCTAATTTGTGCAAATTTGCTCAGAATTGGCGATTTTCTGCGCAAGGATGCAGGCATCCGACAAATCTTCATTGACGTATATGTTATAGCTTGTAACATCTGATGTTACTCGTTCTAACATTTTCAGTGGCCTGGCACCCCAGCGAGGCCGGCGGTAGACACCGGGAGAGGTAGCTGTGGAAGAGGTATCGAAGACCGACCAGGGAACCAATGAAGGCTTTTCCGGCGCCGGGCGCCGCGGCAGTCGCAAGACCAGCTTGTTGGCGCTGGGCGTCGCGGTCGGGTCAGTGGCCTTGATCACCCTGGCATTGCACGGGCGCGTCAGTCTGGATGAGACGACGGCCACCCGGGCGCCCACGCCGGTGCCGGTGGCCCAGTTCACCACCCAGGACAGCTACCGCCGGGAGGTGTCCTTCCTGGGCCTGGTGCGGGCCGGCCGTAAATCCAATGTTGGCTTCGAAGTGGCCGGCTCCCTGGCTCAGCTGGAAGTCACAGAGGGTTCTACCGTCAGCAGCGGTGACGTGTTGGCACGGCTGGACACTGCGCAGCTGGATGCGCGCCGCGAGGCGGTAGCCGCCGACCTGCAGCAGGTGACCGCCGAGCTGGAGCTGGCGCGCATCAAGGCCAAGCGTCAGCGTGACCTGCAGGCCACCGGCGCGGTGTCCGAGGAAGCCTTTGATGAAACCCGCTTACGGGCTCAGGCACTGGCGGCCCAGTTGGAGAGTGTGCGGGCCCAGCTGCGCGGGATCGATATCAATCTCGAGAAATCCGTACTGCGCGCGCCCTACGACGGAGTGGTCGCGCAGCGCCTGGTGGATACCGGCGCCGTAGTCAATATAGGCGTGCCGGTGCTGCGACTGGTTGCGGCGGGCAGCCGCGAGGCGCACATCGGTATTGCCGCCGAGCAGACCGCCCTGCTGGAGCCTGGCCAGTCTTACCGCCTGGTGCTGCGCGGGCAGACCTTCGAGGCACCGCTGCGCTCCATTCGTCCCGACGTCGACCCGACCACGCTCACCGCCACCGCGGTCTTTGAACTACCGGACGCCGCACGCGGGCTGGACGGAGAGCCGGTCACCCTGCGAGTGGAAGAGACTGTAGCATCCGCCGGCGGCTGGCTGCCGGTTTCGGCGCTGCTGGAAGGTGAGCGCGGCCTGTGGACTGTGCTGCGACTGGAAAGCACGGAAGACGGCGAGGTCAGCGTGCGCGAGGCCGTGGAAGTGCTGGACGTGAAGGGGAACCTCGCTTATGTGCGCGGCAGCCTCGCCGCAGGTCAGCGCTACATTACCGACGGTGTGCACCGCATAGCACCGGGCACGCCGGTCCAGGTGCTGGATACGGCACAGGAGAGCTAGGGCCTGCTCACACTTACTGAGTTGGTCCTGTTGAGACTGAAACAGCGCCAATCGAGGCGCGAGGAGAGAAGTTTGGTGATTCCAAATGAACGACGAGCAACGAAGAGTGGCGCTGTTTCAGCCTCAACCCGAAGGGCTGCCACTGGTGTTGCGCCCTGCGGCGTTAGAAATGGCTTATGTGGGCCCACCACACTGCGCCAATCCTGCCTTGCAGGACACAACACCAGTGGCAGCAGGGCTAACTCAGTGAGTGTGAACAGGCCCTAAGAGGGGGAGCCGCTGGTGCGCCTGACACGCTTGACGACGAAGACTACACACCTGGGCTTTTGCCTGGCGGCAGCCCTGAGCCTCACCGCCTGTACCGGTAGCGGCGACGAACGGCCGCCCGAGGTGGAAACCGCCCAGCCATACTGGACCGCCGAGCGCGGCACGATTGCTCCCGCCCCCGTCGCACCCGCCCCGCGGAAAAGACTGGGCGCTGCGCAGGAACAGCTGCCCTACCTGGTCAGCACACCGGAGACGGCGACTGCCGATGCCGCGGCGCACCTGGCAGAGCTGCTCAGCAGCGACGCCGCCGTGCTGCACCCCAACGAGGTGGGCTACTACGTCGATACTCAGGAGGCGCGGCTGATCCAGTTGCTCAAGGGCACCGGAGTGGCGGCGACTCGCCGCGGTGATGTGCTGTCCTTTACCTTCGGCGGTGCCGACACCTTTACCAGCAACGGCAGTCGCCTGTCAGACAGCGCCCGCGCCCGGCTGGAACCGGTGGCCCGGGTGTTGGAGGAGTACGACCGCACCCGCATCTCGATTTTCGGCTACACCGATGACATCGGTGAGGCGGACTACAACCAGCAGCTCTCCATACGCCGAGCGAGAGCACTGGCACGCCTGCTGGTCGACAGCGGTGTCGCTGCCGAGCGGCTGTTCATCGTCGGCTACGGCGAACAGGACCCGGTGGCGGATAACGACACTGAGGCCGGCCGCGCCCGCAACCGGCGCACCGAGCTGCGGGTGGAACCGCTGACCCGCCCCGCCCTGCCGGCCGAAGCCTAGGGCCGCGCCGCCCCTACCCCAAAATCGCTATCTCCCGGCATCGGCAATCGCGTTAAAATGCGGCGCATTCCGCGAGTGCCTGGACGCCAACTACGCGGTGAACATGGCCCAAACGCCGCGCACGGTCTCGCGGCGCGGCATCCAGGACGAGGTATTGAAGGACGGCCCAATGCCTCCGTTCATCCTCAGGCAGACAATCGATCGCTGGGTGGCGAGCCAACAGAGCTGAACCGGCCCCGCCCACAACAGGAGACACAAACATGAAGATTGGCGTACCGAAGGAAATCAAGACGCTGGAGTTCCGAGTTGGCATGACTCCGGCTGGCGTACGCGAGCTGGTACACGATGGCCACGAGGTAATCGTGGAAACCAACGCCGGCGCCGGCATCGATATGTTCGATGCGGACTACGCTGCCGCCGGCGCTCGGGTCGTCGACACACCCGAGGAGGTGTTTGCCGAAGCCGATACGATCGTCAAGGTCAAGGAGCCGCAGCTCAATGAATGCAAGCTGCTGCGCGAGGGCCAGGTGCTGTTCACCTACCTGCACCTGGCGGCGGACCCCGAGCAGGCCAAGGGCCTGCTGGACTCTGGCTGTACTGCGATTGCCTATGAAACGGTCACCAGCAACGGCCAGGGCCTGCCGCTGCTCACCCCCATGTCGGAGGTGGCCGGCCGGCTGTCGATCCAGTGCGGCGCTTACGCCATGCAGAAGGCCAACGGCGGCCGCGGCGTGCTGCTGGGCGGCGTGCCCGGCGTTGAACCCGGCAAGGTGGTGGTGATCGGGGGCGGTGTCGCCGGCCTCAACGCCGCTGACATGGCTATCGGCCTTGGTGCGGAAGTCACCATCCTCGATCGTTCTATTCCGCGGCTGCGCTATATCAACGACATCTTTGGGGGCCGCGTGAATACCATCTACTCCACCAAGGACGAGGTAGATAAGTGGGTGCCCAGCGCCGATCTGGTGGTGGGATCTGTGCTGATTCCCGGCGCCTCGGCGCCGAAGCTGGTCTCTGAGCAGAACATCATTGACATGAAGCGCGGTGGCGTTGTGGTGGATATCTCTATCGACCAGGGCGGCTGCTTCGCAACCAGCAAGCCCACGACTCACGCCGACCCTACCTACCTCATGCATGACGTGGTGCACTACTGCGTAACCAATATGCCCGGCGCGGTGCCCCGCACCAGCACGCTGGCACTGACCAATGCCACTCTGCCCTTCGCCCTGCAGCTGGCCAACAAGGGCTGGCGTCAGGCCCTGCGAGACGATGAGCACCTGGCCAATGGCCTCAACATCCACGCCGGCCACGTCACCTACCGGGCAGTGGCAGAAGACCTCGGCTACCCCTACCTCAGCGCCGAGCAAGCCATCGAAACCTGACCCCAGAACCAGGGACGGGCCGCGTTTTCAGTCACTTCGACCGCCACAGGCACCACTGTAGCGGTCAAAAACCTGGGCCGCCCAAAGTGGTCCGCCCAACGTGGTCCGCCCTGGTCGCGGCAGATCATCGGATCGGCACAGCGGTAGCGTGCGGTTAACGACCTCACGAATCTGATGCTAACTTAAGGGAAAACCAAACACCTGAGGGAAGCATCATGCGCGCGAAGACTCTTCTCCTGGCGACCACGCTGGGAACGTCCCTGTTGGCCGGCTGCGGCGGTGAAGTGGAAGTACCGCCACCCCAAAGCCGGCCGGTCAAAGTGTTTACGGTGGAGGGTCCCGGCAGCGAGGCCATTCGCGACTTCCCCGGCAGTGTGCAGGCCTCACAGCGGGCCGACCTGTCTTTCCGGGTGCCGGGCACCCTGCAGGAAATCCTTGTGCGCGAGGGCGAGAACGTGACTGAAGGTCAGTTGCTGGCGCGACTCGACCCCACCGACTACCAGATTGCGGTGGAAGATCGCCAGGCCATCTTCGACAACGCCGAGCGCAACTTCCAGCGCGCCCGGGAACTGATTGAGGACGGCAACATCTCCAAGCTCGACTACGACCGCATGGAGGCCGAGTTCCGCACCTCCCGCGCAGCTCTCACCCAGGCTCGCCAGGATCTGGACTACACCGAGTTACACGCGCCCTTTACCGGCACCATCGGGCGCCGGGAAGTAGAGAACTTCGAGGACGTATTGGCCAAGCAGACGGTCTTCCGCTTCCAGAATGAGGAGCAAATGGACATCCTGATCGATCTGCCCGAGTCCCTGGTACGCAGCATTGTGCCGGACCCCAGCGACCGGCTGCCCGGCAGGCAGGCCAATCGCAAGATCGATGCGCTGGCATCCTTTGAGGGGCGGGCCGGCCTGAGCTTCCCGCTGGACATCAAGGAAGTAACCACCAAGGCCGATCCCCAGACCCAGACTTTCCGCGTCACCTTGACCATGCCGCAGCCGGAGCAGTTCCTCGTACTGCCCGGTATGACGGCCAACGTTCAGGTGGACTTCTCGAAGATCATGGAAGCCGACGCCGCCAAGTGGGTGCCAATCACCGCGGTACAGGCGGACGGAGGGCTCGACGCCCGGGTCTGGAAAATCGACCCGGATACCATGACTGTGAACAGCCACCCGGTGAAAATCGGCCGCATGAGCGGTCGCCGCATTGAAGTGACCGAGGGACTCTACGGTGGCGAGGAAATCGTCAGCGTGGGCGCTCCCTATCTGTCTGAAGGCATGCGAGTGACCCGCATGGCCAAGCGTGAACAGGCTGAGCCCCGCGAGGACGAAGCCTGATGAACATCGGCGAGTACTCGGTCAAAAATCCGGTCAACGCCTGGCTGCTGGTCGTCATTCTGGTGGGCGGCGGCCTGTTGGCCTTTGACGAAATGGGCAAGCTGGAAGATCCGCCCTTTACCATCAAGTCGGCCAAGATCATGGTCCCCTACCCGGGCGCCACCGCCCAGGAAGTGCTGGACGAAGTCACCTACGTGATGGAAGACGCGATTCAGCGCCTACCCCAGCTCAAGCAGATCGACATGTCCGTGGCCCGCCCCGGGCTTGCGGATATCCTCATCGACTTCAAGGATGAATACCGCAAGGACGACTTCCCCGATATCTTCGACGAGCTCCGGCGCCGGGTGCAGGATGCCCGGCCCGACCTGCCGCCGGGCGCGCTCGACCCGATCGTGCTGGACGATTTTGGCGACGTGTACGGCATCTATGTAACTTTGACCGGTGACGGCTACTCCTGGCGCGATCTGTTCGACGTCGCCGACGCACTCAAGAAGCAGCTGGTGCTGATAGACGGAGTCAGCAAGATCGTCATCGACGGCGAGCAGCAGGAGGTGGTGTACGTGGATATCTCTCGTGCACGGCTGGCCGAACTGGGTATTTCCTTCCAGGAGATCACCCGGGTGCTGGAGTCTCAGAACGTGGTCGTCAACGCCGGCAACGTGCGGGTTGACGACGATTACCTGCGCATCAGCCCCACGGGTGCCTTCAGGTCGGTGCAGGAAATCGGCGAGCTGATGATCTCCTCCCAGGACCGCACCACCGTGCGCCTGAAGGACTTTGCCACCATCACCCGCGCCTACGTCGAAGTGCCCCAGAAGCTGTACTTCGTGAACGGTGAGCCGGGGCTCAGCATCGGCGTTTCCATGGCGCCGGGCCAGAACGTGGTCGCCGTGGGCGAACGCCTCACCCGCCGCATGCAGCAACTGCTGGAAATCGTGCCGGTAGGCATGAAGCTGGGCGTTACCTACGACCAGCCCACGGAGGTGGATACCTCGGTGAGCGGTTTCATCATCAGCGTGGGCCAGGCGGTGGCAATCGTGATCGCGGTACTGCTGCTGTTTATGGGCCTGCGCACCGGCATCATTATCGGTGCTGTGCTGCTGATCACGGTGGCGGGCACCCTGTTCATCATGAATATCTACGGCATCGAGTTGCAGCGTATCTCCCTGGGCGCGCTGGTGATTGCCCTGGGCATGCTGGTGGACAATGCCATCGTGGTGGCCGAGGGTATGCTGGTGCGGATGAATGCCGGCATGAGTGCCGCCGAGGCCGCCAGCGAGGCAGTCGGCAAAACCATCTGGGCGCTGCTGGGCGGCACCGTGATCGGCATCCTCGCGTTCTCGGCCATCGGCCTGTCGCCGGACTCCACCGGTGAATTTGCCAGCTCCCTGTTCTACGTGATCCTGATCTCGCTGTTCCTGAGCTGGGTCACCGCTATCAGCACCACACCGCTCCTCTGCAAGCTGCTGCTTCAGCAGGGCGAGGGCGGCAACAACGCCGAGGACGCCTACTCCGCCAAGCCCTTCCAGGTCTACCGCGGCCTGCTGGCCGGCGCTATTCGCGTACGGTGGGTGACGGTAGCTGGTGTAATCGTGCTGTGGGTGGCGGCGCTGATCGGCTTCGGCTACACCAAGTCGGGCTTCTTCCCCGACGCCAACACGCCGCTGTTCTTCGTGGATATCTACACGCCCGAAGGGACCGACATCCGCAGCACCCGGGACGATACGCTGCGCGTCACCGAGTTCCTGCGCCAGCAGCCGGGCGTGGAAACCACCTCTACCGTGGTCGGGGGTGCCCACCAGCGGTTTACGCTGGTGTACGACTCCAAGGAAGCCTCCCCCGCCTATGCGCAGATTGTCGTGCAGACCGAGCGCCGTGACCAGATTCCCGCGGTGCAGGAAGCCGTGGAAGAGTATATGCGCAACGAGATGCCCTGGCTGGACCCGATCATCAAGAACCTGCGCATCGGGCCCGGGCGCGACGCCAAAATCGAGGCCCGCTTCTCCGGCCCCGATCCGGAAGTACTGCGGGAGCTGGCGGAAAAAGCCAAGGCCATCTACCGCGATGACTACGACACCAAAGACGTGCGCGACGACTGGCGCAGCCCGGTTAAAGTGGTGACGCCGGTGTTCAACGAACAGGTGGGGCGCCAGTTGGGCGTGACGCGCGAGGACCTGGGCGCTGCCCTGCAGTATGCTTTCGAAGGCCAGGCCGTGGGTACCTACCGCGACGGCATTCACCTGTTGCCGATCAAGATTCGCGCGCCCTCGGATGAGCGCGGCGACATCGACAAAATGCGGGACATCCAGGTGTGGAGTCCGGTGCTGGGCCGCGCCGTGCCAGCGGGGCAGCTGATCTCCGAGTACCGCACCACCTGGGAGAACGCCGTGGTGCGCAGCCGCGACCGGGCGCTGACCATCATCGCCTCCTGCAACCCGATCAGCCCGCTGGCCGACCCGCTGTTCTCACGGGTGCGGCCGCAAATCGAGGCCATGGAATTACCGTCCGGCTACAGCCTGGAGTGGGGCGGTGAGTACGAGGATTCCACCAACGCCCAGGCCGGTCTGGCGGGTTCACTGCCCGGCGGCTTCACCATGATGATCCTCACCACCATCCTGCTGTTCGGCAAGCTGCGCCAGCCCGCCATTATCTGGTTGACCGTGCCGCTGGCGGCTATCGGCATCACCGCCGGTCTGTTGGCCTTCGACGGCGCCTTCGACTTCATGTCGCTGCTGGGCGCCCTGTCGCTGGTGGGCCTGCTGATCAAGAACGCCATCGTGTTGATCGAGGAGATCGACCAGAAGATTGACGAAGGTATACCGCGCTTCGATGCCCTGCTGGACGCCTCGGTCAGCCGTATGCGACCGGTGGTTCTCGCCGCCACCACAACGATCCTGGGCCTGATACCGCTGCTGTCCGACGTATTCTTCGTGAACATGTCCATCACTATGATGGCGGGCCTGGGCTTCGCCACGGTGCTGACACTGATCATCGTACCCACCCTTTACGCCATCTTCTTTGGCATCGGCGTGGATGAGGTGCGGGGCACGCCGGCTGCAACCGACACCTCCTCAAACCTGGCGAGAGAGCAGCCTGCCTGACATCAATGGACTCCCACCGCCTCTGATAAGGGCGGCGGGGCGTCCTGCCCCACCTGCGTGTAGCCATGCTGTTGACGCAAGTCAAACGGCAAACATGGTATCGACGCCAATCTGGGATACACTCAGGTAAAACAGGTGTTCTTCTGCATAACCAGGGGGTTACATGACAGAAGAGTCCAATAAGAGCGAAGAGCGTAACGCCTTTGTTGCGCTGGCCGTCTTTCTCGCACCCATTCTCGCGGTCGCCATCGTCGGCGGTTATGGTTTTATAGTCTGGATGAGCCAACTGATTCTGGGTCCACCGGGGGGACACTGATATGGCGCTTAGTCGACGCGCGCTGCTGTCCGGCGCAAATGAAACCCACTTTGCCAGCCTGGTAGTGCACTGCCGACCGGAAGCCCTGGCTGCAGCCACCGAAGCCATTAGCGCCATGCCCAACATCGACGTACCCGCCAGCGACGACAACGCCAAGCTGGTGGTGATGCTGGAGATGCGCGATGAGTCCGAGCTGCTGGGCGGCATTACCGCTATCGAGGCTGTGCCCGGCGTCGTCAGCGCCACGCTGGTCTTCCACCAGGTGGAAGACCTGGAGGACGCATCATGACGACTACCCGCAGGGAATTCATCCGCGCCAACGCCATCGCCGCGGCGGCCTCAGCGGCCGGCATCGCGGCACCGGCCTCTGCCACCAATATGTTCAAGCTGCAACCGGTGCCGCAGAAGCGGCAGGCCGCCTTGGCCCACTTGAGCTGGTTGTCGGTGGTGATCATATTGGTGGCAGAGGCCGGTGCCGCGATGCCGGCCGCTGAGGCCGCCGCGGCGATGGCGTTGGCGCGGATGAATTCCCTGCGGGTAGTCGTC
>JANQGK010000119.1 GCA_028277365.1 Halieaceae bacterium | reverse complement strand
CCCCTGTGGCGCCAACTCCACCGCCATGGCCTTGGTGAGGCCCTCGAGGGCGTGCTTGGTCATGCAGTACACGGTGCGCCGGGCGGCGCCGATGTGACCCATCTGTGACGACATGTGGATGATGCTGCCGCTGCTGCGACGGACCATAGTGCGGGCGGCGGCGCGCGCCACCAGGAACGCGGTGCGCACGTTCAGGTCCAGCATCAGGTCGAGGGTCTCGTCTTCCACGTCCAGGAATGGCTGGGGCCGGTTGGTGCCGACATTGTTGACCAGGATATCCAGGCGGGGCAGGGCCTCGATCCGCTGCAGGAAGGCGGGCTCGGTCACGTCCTGGACCCAGGCCTCCACCTGGCCCGGCCAGCGGGCCGACAGGGCATCCAGGTCTGCCGCGGTGCGGGCGACGGCAATCACCCGGGCGCCGGCACTTGCCAGTGCCTCAGCGCAGGCCAGGCCAATACCTTTGCCGGCACCGGTGACCAGTGCGCACTGGTCGCGCAAATCAAAAGCCTTTGTAGTCATGTCTGGCGCCCTCTGGATCAGGGGGCCGAGTTTAGAGCCTGGCTGCATTCGAAGTCAAAGCGAAAAGCCGCGCCAGGCTTGGGCTGCGAGCCCACAGCACGCAGCTGCCTGGGGAGGGGATTGCAACAGGATGCAACAGCGCATAGCATCGGGCTTTTCCGCCGGGAAAACTCTTCATGTCTGATCAGGCGCCGGACTCACCGGCCAGGCGCAAGCCCACGTCCTACGATGTCGCCCGCCACGCAGGCGTATCCCAGTCCGCGGTGTCGCGCTGCTTTAAACCCGGGGCCAGCGTTTCCAAGAAAATGCGCGAGCGGGTCATGAAGTCGGTGCGCGAGTTGGGCTACACGCCCAACGCCATCGCTCGCGGCCTGATTACGCGGCGTTCCAACATGGTGGCGGTGATTGTTTCCAACCTGCACTTCTACCCGGAAATACTCTCTGAGCTAAGCGCGCGTTTTTCCGAGCGCGGCGTGCACGTGCTGCTATTCACCCTGGATCACGAGAGCGACGTGAGCCGCATACTCGACCAGGTTTGGCAGTACCAGGTGGACGGTGTCATTGCCGCGGCGCACCTCGCCGCCGAGCAGGTGGCCCAGTTCCAGGAGCGCGGTATTCCCCTGGTGTTCTATAACCGCTCCTATCGCGACCTGCCGGTGTCTTCCGTGTGCTGTGACCAGGTGGAGGGCGAGCACCAGCTGGTGAATTTGCTGGCAGGTAACGGCACCCACAAGTCTTTCGCCATCATCGCCGGCCCCAGCGATTCGGTGGTGAGCATGCAGCGTACCCAGGGTGCGATCGACCGCCTGCAGGAGCTGGGCGTCGACGACATTACCGAGGCCGCGGGCGACTACTCATATTCATCAGGCCGCCGAGCGCTGCAGCAACTGATCGCCGAGCGCGGCGCGGCACCGGATGCGGTGATTTGCGCCAATGACATGATGGCCATGGGCGTGATGGATGAGCTGCGCTTCCATCTGGAGCTGGATGTACCCGGTGACGTGTCGGTAGTTGGCTTCGACGGCGTGCGGGCCGCCCATTGGTCGAGTTTCGATCTGGCCACCATCGAGCAGCCGGTAGAGAGCATGACCGAGGCTGCGGTCTCAATGTTGATGGAGCGTATCGACAACGATGCGCTGCCGCCTGAAAAACGCACCTTCTCCGGGGTGCTGCGCGCCGGCAGTACCGTGCGCGGCGCATGAGCGCGCCGGGGCTGCTGCTGTTGCCGGGCATGATGTGCGACCGGCGGCTGTGGCAGCACCAGCTCGAGGCTTTTGGCGGCGACTATCGGTGCGAGGTGGCGGATATTACTGATGCAGACACGGTTGCAGCGATCGCCGCTCAGGTATTG
>JANQGK010000044.1 GCA_028277365.1 Halieaceae bacterium | reverse complement strand
CGACTGGGACAGCTTCATGGCGCAGCTCGACGGTCACCGGGCCCGGGTCAGCAGCCATTTTGCCGAGCTGATTGCACCTCCCCAGGCGACCGAGAGTGCCTCCGACGACACCGGAATCTGGCCGAACAACATCGAAGCCGACGCCCTCGTGGCGCTGGGCTTCGAGGATGGCGAGAGGGTGGCGGAAGCGCTGCGCGGCCTTTGCAACTCCTCGCGACTGCGCCAGCTGCAGGCCGGGGGGCGTGGCCGTCTCGACCAGTTCATGCCAAAGCTGCTGTGTGCCGCGGCGGCCATCGACAACAGCGATCTGGGGCTGGAGCGGGTATTGCCGCTGGTGGTGGCGGTCGCCCGGCGCAGCGCCTACCTGGTGCTGCTGCTGGAAAACCCGGAGGCTTTGAAGGAGCTGGTGCAGCTGTGTGCCGCCAGCCCCTGGATATCGGCAGAACTCGCTCGCAACCCCGTATTGTTGGATGAACTGCTGGACGTCGCCGACCTCTACGCGCCTCCGGATCGCGACGCCCTGGCCGACGAGCTGCGCCAGCAGCTGGCGCGGCTGGCGCCAGATGACCTGGAAGGCAATATGGATGCCCTGCGCTATTTCAAGGCCTCCCAACAGCTCAAAGTGGCGGCCAGCGAGGTCACCGGACGCCTGCCGCTGATGAAGGTCAGCGATAAGCTGACCTTCCTGGCCGAGGTCATCCTCGAACGTGCGCTGCAGATGGCCTGGCAGGACCTGACCGGCCGCCTGGGCCGCCCCTCGCGGGAGCTGGACGGCGAGCGAGTGCCCTACGGCGAAGCGGGCCTGGCCGACTGCGGTTTCGTGGTGATCGGCTACGGCAAGCTCGGGGGTGTAGAGCTGGGCCACGGCTCCGACCTAGACCTGGTGTTTGTCTATGATTCGGAAGCCAGCGGTGCCACCGACGGCGACCGGGCGCTGGACTGCTCGGTTTTCTACACCCGCCTGGGGCAGCGCATCATTCACATTCTCGATACCCGCACCGCCATGGGTCCACTTTACGAGGTGGATATGCGACTGCGGCCGCAGGGCAACTCCGGCATGCTGGTGGCCAGTTTCAAGGCCTTCCGCGACTACCAGCAGAACTCGGCCTGGACCTGGGAGCACCAGGCCCTGGTGCGCGCCCGGGTTATCGCCGGGGATACCCGCCTCGCCGAGCGTTGTGAGGCGGTGCGCCGGGAGGTGCTGTGTCAGCCGCGAGTGCCAGAGGAACTGGCCCGGGAAGTGGTGGACATGCGTGCAAAGATGCGCGAACACCTGCTACCCCGCAGCGCTGAAGCGAGTGGTGAATTCCATCTCAAGCAGGGGCGCGGCGGTATCGTCGATATAGAATTTATGGTGCAATACGCCGTCCTGGCATGGGCGCAGCAGACGCCGGCACTGGCCGACTGGTCTGACAATATCCGGATCCTCGAGACCCTGTCCCGCGACAGGCTGTTCTCGCAACGCGAGAGTGAGGACCTGATCGACGCCTACAAGAGCTATCGCAGCGCCGCGCACCAACTGGCTTTGCAGCAGCAGCCCGACGTCGTCGATGCGGCGCAGTTCGAGTCACAGCGCGAGGTCGTGCTGTCGCGCTGGCGGCAGCTGTTCGGCGACCAGGAGTCCGCCCCGGCGGTACCGTCCGAGGATCAGGGAGTCAGTTAGCATGGAGCGCACAGTCGCGGGGCAGAACGTGGAGACAAGTCTGTGAAAACCCTCATCCTCGGCGCCGGCGGCCAGCTCGGGCGCGAGCTGCAGCTGTCCCGCCCCGACGGTGTGGACATGGTGGCGGCCACCCGAGCGGAGCTGGATATCCGTGCCCAGGATGCGGTGCTGGCCTTTGTCGCCGAGTGTCGCCCCGAGGTCATAATCAACGCCGCTGCCTACACGGCGGTGGACGGTGCCGAGTCCAAGCCCGATGTGGCGGTGGCGATCAATGCCGAGGGTCCGGGCTACCTGGCGCGAGCGGCCGAGCGCTGTGGCGCGCGCCTACTGCAGCTCTCCACCGATTTTGTCTTTGACGGCGAGGCCAGCGAACCCTACCGGCCACGCGCGGATACCCGGCCGCTGGGTGTGTACGGCCACAGCAAGCTGGCGGGAGAGTGCCGGGTGCGGGAAATCCTGCCCATGCGCTCGTTGGTGCTGCGCACCGCCTGGGTGTACTCCCGCTTCGGCCACAACTTCGTCAAGACCATGCTGCGGCTGATGGCCGAACGCGACAGCCTGCGGGTGGTGGATGACCAGGTGGGCGCGCCTACCTGGGCCGCGGGACTGGCCCGCACCCTTTGGGACTTGCTGGATCACCCGAAGGCCCACGGCATCTACCACTGGACTGACGGCGGGCGCTGTAGCTGGTACGCCTTCGCCTGTGAAATCCAGTCCCGGGCCCTGGCGCTGGGCCTGCTGGACCGCGAAATCGACATCGAACCCATCCCCAGCGGCGAATACCCGACACCGGCCCGGCGGCCCGCCTTCAGCGTTCTAGACCTGGGCGGCACCGAGGCCCTGCTCGGTCGACAGGCAGTGCCCTGGGAAACGCAGTTGCAGGCCATGTTGGAAGATTTAGAAGCGAACCCGGAGCCGGAATAAGCCGGGTGAAAGAGGAGTGAGAAGACCATGAGCCGCTGCCTGCTGGTGACCGGCGCCGCCGGTTTTATCGGCGCCAACTTTGCCCACTACTGGTTGGGCCAGCACCCGGGTGATCGCCTGATTGCATACGACGCGCTGACCTACGCCGGTAACCGCGCCAACCTGGCCAGCCTTGAGTCGCACCCGGACTTCAGCTTCGTGCACGCCAACATCTGCGACGAGGCTCGGGTTACCGCGCTGCTGCGCGATGAGGCGGTGGACACCATCGTGCACTTCGCCGCCGAGAGCCACGTGGACCGCTCCATCAGCGGCCCCGATGCGTTCATCGAGACCAACGTGGTAGGCACCCACAGCTTGCTGAAGGCGGCGCGCGCCGTGTGGTTGGATGGCGGCAAACCGCACCGCTTCCACCACGTGTCCACCGACGAGGTCTACGGTTCGCTGGCAGCGGATGCACCGGGCTTTTTCGAAGATCAGAAGTACGAACCCAATTCACCCTACTCCGCCAGCAAAGCCGCCTCGGATCACCTGGTGCGCGCCTACCACCACACCTATGGGTTGGAAGTGACCACCAGCAACTGCTCCAACAATTACGGCCCCTGGCACTTCCCGGAGAAGCTCGTCCCATTGTGTCTCACCAATATCCTGCGCGGCCTGCCGCTGCCGATCTACGGCGACGGTATGAACATCCGTGACTGGCTGTTTGTCGAGGACCACTGTCGCGGCATCGAACTGGTGCTGGAGGGCGGCCGGATAGGCGAAACCTACAACATTGGCGGCAACAACGAGTGGGCCAATATTGATATCGTCGAGCTGTTGTGCAGCCGGGTGGATGCGCGCTTTGCCGAGCGCTCCGATCTCGCGGGGCGTTTTCCGGAGGCACCGGCGGCCTGCGGGGCAGAGAGCAGCAGCCTGATAGAGTTTGTTACCGACCGCGCCGGCCACGACCGCCGCTACGCCATTGATGCGTCCAAGATCAGTTCCGAGTTGGGCTACCGTCCGCAACACAGCTTCGAGAGCGGTATTGAGGTCACCATCGACTGGTACCTCGACAACGAGACCTGGTGGCGCCCACTGCTCAAGACGTAAACAAAAACGCCTAGTCGAACAGCGGGATGTCGTTCCAGCTAAGGCCGGCGGCGTCTTTTGCCGACAGGATCGGCGTCTCGCCGTCCAGCAGCGGCCAGTTGATGCCCACAGCCGGGTCGTCCCAGGCCAGGGAAACCTCGGATTCCGGGTGGTAGTAGTCAGTGGTCTTGTAGAGGAAGTCGGCGCTGTCAGTCAGCACGTAAAAGCCGTGGGCAAAGCCCGGCGGCATCCACAGCATGGTGTGCTCCTCAGCGCGCAGCTCCAGGCCGTACCACTGGCCGAAGCTCGGTGAGCTCTGCCGCAGGTCCACCACCACGTCATAGACGGCGCCGGCGGTCACCCGCACCAGTTTCCCCTGCACCTGCTCGGTCTGGTAGTGCATGCCGCGCAGGATGCCGCGGCTGGAGCGGCTGTGATTGTCCTGCACGAACTCCGGATCAAGGCCGCCCTCAGTGAAGGTCCTGGCGTTCCAGCTCTCCATGAAGAAGCCGCGCTCATCACCGAACACCCGCGGGCGGATGACCATCACTCCCTCCAGCGGCGTGCTTTCAAACTTCATCGTAGACGACCTCGCTGTGCAGCGGCAGCCGACTCAGGTATTCGCCGTAGCCTGATTTCTTCAGCGGTGCGGCCAGCTCCAGCAGCTGTTCCTCATTGATAAAGCCCTGCCGGAAGGCGATCTCCTCCGGGCAGGCCACTTTGAGGCCCTGGCGTTCTTCCACTACGCGAATGAAATTGGCCGCATCCAGCAGTGAATTGTGGGTTCCCGTGTCCAGCCAGGCGGTGCCGCGGCTCAATACCTGCACCTGCAGGTCGCCGCGCTGCAGGTAAGCGAGGTTCACGTCGGTAATCTCCAGCTCGCCGCGGGTCGAGGGTCGAATACTGTGGGCGATGTCGATCACGTCGTTGTCGTAGAAGTAAAGGCCGGTGACCGCGTAGTGAGACTTGGGCTCTACCGGTTTCTCCTCGATATCGATGGCGCGGCCCTCGCTGTCAAAGCTCACTACCCCGTAACGCTGGGGGTCAGTCACGTAGTAGGCGAACACCGACGCACCGCGTTCGACCTGACCGGCAGCCTTGAGCTTTTGCGAAAGACCGCCGCCATAGAAAATGTTGTCTCCCAACACCAGGCTCACCGGCTTGTCGCCCACGAAGTCCTTGCCGATGATGAAAGCCTGTGCGAGGCCGTCCGGGCTGGGTTGTACCGCGTAGGTGAGCTCGATGCCCCACTGGTTGCCGTTGCCCAGCAGGTCGACGAAAGCCTCCTGATCGCGGGGGGTGGTGATGATCAGCACCTCGCGAATCCCCGCCAGCATCAGCGTGGCCAGCGGGTAGTAGATCATCGGCTTGTCATACACCGGCATCAGCTGCTTGCTGACGGTGCTGGTGAGGGGGTGCAGCCGGGTGCCGGACCCCCCGGCGAGGATGATGCCCTTGTAGACGCTGTCTGGCATGCCGCTTCCCTGGAGCTCAACTTGCAAAGCCGCGCATTATACGTCGAAACCTCGCGGTTCGCTGGGCATCACCTCTTCTCCTGCGCCCGCCCGCGGGAGCCGCGGTGACTGGATTTTTGGATGTGCGCTGATTACACTCGAGCGTTTTGGGTAGTTGCCGGGCGTTCTGCCGGGTGGGCCCGCAATCGCGACGCTGCTCTCCGAGAGCTCAACGACAGGAGGTGAGCGCCCTTGCGGCGCATCCACATGCAGGCGGAGAACCTAGGCTCTGCACCTCTGGTGCGCAACTCAGAACTGGCCGGCGTGGATCGACTATGTAAAGCGCCTGTGTCGGAGCGGCCGCTGCGCATCGCGCTGTTGGGCTACCGCAGCCAGCCCTATGGCGGCGGTCAGGGCATTTACCTCAAGTACCTGAGCAAGGCGCTGGTTGACGCGGGCCACGAGGTGGACGTGATTTCCGGGCCGCCCTATCCTCACCTCGATCCGCGGGTGCGCCTGATCAAGCTGCCCAGCCTCGACCTGTTCGAAAACGGCCTGGCATCCCTGCGGCCGCGTCATCTGCGATCGATGACCAATATCATCGAATGGACCAGCAAGCTCACCGGCGGCTTTGCAGAGCCTTACACCTTTGGCCGCCGCGCTGTGAAGTACCTGAAAAGCCGGCGCGACGAGTACGACCTGTTGCACGACAACCAGAGCCTCAGCTACGGGATGTTGAAGCTGCAGGGCATGGGCATGCCGCTCGTGACCACGGTGCACCACCCGATTACCAGCGACCTGCGTATTGCGCTCAACGCGGCGCGCTGCTGGCACGAGCGTCTGTTGATCCGGCGCTGGCACAGCTTCCTGCGTATGCAAAAGCAGGTAGTGGCCCGCCTCGACAACGTGGTGACCGTGTCGGAGTGTTCCCGGCGCGATATTGCCGCCGATTTCAACATCGATGCCGACGCCGTCACGGTGGTGCACAACGGTATTGATATCGAAGAGTTTCGGCCTCGCCCGGAAATTCCGCGCAAACCGCGGCAATTGATGGCCACCGCCTCCGCCGACGCACCGCTGAAGGGTTTGCGCTTCCTGCTGCGGGCCTACGCCGCCCTGCTTGAACGCTACCCGGACCTGGAGCTGCTGGTGATCGGCCGGCCCAAACCCGGCGGCGATACCGAACGGTTGCTCGCGCGCCTGGGAATTGCCGAGCGTGTGCGCTTTGAAACGGGCCTCAGCACTGAGGAGCTGGTGGCCCGCTACGCCGAGTCCACCGTCGCGGTGGTGCCCTCGGTGTACGAGGGTTTTGGCCTGCCCGCCGGCGAGGCCATGGCCTGCGGGGTACCGCTGGTGTCCACGGACGGCGGCGCGCTGCCGGAGGTGGTGGGCGATGCCGGCCTGCAGGTGCCCGCCGCCGACTCGGGAGCATTGGCTGCAGCCATTGCGGCGCTGCTGGACGACCCCCAGCAGCGGGAGCAGCTCGGGCAGGCCGCCCGCCGGCGTATCGAGGAACAGTTCTGTTGGCAGGTGGCCGCAGCCCAGATGACCCACTATTACCGGGAGGTGCTGGCCCGTGCAAACGGTTGATTTCCGGCACTTCGAACTCAAGCCCGGCGACCGCGTGCTGGACCTGGGTTGTGGAGAGGGCCGTCACGTGATTTCCGCCTACCTGGAGCCGGGTATCGAAGCGGTGGGCGTTGACCTGAACGTCGATGACCTCAAGACCACCCGCGACAAGTTCGCCGATTTCGACGGCGCCAGCGCTGATTCCAGTTTCACCCTGGCCTCCGCTAATGCTCTGGCTCTGCCGTTTGCCGACAATTATTTCGACAAAGTGATCTGCTCGGAGGTGCTGGAGCACATCCCCGACTACCAGGGTGCTCTGGAAGAGATTAATCGGGTACTCAAGCCCGGCGGCCTGTTTTGCGCCTCGGTGCCCCGGCGCTGGCCGGAACAGCTCTGTTGGGCGCTCAGCGAGGGCTACCACAAAGTGCCCGGGGGTCACCTGCGGATTTTCCGCGACCGGGCCCTGAAGCTCGAGATCGAGGATCTCGGCATGTGCCAGTACCACCGCCACTGGGCCCATGCCCTGCACGTGCCCTTCTGGTGGCTCAAGTGCCTGTTTTGGGAGCGCCAGGACTCGCACCCGCTGGTGCGTCTGTACCACCGTTTTCTGGTTTGGGACCTGATGGACCGTCCCTGGCTTACCCGCAGCCTCGAACGGCTGCTCAACCCGCTGATGGGGAAGAGTATCGTCATGTATTTCCGCAAGGTGCCCGCCTGATGTCCGGCCTCTATCTCAGCCGGGGCCTGTTTCCCCACGACTTCCTGCGGCCCACCGTGCAGTTCCTGCTCGAGACCCAGGAGGCCAGTGGCGAAATTCCCTGGTTCGAAGGCGGCCATAGCGACCCATGGGACCACGTGGAAGCCGCCATGGGACTCAGCATTGGTGGCGAATACGACGCGGCTGTGCGCGCCTACCGCTGGCTGGCGCAGACCCAGTTGGAAGACGGCAGCTGGTGGGCAGGCTACCGCGGCCACGAGGTGGACAACGGCGAGCGGCGGGAAACCAACTTTGTGGCCTACTTTGCCACCGGTGTCTGGCACCATTTCCTGATTAGCGAAGACCGCGACTTCCTCGCGGAGATGTGGCCTACCGTGGAGCGCGCCATCGGCTTTGTGCTGATCCTGCAAACCGGGCACGGTGACATCCACTGGGCCATCAGCGCCGACGGCAGCGCCCGCGAGGATGCACTGGTTACCGGCTGCAGCTCCATCTATAAGAGCCTGGAATGTGCCCACAACATCGCCGTGACCCTGGGGCATGACCGGCCCCAGTGGCTGGACGCCCGCATGCGCCTGGGGGACGCGCTGCGCAACAAGCCGGAGCGCTTCGATCGCACCTGGGAAAGCAAATCGCGCTATTCCATGGACTGGTTTTACCCGGTACTGACCGGTGTAGTACAGGGCCGCGAGGCCCGCGACCGGCTGGCGGCGCGGTGGGACAGCTTCGTTGAAGACAAACTCGGCTGCCGCTGTGTGTCCGATGAGCCGTGGGTGACGGTGGCTGAAAGCTGTGAGCTGGTAATGGCACTGCTGGCGGCGGGGGACCACGCCCGCGCCGTGGAGCTGTACAGCTGGCTGCACCAGTGGCGGCTCGAAGACGGCGCCTACTGGACCGGTTACCAGTTTGCCCTGGACATCACCTGGCCCGATGAAAAGCCCACCTGGACGGCGGGCGCCATCATGCTGGCAGCCGATGCCCTCACCGAATACTCGCCGGCCTCCCGCCTGTTCCGCGACGTCGAGCTGCTCGACACCGAAGCGGTAGACGCCGCCATCGCCCGCCACCAACGCTCTTGAACCTTGATTTCAGATAGTGCTCTGTAGAGCGGGCGCGAACTGTGCCTAACCCCTCCACGGACACGCTACCAGCATGACGTCCATGTCTCGCTCGGCGCCGCGGATCGCCGCCCGGGCCATCCATGGCCGTTGACGGTCCGCGGAGGGGTTAGACACAGCTCACGCCCTCATCAGGAGTTCGATGCCTGGCAATCCTGCAATTGATTAGAGTCGCTCTAACAGTGCCAGGCTGTTGACGCGCTGCGTTTCCCGGAACAGACCGGACTCCAGCGCCAGCCGATAGACGGCGTAGGGGGCCTGGCCGCCGCTGGCGGCGTCCGGGTAGACGTCGTGAATGGCCAGGGTGCCGCCGCGCAGCAGATGCCCGGCCCAGCAGCGGTAGTCGGTGAGCGCCGCGTCAAGACTGTGGCCACCGTCAATGAACACCATCCCCAGCGGGGTCGACCAATGGCGGGCCGCCAGTTGGCTGGTCGTCACGATGGGCACCACGCGATCGCTCACCCCGGCGCGCTCGAGATTGAGGCGGAACTCCCGGAAGCTATCCATCTGCGCAACGCCGTCATCGTAGAGATCCGGGTCGTGGAAGAATTCGCCGGGCTGGTGTTCCTCTGAGCCGCGGTGGTGATCCAGCGCGAACAGCAGTGAATCCGAGTCGCCCATGGCGAGCGCCAGGCAAATCGTGGACTTGCCGCAGTAGCTGCCGATTTCCAGTACCGGACCAAGTGCGCTCGCCCGGGTCGCTGCGGCGGCCAGGGCCGCCGCCTCGTCATCGGCCAGAAAGCCTTTAATTGCACCCCAGAACGGAGGTGGCGTGAAGCTCAAGGCGCGGCCTGCAAGGCGCTATCGCGTCTAGCGCTCGCGAGTCGGGTAGGGTGACTGGCCGACGCGGCTGCTGGCAGTGGGCGCCGGCGGCGGCACCAGCTCGGCATCCAGCCGGTACACATCTTCCGGGCTGAGCAGACCGGCCTGCAGCTTAAGGCGCACCAGGTTGTTGACATAGTCATAGCGCGAGTTGGCGTAGTCGCGCTGGGCCGAGAACAGAGTGTTCTGGGCGTTCAGCACATCCACCACGTTCCGGGTACCGACTTCATAGCCGGCGGTAGTGGCATCCAGCGCCGACTGGGAGGAGATGATGCTGAGGCGGCGCGCGTTCACGCGAGCGACATCGTTCATGACCGTCATGTGCAGGGAGCGGGTGTCGGTAACCGTGTTGCGCATCTGGTTGATACGGTTTTCCCGGGCGGTGATGAACTCCTGGGCCGCCTGGCGCCGGTTGGCGCTGATGCGACCGCCCGAGAACAGGGGAACATCCACGCGAATGGTATAGACTTCCTCTTCCCGGTCCTGATCCGGCGAAATGTTGAACACCGAGGGCGGGTTCTCGGTCCGGGTACCGCGAGTCTCGAAGTCCGAGTAGGCGGCACGACCTGTCACGGTCGGCAGGTGCTCGGAGGCAAAGGCCCGGGAATTCTGGCGCGCCGCCTCCTCGCGATAGCGGGCGGCACTGAGGCGGAAGTTGTGGTCCAGCGCGAAGTCGACCCACTCGGCGCGATCGGCTGGCTGCGGCGGTTTGATGGCGAAGTCTTCCCTCAGCAGGTAGAGGTTGTCATGGTAGCGGCCAGTCAGCACCGAGAGCCGCTCGATGGCCACGTTCAGGTTGTTCTCTTCAGTGATGCGCTCGACCCGGGCCAGGTCGTAGGCGGCCTGGGCCTCGTGCACGTCGGTGATGGCGATCAGGCCGACCTCGAACCGCTGCTGGGTTTGCTCCAGCTGGCGCTGGAAGGCGCGCTCGCGGGCCTGCGCCGCCGACAGGTTGTCCTGGGAGCGCAGCACGCCAAGGTAGGACTCCACCACCCGGACGATCAGGTCCTGCTGGTCGGCGGCGAAGGTGGCTTCCGCCTCTTTGCTGGTTTCACGGCCGGCGCGGAAGGTAAACCAGGCAGGCAGGTCGAAAATAGCCTGGTCCAGGGAGACTTCGTAGCCGTCGCGTTCGGTATCGACATTGGTTTCGTTTTCGCGGATCTCCAGCCCGCCGTCGCCCTCAAAGAGGTTGAATGAGGTGGTATCCGATTCCGAGTCGGTGAACTGGTAGTTGCCCTGCACCTGCGGCAACAGCGCCGAGAGGCCAATTCGCTCAGTTTCGAGGCTGGCCTTGTAGGTAGCTTCGGCAGCCTTGAGCTGCGCGTCGTTCTCCAGCGCCAGCTCGTAGATCTCGCGCAGCGTGCCCGCCTGCGCCACGGAACAGGCGGTAGCAATGACAAGGCTGACCAATGCTTGGGGAAGAGCTCTCATTGAGGAATCCTTGGGCGTGTTCTTCTCGTCCGATTGAGTCGCGCCGACTGACCAGACCGGCAAAGTGTGAAAGCGGCCACAGTGTGCACATCCTGCCTTGTTGAAGTGCCGCTCAGGTGCTCAATAATACAGGCAGCACGGTTTGGCTGAAACATGGAATATGTCCCTATTTTGTGCAAAGGTAGTTGTTAGACTGCTGTCGAGCGAACACGGCCGCGTAAGCGTTCTGGCGTCGCTTGCGGGCCTCACCATGCCGTCTGTCACGCAGCTCGACAACGTCTTGCGCGACAGGGCGAGTGCCCTGAACGGCAGGACGATGGGAGTCCCGGGAGCATTAACAGGATCCACGGGCAAGCCACCAGCCAGGCCACCCATCAACGAATCTTGGAGACTGCCGGCCGAACGGCCGGGGGCAATAGGGGTAACCGGCAGAGCCGGCGGCATTTTCGGTACATTTGGTACTGTTGGTAGAAGTAGAGAGAGCAAGGCAGTGAGCGGACCGTCCTTGAAATACTCGGTAGATATAGCGGCGTTGCACGCAACCTGCGAGTCCAATTATGCCCGCCTTCTGCAACTCTTCCCCGACTACGAAACCGCCAATTCACGCGAGTTCCTGCTGAGCAGTGGGGAGCGGGTTCGCATCGACGTGGTGGAGCGCTGCCGCTACACCACGCTGCTGAAAATCTGCCAACAGGGTGGCGACGGCTGGTTGATTCCGCCGCGCTTTGATCTGTGCGCCTACCACGACGCGCGCATGGTGGAGGTCACCGCCTTCCAGTCCCAGCGCCGTGTGGACGCCCGCTACGAATATCCCAACTCGGGCATGCACGCCCGCGACGAAAAGGCGCAACAGAATATCTTTCTGGCCGAGTGGCTCAGCCACTGCATTGAGCAGGGCTGCAGTCCCCTTGACCTGCAGCCACTGGTGACGGGAACTGCCGACGCCTCATGACCGGTGCCGTCAAGCAATTGCTACCCTCAGGGGATAGCCTGCACCTTGTGCAGATCACCGACACGCACCTCAAGGAAACACCGGGCGGCCGCCTGGTGGGCATGGATACCGACAACAGCCTCGATCACGTCGTGGAACTGGTAAGGCGCGAGCGCTCGCAGCTGGACCTGGTGCTGGGTACCGGGGACATCTCCGACCACGGCAGCGAGGCGGCCTACCTGCGAGCAGAGACCTACTTCGCCAGGCTGGAGGCGCCGGTGGTCTGGTTGCCTGGCAATCACGACAGCGCCGAATCCATGCAACAGGTGCTGGCTGCGGAAGAAGGCTTCATCCGTGCTGTTGATGCCGGGCACTGGCGCATCATCCTCCTCAACTCGCAGATTCCCGGTGAAGTGGGCGGTGAGCTGGGTCCCGATGAGCTGGCCTGGCTGCAGCAAAATCTCGCTGCCGCCAGCGCCGCCGGCCAGTATTGTCTGGTCTGCCTGCACCACCAGCCGGTGCCCATGGGTTCCGCATGGATCGACGAGCAGATGGTGGCAGACCGCGAGGCATTGTTCGAGGTGCTGGATGCACATGACTGCGTGCGCGGTTTGCTCTGGGGCCATGTGCACCAGCAGTTGGACAACGAGCGCAACGGCGTAAAGCTGATGTCCACACCCTCATCCTGCATCCAGTTTGCGCCCAACAGCTTCGATTTCAAGATTGACGATAAGCCCCCCGGCTACCGCTGGCTGGCCCTGCATGCCGACGGCAGCATCGATACCGGCGTGTCGCGTGTCTTTGACGTCAGCTTTGACGTGGACCTGGATTCCAACGGCTACTTATAATCCCCTTATCGGGCTCGGCGACGAACCCGCCGGCGTCAGCGCCGGGCAATCACACATCCGCTGCTGCAGGCGGCTATCCCTGATACAGGCTGTAAATGAGCAAATACACCGCTGAAGATATCGAGGTATTGACCGGCCTCGAACCCGTGCGCAAGCGCCCGGGCATGTACACCGACACCACTCGCCCCAACCATCTGGCCCAGGAAGTGATCGACAACAGCGTCGACGAGGCCCTGGCCGGGCACGCCAACGAAATCTCCGTGACCCTGCACAAGGACGGCTCGCTGACTGTGGCGGACAACGGCCGCGGCATGCCGGTAGACCTGCATCCGGAACAGAAAAAACCTGGCGTTGAGGTGATCCTCACCACCCTGCACGCCGGCGGCAAGTTCTCCAGCAAAAACTACCAGTTCTCCGGCGGTCTGCACGGGGTAGGCGTCTCCGTGGTCAATGCCCTGTCCACCGAACTGGAGGTGACGATCCGCCGCGGCGGCCAGGTCTACCGGATGAGCTTTGCCGGGGGTGAGACGGCGTCTGAGCTGGAAGTGATCGATAGCTGCGGCCAGCGCAATACCGGCACCATCGTGAAGTTCACCCCCGATGCACAGTACTTCGACTCGGTGAACTTTTCGGTGCCGCGCCTCAAGCACGTGTTGCGAGCGAAGGCGGTGCTGTGTCCCAAGCTCCGGGTGAAGTTCAAGGACGAGGGCAAGAAGGAGTCCGAGGAGTGGTACTACGAGGACGGCCTCACGGACTACCTCGCCGATGCCACCATCGACTTCCCGGTGATCCCCGAAGAGCCCTTCGTCGGTAGCTTTGCCGGCACCAACGAGGGCGTGGACTGGGCGGTGCAGTGGCTGCCTGAGGGCGGCGACGGTGTGACCGAGAGCTACGTCAACCTGATCCCCACCGCCCAGGGAGGCACCCACGTCAACGGCCTGCGCACCGGCCTGCTGGATGCCATGCGCGACTTCTGCGAACTGCGCAACCTGCTGCCCCGGGGTGTGAAGCTCACCCCCGACGACATCTGGGACCGCTGCGCCTACGTGCTGTCCTCCAAGCTGGAAGATCCCCAGTTCTCCGGGCAGACCAAGGAGCGGCTATCCTCCCGGGAAGCGGCGGCTTTCGTCTCCGGCGTCGCCAAGGACGCCTTCAGCCTGTGGCTCAACCAGCACACCCAGGAAGCCGAGAAGCTCGCTGACATGTGCATCTCCAACGCCCAGTCGCGGCTGCGCAGCGCCAAGAAGGTGGAGCGCAAGCGCGTGTCAGCGGGGCCGGCGCTGCCCGGCAAACTGGCCGACTGCTCGGGGGGCGATCCGGCCCGGGCCGAGCTGTTCCTGGTGGAGGGGGATTCCGCCGGCGGCTCCGCCAAGCAGGCGCGGGACCGGGAGTTCCAGGCGATCCTGCCGCTGCGCGGCAAGATCCTCAATACCTGGGAGGTGGACTCCCAGGAAATCCTCGCTTCCCAGGAGGTGCACAATATCTCGGTGGCGCTGGGCATTGACCCGGCCAGTGATGATCTCTCCGGCCTGCGCTACCACAAGGTGTGCATCCTCGCCGACGCCGACTCCGACGGCCTGCACATCGCCACCCTTATCTGCGCCCTGTTCGTGCAGCATTTCAAGCCGCTGGTGCAGGCGGGCCACGTCTACGTGGCTATGCCGCCGCTGTATCGCATCGACGTGGGCAAGGAAGTCTTCTATGCCCTCGACGAGGGCGAAAAACAGGGCGTGCTGGACCGCATCGAGGCCGAGAAGATTCGCGGCAAGGTTAACGTGCAACGCTTCAAGGGTCTGGGTGAGATGAACCCCATGCAACTACGGGAGACCACCATGGACCCGGACACCCGCCGCCTGGTACGGCTGGTGCTGGATTCCGGGGACGGCACTCACAAAATGCTGGATATGCTGCTGGCCAAGAAGCGTGCGGCCGACCGCAAGGCCTGGCTGGAGAAGAAAGGCGACCTCGCCGAGGTGCTCTAGTTCTGCAACAGCGGCGCTCAGGCGCCGCAGCGGTAGATTCCGAAGGTCTGTTCGCCGGTCTCAGAGACCTCACTCTCCGCGCTGATCGTGTCGCCGCCCATTTTTGCCGCAGAATTGCGAGCCAGAGTTTGCAGCTCGGTGGCCACCTTCTCGCTCTTGCGATCGAAGGAGGCGATGTCTGCTTTGGTGCTGGAGGTGGTGCTGCCCAGGCGCTTGCAGCTGGAGGGAACTGCGGTGACTACCGTCACCGCCCCACCCTCTTCGGTGAGCTTTACCCAGGTGCAGGCAGACAGCAGGGACAGGCACAGGCAGGTGGCGAGGAAGCGCATGGTGGACTCTCGTGTAGGAATTCAGCCGCCTGTGTAACACGCTGCCTGGTGTGGTTCAAGCAGATGGCGTCTCGGCGGCCATGACCACCTGGTTGCGGCCGGCATTCTTGGCCAGGTAGAGCGCGCGGTCGGCGGCCCGGATCAGGCTGGAGCTGTCGAAGTCGTTGTCGGGCTCGCTGCTGGCAATACCGATGCTGATGGTGATGGTGCGCTGGCGGGCATCTGGTCCCTGACTCAGCTCGAGATCTTCCACTGCCTCCCGGGCTTCTTCTCCCAGCCACTGGGCGTCTTTGGCAGAGCAGTCGTACCAGACCAGGATGAATTCCTCGCCGCCGTAGCGACCGGCCTTATCAAGCGGCCGGCGAATCGACGTCTGCAGGGCGGTGGCCACACTGCGCAGGCACTGGTCTCCCTGTACGTGACCGTAGTAGTCGTTGTAGTCCTTGAAGTAGTCCACGTCAGCCATCGCCACCGCCAGGTGCACGCCGTCGCGCTTGGCCTGGTTGCAGATTTTCTCCAGGTCAAGGGCAAAGGCCCGGCGGTTCAGCAGCCCGGTGAGGCTGTCGAACAGGGCCATTTCGCTCAGCAGCTGGCGCGACAGGAAATTCTCGCGAGCCGTGTATTCCAGGAAGTAAGCACCTACCAGGCCCAACATATTGAAGGCTACGATGATGAAGCAGTTGAAGCCGAGGTTGGGCAATGGGTAGGGAAACAGCAGTTGCGACATCGGGTAGGCAATGCTGATTACCGCGCCGGTAGCGGCGGCGTGGAAGAAACGCAGCCCGGCCAGGAAATAGCAGAAGGCGAGAATGATGAGCTGAGTGCTGATCGGTGTGAAGTACTCGCCCTGGTTAATAACCCCCAGCATGATCGGTGTGCTCACACCGTACAGCACCAGCGCCGCCATGACCGCTGGCCCCAGCCAGCGCGTGTAGTTGAGGTATACCGGGATCGCCAGCAGGCACAGGGCCAGTAGCTGCACCAGCCGCGGCAGCGCCGAGACTAAGAAAATCTCGCCCGAGAGCCGGAGGTAATCGGCTACCGAGAACATCAGGGTCAGGAATAAGGCAAACGGTATGACCCGTCGCAGCTGGGCCGGGTTGTTCTCCAGGTAGTACTGCCGAAAGCTCTTTTCCAGGTCGGGAATAAAGTTGAGCGAGCGGAAACCTAGCGCAAACTGTGTGGAGTACAGTGAGCGATCATCCCTGAGAATCTCATTGACGGTTGACTGTGCTGACGCGATATCGCGATTTTCCTGCACAGGCCCCTCCGAAGGCGACAACCCTTCGGCCAGTATTACAGGCTTTCGTAGAATTGTCGCACTCCGGGGTCGTCGGGCATCAGCTCGACCAGCTTGCCCGCGTAGCGTTTTGCATCCGCGTTGTTGCCGGCGGCTTGTGAATACGTGGCCAGTGCCAATAGTAGGTCGGGGTTGGCAGGGGCCTGTCGCAGCAGGCCTTTCAGGTGCACCAGGGCCGCCTCCGGCTGCCCGTTGTCGTGCAGCGCCACGCCGTACACATA
>JANQGK010000339.1 GCA_028277365.1 Halieaceae bacterium | reverse complement strand
CACAACCACCCTGCAGTACGGCACCGGCTTTCGCAACGGCTCTCTGTTTTTCTCGGCCAGCTATTTTGACCAGGACGAGATCGCCGCCCGCGACCGCGGCATTTCGGAATCTGCGGACGGCCGCTCCCGCGGCGGCGCCGACCTGCGCTCGAGCGCCACCCCCAACGCCCGGGTGACGCTGCCCGACGGGCAGACCGTCATCCGGGACGCCGACAGCGGCGAATTCCGGCCGGCCACCGACGACGACCTGTTTAACTTCCCGGATTTCACGTCTTCCCTGGTACCCTCCGACCGCGGCTCCGCCTATTTGTCGACCAGCTACGACTTCAGCGAACTGCTAACAGGCAAGCTGGAGCTGAGCTACATCCGCACGAAAGCCAACGCCCAGTTGGCGCCGACGCCTGTTTTTACAGCGTTCGAGCAACAACCCATCATCGTGGCGGCAGACAATATCTACAATCCGTTCGGCGTTGAGCTTACGGATGTTCGCCGGCGGCTCACCGAATTTCCCCCCCGCCAGCAGCAGAACAAGTCCGAGACCACACGGGCCAGCATCCTTCTTGAGGGGATTTCCGGCAGCTGGGACTGGGAATGGAGCTTCGACTGGAGCAGAAGCAGCGCTAAGGAAACCACCAGCGGCGTCGTCAATAGCGACAACCTGCGCCGGGGGGTAGGCCCCGCGGCCAATTGCCGAGGGCTGGAGATCGACGGCTGTGTTCCGATCAATCTGTTCGGGCGCCCGGGCACCATTGATGGCGACCAGCTCGAGTACCTTCGCGTGCCCGGCAAAGTGCGCGGCGAAAGCGAACTGGCGGGCACCGGCTTCACCGCGTTCACCCGCCTGCTGGAACTGCCCTACGGGCCGGTAGAGTTTGCCGTTGGCGCTGAATACCGCAACGAATCAACCCGCAAGAAACCTGATATACGGTTGGCCAATGCCGGCACCATAGGCGGCACCAACTTCGAACGCACCAGCGGCGACCGCCGCGTCGGCGAGGTGTACTTCGAGAGCATCTCACCCCTGTACCGCAGTGAGGAGCGGGGCCAGCTCGTCGATCTTGAGTTGGCGCTGCGCTATTCCTACTACAACGACTTCGGGGGCACCACCAACCCTAAGGTAGGCCTGCGACTCCAGCTCAACCCCGCCTGGTTGTTCCGCGTCACCTACGCTCAGGGTTTTCGCGCGCCGACCCTGAACGAGCTGTACCAGGGTGCCACCGAATCCCAGGCGTTCATCTCCGACCCCTGTACGATCCCCAGCAACGTGGCCAGGCTGCCAGGCTGCCGCCTGCTGGCCGACGATACCCGCAATCAGTTTCTTACTATCACCGGCGGCAACGAGGACCTCGAGGAAGAAAAATCCGTGAGCTACGGGCTGGGACTGGTGTGGACACCGGAATTCCTGCCGGGCTTCTACAGCGCCGTCGACTACTTCGATATCGACACCGAGAACGTCGTGGGCTCCAGCGCTCAGTTCATCGTCAACCAGAATGCCGCCCTCGGCCTGTTCGAAGAGCAGGTGGTCAGGGACGACCGCGGCAATCTGCGGCAGGTGTCGGCTGTCAACCTCAATGTAGGAGAGCGCCGGGTACAGGGCATTGACCTGAGCCTCAACTATCGCCTGCCCACCCGTGAATGGGGGCAGTGGTCAACGGCGCTGGACGTGGCCTATATGAAGGAGTACTCGATCCAGCTCGACCGGGAATCCGCAACCTTGGACCTGGCCGGCACCTTTATTGATCCCGCCTCCGAAGGGCTGGGGGGTCTGCCGGAATGGAAGGGCACCCTGGGCGTACAGTGGGCCCGGCAACGCTGGCGGGGCAGCTACGACCTGCACTACATCGGCGACATGCGTGAGACCGTGCCGGGGACAACCGCACGGCGCAGCATTAAATCCTGGGTGGTGCAGGACGTACAGTTCAGCTACGTGTTGAACGTGCTGCGCGGCCTGCGGGTGTCGCTGGGCATCGACAATGTACTCGATAAGGATCCACCCTTCGCCGCCTCCGCCTTCAACGACAATTTCGACGGCCGCAGCCACGAGCTTCGCGGCCGCTTCTGGTACGCCAAACTGAGCCAGCGCATCTAGTTCTCACTGGCGCGATCCAGGTAGGTGGCGATCCTCGCCAACATGTCTTCCCGCACCTCGGTGGATTCATTGACCAGGTGATGCCTGCCCGTCGGCAGTATGTCGATGCGCGCGCGCGGGAAACGCTCACGCAGAACCGGCAGGTTGCGGCGCCAGTCCACGGTGCCGTCGTTATCGCCCTGCAACACCAGCATCGGCTTGTCGCAGGGTGGGCGGGCAAGAAATGCCTGCAACCAGCGCTCCAGCGCCCCCAACCAACAGGCGGGTATCTGGTCGTGCTGCAGCGGGTCGGTGCGCAGGAACTCAAGGAATTGCGGATCCTGGGAGTTCTCGGCGAAGCGCCTGGGCACGGCGTCGATAAAGCGGTGCAGCAGCAGGTAGGCCAGGCGAACGCGGCGCCAGCCGTGGGGCCAGACCAACGGCGCCAGCAACACCACCGCGTCGAAGGCCCCCGTAGCGCCACTCTGCAGGAAATCCATAACCGCGGCACCCCCGGTGCTCTGCGCGATTACCTGGCGCGGGCCGGGCAGCGCAGCAGTGGCCGCCAGCACGTCGGCAATGGCCTCGCGGTACTCGGTAAAGTCGGCAATCTCGGCCCGCGGACCGGTGGACAGGCCGTGACCCGGCAGGTCGAAGGCCACCACGTTGCAACCCCGCTCCAGGCCAAAGCGCACCAGGTGCGAGTACAGCCCGACATGATCGAAATAGCCGTGCACCAGGTAAATGGTGCCGGCAGCCCCCGGCTGCTCCCAGGTTTGCAGGGCCAGTCTATGGTCGCCGGACTGGACGTAACCCAGGCGGTGGTGCAGCCCCGGAAAACCAGGGCTGAAATCCAGACCATAGTAGTCGAAATAGGCAGTCGCATCCGGTAGCTGCCGACCGCCGAAGGCAGGCAGGTGGCCCGCCAGGGCGTGGAAGGCCTCTGCGGGTCCGCTCATGCACCTGCCAGGAAGCGGTCGATGCCGTCAAAGAACATCTGCACCGAGATGATGACCAGCAGCATGCCCATCAGGCGCTCGGTGGCGATCAGGCCGCGTCGGCCCAGTACGCGGAACAGCAGCGGCGAGGCCGCCAGAATCATCGATGAGACCAGCCAGGCGCCGAACAGGGCGAGCCCGAACTGCAGGGTCTGGTCCGGGTTCTTGTGCACAAACAGCATGACTACCGCCAGGGTGGAGGGGCCGGCCACGCAGGGTGTGGCCAGCGGTACCAGGAAAGGCTCGCCCTCGGGCAGGTCGTCCATATTCATGCCGCCCATAGGAAAGATCATGCGCAGGCCGATGATGAATAGGATGATGCCGCCTGCGATGCTGATCGACTCCTGCTTGAGCTGCAGTAGATCGAAGAACCAGGCGCCGCCGAACAGGAACAGGATAAGAATCAGCAGGGCGAAGAACAGCTCCCGCACGATCACGCGCATGCGCCGGGATTCCGGAACGTCCTTGAGGACGCTCAGGAATATCGGCACGTTGCCGAGCGGATCCATCACGAAGAGGATCGTCAGGAAGGCTGTGACCAGGTCCATCCCGGAGGGTGCTCTCGGCGGATCAGGCGGCTTTGACGACCTGCTTCAACTCGCCCGCGTGGTAGCGCTCGACCATGTCCGCCAGGGAGACGGCCCTGATCTTGTCAGCGTTACCGGCGGTGCCGAAGGCCTCGTAGCGGGCCACGCAGATCTCTTTCATGGCCGTGATGGTCTCCTTGAGATACTTGCGGGGGTCGAAGTCCGCGGGGTTCTGCGCCAGGTAGCGGCGGACAGCGCCGGTCGAGGCCAGCCGCAGGTCGGTGTCGATATTGACCTTGCGCACCCCATGGCGAATGCCTTCCTGGATCTGCTCCACCGGCACGCCGTAGGTTTCAGGGATCTCACCGCCGAACTCGTTGATGATGGCCAGCCAGTCCTGGGGCACGGAAGAGGAGCCGTGCATGACCAGGTGAGTGTTGGGGATGCGCGCGTTGATTGCCTTGATACGATCAATAGCGAGAATATCGCCGGTAGGCGGTCGGCTGAACTTGTAGGCACCGTGGCTGGTGCCGCAGGCGATCGCCAGGGCATCGACGTCGGTCGCCGCCACAAACTGGGCGGCTTCTTCCGGATCGGTCAGCATCTGGTCGTGGGTGAGGGTGCCCTCGGCACCAATGCCGTCTTCCTCACCGGCCTCGCCGGTTTCCAGGGAACCCAGGCAGCCCAGCTCGCCTTCCACGGACACGCCACAGGCGTGGGCCATCTCCACCGCGGTGCGGGTCACGCTGGCGTTGTAGTCATAATCCATCGGAGTCTTGCCGTCTTCACCGAGGGAGCCGTCCATCATCACCGAGGTAAAACCCAGCTGGATGGAGCGCTGGCACACGGCGGGGCTGACGCCGTGATCCTGATGCATCACCACCGGGATATGGGGAAACTCCTCCACCGCCGCCTGGATCATGTGGCGCAGGAAGGGCGCGCCCGCGTACTTCCGAGCACCGGCGCTGGCCTGCATGATCACCGGACTGTTGGTTTCGTCAGCCGCCTCCATGATGGCGCGGGTCTGCTCGAGGTTGTTGACGTTGAAAGCCGGCACGCCGTAGCCGTATTCGGCGGCGTGGTCCAGCATTTGGCGCATACTGATCAGTGCCATGAAGTTCTCTCTCCGTGGGTGTTTCCGAGGGCGCTAGCCCGGCTCGCCGGCGCGCTCCTGCAAGATGGCCACTGCCGGTAGTACGTTTCTAGCCAGCGGCACGTTTCTGCAAGATATCCACCGCCGGTAGTAGTTTCCCCTCGACATACTCGAGGAAGGCTCCGCCGCCGGTGGAGATATACGACACCTTGTCCGCTATGCCGTACTTGTCGATGGCTGCCAAGGTGTCGCCGCCGCCCGCCAGGGAAAAAGCAGAGCTCTCTGCGATATCGCGGCTCAGTGCCTCGGTACCGCCGGCGAATTGTTCAAACTCGAACACCCCCACCGGGCCATTCCAGATGATGGTGCCGGCCTCGCGCAGCATCTCGCCGATCCGCGTCCGGGTGTCTGGGCCGATGTCAAAAACCATGTCGTCGTCCGCCACCTCGGCGGCGGGCTTGATCACTGCCTCTGCGGATTCCGAAAACTCCTTACCGGTGACCACGTCGCTGGGCAGGGGAATCTCGGTCTTTTCCATTAGCGCCTGGGCGGCAGGAATCAACTCGTTCTCACACAGGGATTTGCCGATGGGCAGGCCGCTGGCGGCCAGAAAAGTATTGGCGATGCCGCCCCCCACGACCAACTGGACCCCCTTGTCGGCCAGGGTTTCCAGCACGGTCAGCTTGGTAGACACCTTGGAGCCACCGACGACGGCCAGCAGCGGTCGCGCCGGATTGGACAGCGCTTGCTCCAGGGCGTCGAGTTCGGCCGCCAGCAGGGGGCCGGCGCAGGCCACCGGGGCGAACTGCGCCACGCCGTAAGTGGAGGCCTGGGCCCGGTGGGCGGTGCCGAAGGCGTCCATCACAAAAACATCGCATAGCGCCGCGTAGCGTTTTGAAAGAGCCTCGTCGTTGGCTTTCTCACCTACGTTGAAGCGCACGTTCTCCAGCACCACTACCTCGCCGGCAGCCACCTCGACATCGTCGAGGCCATCGCAGAGGCGAACCGGCGCATCCAGGGCCGCTGCCAGGTAGTCGACTACCGGGCGCAGGGAATATTCCTCGCTGGGCTCGCCCTCTACCGGGCGACCCAGATGCGACATCACGATCAGCCGCGCATCGGCGGCCAGCGCCTGCCGCAGGGTGGGCAAAGCCGCGCGCAGGCGGGCATCGCTGCTGACCTCGCCGTCCTTCAGCGGTACGTTGAGATCCTCGCGCACCAGTACCCGCTTGCCGGCCAGGTCCAGGTCGCTCATTTTCAGGATTGCGGTGTTCATTGACGCTCCGAAGTCGAGGGGCCGTACCAGTGCTGCACCACGTCCAGCATGCGGTTGGCATATCCCCATTCATTATCGAACCAGACTAGCACCTTTACCAGCCGCTGCCCGCTAACCCGGGTCTGGCCGGCATCCACCACGCAGGAGTGCGAATCCTGGTTGAAGTCACTGGACGCCAGCGGCTCCGCGGTGTAGCCCAGCACGCCACAAAAGTCACTGTCTGCGGCGGCCGACAGGGCGCTGTTAACACCGTTGACGTCGGTATCGCGC
>JANQGK010000278.1 GCA_028277365.1 Halieaceae bacterium | reverse complement strand
CATGACCCGCTGGCTGGGCATTGGCGATTACGCCGAATGGGACGAAGCGGCCCGTCAGGCCTTTCTGTTGCAGGAATTGGATAACCGCCGGCCCCTGCTGCCCTGGGGCTGGCAGGGTGAAGCCGACACCAACGAGGTGTTGGCCACCTGCAAGGTGGTGGCGCGGCAGCCTGCGGATGCCCTGGGGGCCTACGTCATCTCTATGGCGCGGCAGCCCTCCGACGTGTTGGCAGTGCTGCTGTTGCTCAAGGAGCAGGGCTGCCGCCATAACATCCCCATCTCGCCCCTGTTCGAAACCCTGGATGACCTGGAGCACGCCGCCGACGCCATGCAGGCACTGCTCGACCAGCCCTGGTACCGTAACTATGCCGCCGGCCGACAGATGGTAATGATTGGCTATTCCGACTCCGCCAAGGACGCGGGCATGATGGCCGCCGGTTGGGCCCAGTACCGGGCTCAGGAAGCCCTGCTGTCGCAGGCCGCGCAGTACGATGTCGAGCTGACTCTGTTCCACGGCCGCGGCGGCACCATCGGCCGCGGCGGAGCGCCGGCCCGCGACGCACTGTTGTCGCAGCCCCCGGGCAGCCTGCACACCGGGCTGCGGGTGACTGAGCAGGGCGAGATGATTCGCGCCAAGCTGGGCGGCACCGCCATCGCTACCAAGACCCTGGCGCTCTATGCCAGTGCCATCCTGGAAGCTAACCTGGTGACGCCGCCTGCGCCCCAGCAACGCTGGCGGGAGCTGATGGACCGGCTGTCGGAGGATTCCTGCGAAAGCTACCGCTCTTTCGTGCGTGACAATCCGGAGTTCGTGCGCTATTTCCGCCAGGCCACACCGGAGCAGGAGCTGGGCGTGCTGCCGTTGGGTTCCCGGCCTACCCGCCGCAAGGCCGATGGCGGTATTGAAAGCCTGCGTGCCATTCCCTGGATCTTTGCCTGGTCGCAGAACCGGCTGATGCTGCCGGCCTGGCTGGGGGCTGGGGAGTCGCTGGCTCGCGCGGTTGCCGACGGCGAGCGTGATTGCCTTTTAGAGATGGCCAGGGAGTGGCCGTTTTTCGCCACCCGGTTATCGATGCTGGAAATGGTGTTCGCCAAGGCTGACGCCGGGCTGTCGGCCTACTACGACAAGCTGTTGGTGGCGCCCGAATTGAAGCCCATCGGTGACGGCCTGCGGACGCAGATGCGCGCTGATCGCAGCGCGCTGCTGGAACTGGTGGGTAAGCAGGCTTTGCTCGAGGACCAGGGCTGGCTGTCAGAGTCAATCCAGCTGCGCAACATCTACACGGATCCACTGAACTACCTGCAGGCGGAACTGCTCAAGCGCGAGCGTGAGCGGGGCAGTGACAACACCGCCTCTGCCACTGTCCAGGCCATTATGGTGACCATCGCCGGGGTGGCCGCCGGCATGAGGAATACCGGCTGATGGAAATACCCAGCTCTGCCAACTGTGACCTGCTGATCGTGGGGGGCGAGGGCGATCTCGCCCTGCGCAAGCTCTACCCGGCGCTCTATGCCCTGTGGCAGGGTGATGCGCTTTGCGATCAAGTGCGAATCGTGGCACTGGCCCGCAAGTCCCCGGGCCGCGACGAGTTCCTCGCCCTGGTGAAGCAGTGGTTCGATAACTACAACCCCACCGGCCCGGCGGAGCCGGGGCACTGGGCCCGGTTTGTCGAGCACCTGCACTACTTTTCGGCCGACGCCACCTCCGCGGAAGCGCTGGCCGGCCTGCAGGAGCACTTTGCCGAACCGGAGCGCGGACTGGTGGTTTACCTCGCCACCCCGCCGCACATCTTTGCGCCGGTCTGCCGCGCCCTGGAAGGAGCCGGCCTGGTGCGCCCCTCGACCCGCATCGTGGTGGAGAAGCCGCTGGGCTCGGACCTGGAATCCTTCCGCGACATCAATCGCGAGCTGACCTCGATCTTCACCGAGGAGCAGGTTTTTCGGATCGACCACTACCTGGGCAAGGAGACGGTGCAAAACCTGCTGGCGCTGCGCTTTGCCAACTCGGTGATCGAGCCGCTCTGGAACAACCGTTACGTGGACAATGTGCAGATCACCGTGGCGGAAAACATTGGTGTGTCCGGGCGCTGGAGCTTCTACGATGAGGCTGGCGCCATGCGCGACATGTTGCAGAACCACCTGCTCCAGCTGTTATCGCTGGCGGCCATGGAGCCGCCTGCCCACCTCTCGGCGGAAGATGTGCGCAACGAAAAGGTGAAGGTGTTGAGCTGCCTGCGGCCCATGACCGACGAGTCGGTGCGCAACAACACGGTGATCGGCCAGTACACCGCGGGTACCGTGAAAGGCGAAGCCGCGGTGGGCTACCTGGAAGAGGAGGGTGCCGAGAAGAGCTCCAGCACTGAAACCTTCGTGGCAGTCAAGGCGGAAATCGACAACTGGCGCTGGGCCGGGGTGCCTTTCTACCTGCGCACGGGCAAGCGCCTGCAGCATCGGCTGGCGGAGATCGTGGTGGAGTTCAAGCAGGTGCCCCATTCGATCTTTGGCCCGCTGCTGCAAGCGGACAGCGGCAACCGCATGGTCATCCGCCTGCAGCCCGATGAAATCATCAGCCTGGAGTTGATGAACAAGCAGGCTGGGCTGGAGATGGCGCTGCCCCTGCAGCAGGTGTCCCTGGACCTGACCTTCCCTGAGGAGAACGAGCGCGCCGCCCCCGATGCCTACCAGCGTCTGCTGCTGGACGTAATCCGGCAGAACCCGACCCTGTTTGTGCGTGCCGACGAGGTAGAAGCCGCCTGGCACTGGGTGGACGGCATTCGCGCCGCCTGGGAACGGCTCGGCCTGCGGCCGAAAAACTACTCTGCCGGAAGCTGGGGTCCCTCTGAGTCCATCGCCCTGGTGGCGCGCGATAATCGCAGTTGGTACGAGTCCAACTGATGTCGGTCGAGATCTACCAGTTTGAAAGCAACCAGCGGCTGGCGGAAGCCCTGGCCGAGTGCGTTGCCTCAGGCCTCGAGGGCGCGTTGGCGCTGCGGGATGTTGCCACCCTGGCGGTGTCCGGCGGTTCCACCCCGAAGCCCCTGTTCGAGGCGCTGTCCTACTGCGAACTGGACTGGAGCCGGGTGCGGGTGACCCAGGTGGATGAACGCTGGGTGCCCGAGGACCACGCCGATTCCAATGCTCGCCTGATCCGCGAACACCTGTTGCGGAACCAGGCCGCCGCTGCCGAGCTGGTCAGCATGAAAACTGCGACGGAGGACGCTTTTGCCGCCGAGGCGGAGGTCGAGGCGAAACTGGCGGAGTTTGCTGACGCCATCGACGTCGCCGTGCTGGGCATGGGGGAGGACGGCCATACCGCATCGTTCTTTCCCGCCGCGGACCAGTTGGCGGAGGCCCTGGCCCCGGGCAGCGACCGGCTATGCCTGGCGCTGCGCCCGCCGGCTGCGCCTCACGACCGCATGACCCTGACCCTGTCCGCACTGCAGCGTACGCGCCAGCTCTACCTGCACATTACCGGCGCTGCCAAGTGGCAGGTGCTGGAGACGGCACTGGCCGGAGACGATGCCTTCGAACTCCCGATCCGCGCCGTGTTCCACCGGGAAGAGAGCCCGCTGGAAGTTTTCTACGCCCCCTGATGTCCCTGTAGCCCCTCGAAACAGAGGGCAGAGAGTCCCACATGAATCCCGTTGTCGAAAAAGTTACCGCCACCATCAAACAGCGCAGCCAGGGGCGACGCGGTCGCTACCTGGATCGCTGCCGGCAGACCATGGAGGCGCTGCCGCCTAAAAAACTGCTGTCCTGCGGCAATCTGGCCCACGGCTACGCCGCCTGCGGGGAAGAGGAAAAAGCGCTGATCGCCGGCATGCAGGCCGTCAACATCGGCATCATCAGCGCCTACAACGACATGCTCTCGGCGCACCAGCCGCTGGCCACCTACCCGGAGCTGATCAAAGGCATCGTGCGCGAGTTTGGCGGCACCGCTCAGGTCGCCTCCGGGGTGCCGGCCATGTGCGACGGCGTCACCCAGGGCCAGCCGGGCATGGACCTCAGCCTGTTCAGTCGCGACGTGGTGGCCATGGCCACCGCCGTGGGCTTGAGCCACAACCTGTTCGATGCGGCCCTGTGCCTGGGTATCTGCGACAAAATCGTCCCCGGGATGATGATCGGTGCCCTGCAGTTTGGTCACCTGCCGATTGCCTTCATCGGTTCCGGCCCGATGGCCTCCGGTATCCCCAACAAGGAAAAGGCCGCCGTGCGCCAACGCCACGCCGAGGGGAAAGCTACTCGCGATGAGCTATTGGCGGTCGAATCGGCCAGCTATCACTCCCCGGGCACTTGCACCTTCTATGGCACCGCCAACAGCAACCAGGTATTGATGGAGATGCTGGGCGTGCAGCTGCCGGGCTCTTCCTTCCTGCACCCGGAAGACCCGCTGCGCGGCGCGCTCACCCGTCGCACGGTGCAGAGCCTGGTGGAATCCACCTTTGACTCAGACAGCTACCGGCCTTTGTCGGAGGTGGTCTGCGAGGAGTCCATCGTGAACGCGCTGGTGGCGTTGCTGGCTACCGGGGGCTCCACCAACCATATGCTGCACATGGTGGCGATTGCCCGGGCCGCGGGCATTGAGCTCGAGCTGACAGACATCGACGAGCTGTCTGCGGCGGTGCCGCTGCTGGCGCGTATCTATCCCAACGGCTCGGCCGATATCAATCACTTCCAGGCAGCCGGTGGCATGGCCTTCCTGGTGCGGGAGCTCAGCAGCGGCGGCCTGTTGAACGAGAACGTGGTCAACCTGCTGGGCGAGGGTCTGGACGCCTGGCGCGCGAAGCCGGAGCCGGATGGCGAGCAGGGTGTGGCCTGGTCCAGCGGGGTGGAAAGCTCCGGTGATACCACGGTGCTCACCGGCGTGGCATCACCCTTCGCCCCGGAAGGCGGCCTCAAGCGCCTGACCGGCAATCTCGGCGAATGTGTGATCAAGGTATCCGCCGTGGCCGAGGAGCACCGGGTAGTGACCGCTCCCTGTCGGGTATTCCACAGTCAGCACGACATCAAAGACGCCTTTGAAGCCGGAGAACTGGACAAGGACGTGGTGGCCGTGGTGCGCTTCCAGGGCCCGGCCGCCAACGGCATGCCGGAGCTGCACAAGATGACGCCTTACCTGGGTGTGCTGCAGGACCGCGGCTTCAAAGTGGCGCTGGTCACCGACGGCCGCATGTCCGGCGCCTCCGGCAAAGTGCCGGCCGCCATCCACCTGGCGCCGGAAGCCGCCCAGGGCGGTCCCATTGGTAAACTGCGCGACGGCGATGTGATCACGGTGGACGCGGTCGCCGGCACGCTCCACGTCGAGGTCGACGCCGCCGAGTGGGAGCAACGCGAACCAGCCTCCGCACCACCCGAAGAGTTCACCCTCGGCCGCAACCTGTTCGCCGCCTTCCGTGCTAACAACTCCGGTTCCCTCCTGGGCGCCTCCGTCTTCGAGGCCGGCTTCGACCCCTGATACCGGCTAAGGTTGTGGTAACGCAATGTGCGTGCTTATGGCGTGCCTCAAGCCGCACGCGCAGCACCCGGGGTTGTTCCGGGACGCGCTAAAAGCATGACATCCCTGTCTCGCTCGACTGTGGCCATCCATGGCCACAGACGGTCCCGAAAGGACCCCGGGCACTCCACGCGCTCACTCCGTGCAACTCCAAAAGAACCTCTCTGCATCGACGCCAGCCTGCTGGAATCTCGCGCCGTAAGAGGGCGTGAGCTGGGTAGGCCCCTTCCCCGGACCGTCGACGGCCAGGGACGGCCGTCGCCGAGCGAGACAGGGATGTCATGCTTGTAGCGTGTCCGGGGAA
>JANQGK010000239.1 GCA_028277365.1 Halieaceae bacterium | reverse complement strand
CCACCGCCCGGGACTCCCACCAGTTCGCCTGTTTGCTGGGCTTTGGCGCCACGGCCATATATCCCTACCTGTCATACGCAGTGCTGGATGACCTGATGCATTCCGGCGAGCTGTTGGGTGAGCCCAGCCGCTGCTACAAGAATTACCGTAAGGGCATCAACAAGGGCCTGTTGAAGATCATGTCGAAGATGGGCATCTCGGCGATGGCCTCTTACCGCGGCGCTCAGCTGTTTGAGGCGGTGGGCCTGGCCAGCGAAGTGGCCAACCGCTGCTTCAGCGGGGTGGCCAGCCGTATCGAAGGCGCGGGCTTCGAGGAGTTGGAGGCGGACCAGAAGGCGCTGGCCAAGCTGGCCTGGACCAAACGCAAGCCCATCGAACTGGGCGGCCTGCTGAAGTTTGTGCACGGCCAGGAATACCACGCCTTCAATCCGGACGTGGTGAAAGGCCTGCAGGATGCGGTGCGCGGTGCCGACTACGCCCGCTGGAAAACCTACGCACAGCTGGTTAACGAGCGGGAGACCGCTACCCTGCGCGACCTTTTCAAGCTCAAGCAGGCGCCCACGCCTATCCCGCTGGAAGAGGTGGAACCGGTGGCGGCCATCGTGCCGCGCTTCGATACCGCGGGTATGTCGCTGGGCGCCCTCAGCCCCGAGGCCCACGAGGCGCTGGCTGTCGCCATGAACCGGCTCGGGGGACGCAGCAACAGCGGTGAGGGTGGCGAGGACCCGAGCCGTTACGGCACCGAGCGCACTTCAAAGATCAAGCAGATTGCCTCCGGCCGCTTCGGCGTGACGCCGCACTACCTGGTCAATGCCGAGGTGCTGCAGATCAAGATCGCCCAGGGCGCCAAGCCGGGCGAGGGCGGTCAGTTGCCCGGTGGCAAGGTGAACGGCCTGATTGCGCGGCTGCGCTACTCGGTACCCGGGGTGACGCTGATCTCACCGCCGCCGCACCACGATATCTATTCCATTGAAGACCTGGCGCAGCTGATCTTCGACCTCAAGCAGGTCAACCCCAATGCGCTGGTGTCGGTAAAGCTGGTCAGCGAGCCGGGGGTGGGCACCATCGCCGCCGGCGTGGCCAAGGCCTATGCCGACCTGATCACCATCTCCGGCTACGACGGCGGCACCGCCGCCAGCCCGCTCACCTCGATCCGCTATGCCGGCTCGCCCTGGGAGCTGGGCCTGGCTGAGGTGCACCAGGCCCTGCGCAGCAACCTGCTGCGCGGTAAGGTGCGGGTGCAAACCGACGGCGGCCTGAAGACCGGACTGGATGTGATCAAGGCGGCCATTCTCGGCGCCGAAAGCTTCGGCTTTGGCACGGCCCCTATGGTGGCGCTGGGCTGTAAATACCTGCGCATCTGCCACCTCAACAACTGCGCCACCGGTGTGGCCACCCAGAACGAGCAGCTGCGCGAGGAGCATTTCCAGGGCACCGTAGACACGGTCGTGAACTTCATCGAGTTCATGGCGGAGGAAACCCGCGAGTGGATGGCCAAGCTGGGGGTGCGGTCGCTGTCGGAACTGATCGGCCGTACCGACCTGCTCGAGGTCCTGCCCGGTGAGACCGCCAAGCAGGCGCGGCTCAATCTCTCTCCCATTCTCTACAAAGATCCGGAAGCCTCAGATCAGCCGGAATTCTGCACGGTGGCCTCCAACGACCCCTTCGACCGCGGCGAGAAAGCCGAGGAGATGGTGACGGCGGTGCTGCCCGCTATCGAGGCCAAGAGCGGTGGCGAGTTCCATTTCGACGTGTGCAACTGCGACCGCTCGATCGGTGCGCGGATCAGCGGAGAGATTGCCCGACGCCACGGCAACACGGGCATGAACGATGCGCCGATTACTCTGCGCCTCACCGGCACCGCGGGCCAGAGCTTCGGTGTGTGGAACGCCGGTGGCCTCAACATGTACCTGGAAGGTGACAGCAACGATTACGTTGGCAAGGGCATGGCCGGCGGCCAGTTGGTGGTTTACCCACCCCGCGAATCGCGCTTCGAATCCCGCGAATCGGCTATTATCGGCAATACCTGCCTGTACGGTGCCACCGGCGGCAAGCTGTTTGCCGCTGGCGTGGCGGGCGAGCGCTTCGCCGTGCGCAACTCCGGTGCCGTGGCGGTAGTGGAAGCGGCTGGCGATCATTGCTGTGAGTACATGACCGGCGGGAACGTGATTGTGCTGGGCCCCACCGGTTACAACTTCGGCGCCGGCATGACCGGTGGCTTTGCCTACGTGCTGGACGAGGACCGCGGCTTTATTGACCGCTACAACAGCGAACTGGTCGAGATTCATCGGATTTCCACGGAAACCTTTGAACCCTACCGGCACCACCTGCGCGCCATGATCGGCGAGTTCGTCGAGGAAACCGGCTCGCGCTGGGGCCGGACCCTGCTGGAGGAATTTACCGACTACATCGGCAAGTTCTGGCTGGTAAAACCCAAGGCAGCAGATCTCGACCGCCTGCTGTCGCGACTGAGAAACACGGATTGATGCCATGACAGACCGTCTCGCCAATGATTTCCAGTTCATCGATGTGGGCCGCCGCGACCCGGACAAGAAGACGCTGCAGGAGCGTAAGACCCAGTACGTCGAAATCTACGAGGAATACACCGATAGCCAGGTGAGCAGCCAGGCCCACCGCTGCCTGGAGTGCGGCAACCCCTACTGCGAATGGAAGTGTCCGGTGCACAACTTCATTCCCAACTGGCTCAAGCTGATTGCCGAGGGGAATATCTTTGAAGCCGCCGAGCTGTCGCACCAGACCAACACGCTGCCGGAAGTCTGCGGCCGCATCTGCCCCCAGGACCGGCTCTGCGAGGGTGCCTGTACCCTGGAGGACGGTTTCGGCGCGGTGACCATCGGTTCTACCGAGAAGTACATCACCGATACCGCCCTGGCCATGGGCTGGCGCCCGGACCTGTCGGACGTTGAGCCCACCGGCAAAAAAGTGGCCATCATCGGTGCCGGTCCCGCAGGCCTGGGCTGTGCAGACGTGCTGGTGCGCGCCGGCGTCAAGCCGGTGCTGTTCGATCGCTACCCGGAAATCGGCGGCCTGCTGACCTTTGGTATCCCGGAGTTCAAGCTGGAGAAATCCGTTATGACCCGGCGCCGGGATATCTTCGAGGGCATGGGCATGGAGTTTCGCCTTAACACCGAGGTGGGGCGGGATGTCAGCCCGGCGCAGCTGCTGGAAGAATACGACGCGGTGTTCCTCGGCATGGGCACCTACAAGTACATGAAGGGGAACTTCCCCGGCGAGAGTATCCCGGGCGTCTACGAGGCTCTGCCTTACCTGGTAGGCAATGTGAACCACAACATGGGCTTCCAGCAGCCGGACGATGCCTACGTCAACCTTGCCGGCAAGCGCGTGGTGGTGCTCGGCGGTGGTGATACGGCGATGGACTGTGTGCGCACCGCGGTACGGCAGCAGGCGGTATCGGTAATCTGTGCCTATCGCCGCGACGAGGAAAACATGCCGGGTTCCCGCCGCGAGGTGAAGAATGCCCGCGAGGAAGGGGTGACCTTCCTGTTCAACCGTCAGCCGGTAGAGATCATCGGCGATGAAAACGGCGTGGTGGGTGTGAAAGTAGTGGAAACCCGCCTTGGTGAGCCCGATGACAGCGGCCGTCGCCGCCCCGAGCCGATCCCCGGCAGCGAAGAGGTGTTACCTGCCGATGCGGTGGTGATTGCTTTTGGCTTCCAACCGGACCCGCCCGCATGGTTCAATGATGCCGACATAAAAACCAATGAATGGGACGGCGTGATCGCCCCCGAAGAGCAGACCTACAAATTCCAGACCACCAACCCCAAGGTATTTGCCGGCGGGGACATGGTGCGCGGTTCCGACCTGGTGGTCACCGCGATCTGGGAAGGCCGCCAGGCCGCGGAAGGGATTCTCGACTACCTGGACGTCTGATGACTGAGCTCAAAAATGATCGCTTCCTGCGGGCGCTGACGCGCGAACCCGTGGACCGCACACCCATGTGGATGATGCGCCAGGCCGGGCGCTACCTGCCCGAGTACCGGGCCACCCGCGAGCAGGCCGGCTCTTTTATGGATCTTTGCATGAATGCAGAGCTGGCCTGCGAGGTGACCCTGCAGCCGCTGCGCCGCTACCCGATGGATGCCGCCATCCTGTTCTCCGATATTCTCACCATCCCCGATGCCATGGGCCTGGGCCTGCATTTTGTGGAAGGTGAAGGCCCGCGCTTCCACAAGCCGGTGCGCACCGAAGCGGAGATCGGCGCGCTAAAGGTGGTCGATGCCCGCCGCGATCTCGATTACGTGGTCAAGGCGGTCAGCACCATCCGCGAGGCGCTGGACGGCAGCGTGCCGCTGATCGGTTTTTCCGGCAGCCCCTGGACGCTGGCGACTTACATGATCGAGGGTGGCAGCTCCCGCGACTTCGCCCGTGCCAAGACCCTGGCCTTCAACCAGCCGGAGCTGATGCACCAGCTGCTGGGCGTACTGGCGGACTCGGTGGCGGATTACCTGAACGCCCAGATCGAGGCGGGCGCGCAGGCGGTGCAGATTTTCGACACCTGGGGCGGTGCCCTGGGCGACCGGGCCTACCTGGAGTTTTCGCTGGCCTACATGAAGCGGGCCATGGACCAGCTCACCCGCGAGTCGGAAGGGCGTAAAGTGCCGGTGATCCTGTTCACCAAGAATGGCGGCCAGTGGCTGGAAGCCATGGCGGATACCGGGGCTGACTGCCTGGGCCTCGACTGGACCACAGACATTGGTTCTGCCCGCGCCCGGGTCGGCGACCGGGTGGCACTGCAGGGGAATATGGATCCGGCCTGGCTACGGGCAGAGCCGGAAAAGATTCGCGCTGAAGTCGGCCGTATTCTGGCAAGCTATGGTGCGGGCGACGGACACGTGTTCAACCTGGGTCACGGTATTACGCCGGACATCAACCCCGAGCACGTCACCGCCTTCGTCGACGCGGTGCAGGAACTCTCACCCCAGTACCATCAATAGCACGGCGGTTAGATAACGGGGTCATCCGCGCAAGGGAACCTCGCTGGTCGCCCCGTCTAAATGACAGGACCTTCCCCACACGGGAACCTCGCTGGACGCCAGGCTTATATGACGGGGTCTTCACCGCACGGGAATGACTGGTCCATATCCAGCGCTGGCGAATCGGAACTGGGGCGGCCGACGATCTTCGCCGGAACTCCGGCCACGGTGGTATGCGGCGGCACTTCCTGCAACACCACGCTGCCGGCGCCAACCTTGGCACCTTCGCCGACGCAGATGTTGCCGAGAATCTTGGCGCCGGCGGCAATCAGCACGCCGTCTCCCACCTTGGGGTGGCGGTCGCCCTCTTCCTTGCCGGTGCCGCCCAGGGTGACCGACTGCAGGATGGACACGTTGTTGCCCACCACGGCGGTCTCGCCGATTACCACGCTGGTGGCGTGGTCCAGCATGATCCCCCGGCCCAGTTTTGCTGCCGGGTGAATGTCGACCTGGAACTTGGTGGACACGCGGTTCTGGAAAAACAGCGCCATGGACTGCCGGCCGTCATTCCACAGGCAGTTGGCCACGCGGTGGGCTTGCAGGGCGTGAAAACCCTTGAAGTAGATGAAGGGCACGTAGAGGCTGTTGCAGGCTGAGTCGCGCTCCTCGATGGCCACCAGGTCGGCACGGATGGCTTCGCCGATAGACTTGCAGGATGAAAACGCGTTCTCGATCACTTCCCGCAGCAGCATGGCCGGTGCCGTCTGGCTGTCCAGCATATGTGCGAGGTGGAAGCTCAGCGCGGATTCCAGCTTGCTGTGGTTGAGGATGGTGGAGTGCAGGAAGCTGGCGAGGATGGGCTCCTTCGCCACTTCGGCCTCGGTTTCCTTACGTATCCGGTCCCAAATGGGATCGGCGCTTGCGTGCATCATGCGGCTTACCTCGTCTGGTGTTCCGCGGCGCGTGGGGGCGTATTGTGGCCCAGTTGGCACCAGCAGCGCCACAGATGGTGGCCGCTGCCTGCGTATTTACGCTCAAATAGGGTGAGTGGTTGTGCAGCCGTGAACAGCTCCGCCTGCGCTTCCACGCCGGCCAGTGCCAGTGCCTGCGCAAACTCTTCTACATAGACCTGCCAGTTGCTGCGGAGTTCGATGACGCCGCCGAGGGCCAGCAGCGTCGGGAAATCCGCGGAGCCGTGTATGCGGCGCTTGAACTGGCCGGGCTTGGGCCAGGGGTTGGGGTAGAGCAGGTAGTGGTGGTCAGCACGCCAGCCCGCCGCCAGGGCCAGGCGCCAGAAATCTCCGCAGTCGGCCTGCACCAACAGGTAGTGGCCCTGTGCGCCGGCCTCGTGTTTCTGTAGCCGGTGGGCCGACTTGTCGATACCGATGACCAGGCAGTCCGCATGGCGCTGGGCCAGCAGGGCGGTACTCATACCGGTGCCGCAGTAGGAGTCCAGCACCAGCGGCTTGCCGGACGCTTCCACCTGCGCATGCACGGACTCAAAAGCAGCGACCGTGTGCGCGGCCGGCGGGCGGCGGCTGGCCTGAGCAAGATGCTTGCGCACAACTGCTTCGAGCTGCTCGTGGCAGCCCTGCTGGCTACTGCTGACTTCGCGGGAGTTACCCTGCATTGTGGTGCGGTTTGATGTTGGCTGACTGGCCTGCCATGATAGGCCGCCTCCCGCCCGACAACAAAGCTATGCGCAAGGACCTGCGGCCTTACTGGGTCAAGAAAGCCTACCTGAGATTTCGGCACTGGTACGCGGAGCACTTCATCCGCCCCGTCTGCGACTACCTCGGCGACCATCACACCATCATGAGCCCCTGGTATGTGAAGATCTCCGGGCCCAATATCCGCATCGGCAAGTGCGTCACTCTGATCGGTGAGCGGGCGGCCCCGGTCAGCATCGGCGTGTGGGGCCGGGAGCTGGACACCGGCAGCATCACCCTCGGCGACTATGTGCTGGTCAGCCCCGGCACCCGCATCAGCGCCTCGGATGAAATCACCATTGGCGACAGCGTGATGATTGCCAACGGCGCCTACATTACCGACTCCGACTGGCACGGCATCTACGACCGCACGGCGCGCGATGAACGGGTGAGGCCGGTGCACATCGGCAACAACGCCTGGATCGGCGATCACGCCACGGTGTTGAAAGGCGTGACCGTGGGTGAGAACAGCGTGGTAGCGGCGCGTGCCGTGGTGACGCGCGATGTGCCGCCCAACGTGGTGGTGGCCGGCAACCCGGCGCAGGTGGTGAAGGAACTGGACCCGCAGCAGGGCTTCAAGACCCGCGCCGATTTCTTCGCCGACCCGGTGGCGCTGGACCGCTTCTTCGACGCGGTGGAGCGCGACCTGCTGAGCGAGAATGGCTTCTGGAACTGGCTGCGCGCCCTGGTGTTCCCCGGCCCCAGGGATTAGTACTGCGGGCTGAGCGCCAGCGGTGGTTCGTCAAACGCTGCCAGCTGTTCGCGCAACTCCAGAATATGGCTGGACCAGTAGCGGGCGTCGCCGAACCAGGGAAAACTCTTCGGGAACGCGGGGTCGGACCAGCGCCGGCCGAGCCAGGCCGCGTAGTGCACCATGCGCATGGTGCGCAGTGACTCGATCAGCTTCAGCTCCGCCGGGTTGAAGTCGCAGAATTCCTCGTAACCCGCCAGCAGCTCATCGAGTTGCGCGAGCTGCTGGGCACGCTCGCCGCTGAGGAACATCCACAGGTCCTGCACCGCCGGCGCCATCACGCAATCATCCAGGTCGACAAAATGGGCGGTGTCGTCGCGCCAGAGTATGTTGCCCACGTGGCAGTCGCCGTGGCAGCGGATAGTCTCCACATCCCGGTAGTGCTCCACGACCCGCGTGGCCAGGTCCTCGGCGAGAGTCACATAGGCGGTGCGCAGGTCGGCGGGGATACAGTGTTCCGCCACGAACTGGTAGCTGTCCTGCAGCCAGCGCTGTGGGGTCAGTGTCAGCCGATGTTGAAAATTCTCGGCGCGGCCGACGGCGTGTATGCGGCCCACGGTACGCCCCAGCACCAGCTGGTTGTCGGGGTTGTCCAGCTCCGGCGCGTGGCCGCCCCGGCGTCGGAACAGGGCGAAGCTGAAGCCGGCATACTCTCCGATGGTCTCACCGTCGTAACTCAGTGGTGCCACCACTGAGATATCGGCATCCACCAGTTCGCGGGTGAAGCGGTGCTCCTCCTCGATCTGCTCGCGGTTCCAGCGCCCGGGCCGATAGAACTTGGCGATCAGCGGCTCGCCCTCCTCGATGCCCACCTGGTAGACGCGGTTCTCATAACTGTTGAGCGCCAGCAGCCGCGCATCGCAGACCAGGCCGCGGGATTCCACCGCTTCCATCACCAGCTCCGGAGTGAGTGGATCGTAAGGATGCTCAGTCATCGCGGCTGTCGTTCAGGAGCGCCACACTTTTTACCTGCGCGACTATGTCGTCACCCACCGCGAGCTCGAGCGCGTCGAGTGACTTGCGGGTGATGCGCGCCAGCAGTCGTTGCCGGCCTACCGCCAGCTGCACCAGCACCCGGCTGTCTTGCCCCGGCTCGATTCCCGTCACCCGCACCGGCAGCAGGTTGAGAATGCTGGTCTGGCTGGGGCGCTCCCGACACAGGCTGATATCCCGCGCCGGCAGTCGCAGGCGCAGAGACGTTCCCGGCGGCAGCTCCAGCTGGTTGACCCACAAAGTCTCACCCTCAAACAGTAAACGGCTGAGGCCGTAGTCCGGGTCGTGCTCTGCGACTTGGGCTCGCAGCACGGCTGCCGCCTGTTCCTGGTGTGACAGCGCCAGTTCCAACTGCGATGACAGCTCCAGTAGCGGGCCCTCTGCCACCAGTCGGCCCTCCTCCAGCACCAGCAGGTGGTCGGCCAGTTCTGCCAGCTCGGCCATGTCATGGCTCACATAGATCATTGGCACGGAAAGCTCCCGCCGCACCCGCGCCAGCCGCGTGAGAATGTCGCGCCGGCCGCTGACGTCGATATTGGCCAGCGGTTCGTCCATCAACACCAGCCGTGGGCCCGACAGCAGCGCCCTGGCAATCGCCACCCGCTGCTGTTGGCCGCGTGAGAGGTCGCCCGCACGTCGTGTGAGCAGGCCGGTGATGCCGAGCCACTCGCTTACTTCAGCCAGCCCGGGTCCCGGGCGGCGGCGACGCCTGAGGGCGAAATCCAGGTTGCCGGCCACGTCCAGGTGCGGGAACAGGCGCGCGTCCTGAAATACATAGGCGACGCCGCGGGCTTCCGGCGGCAGCCATTCGCCCTCGCCCTCCAGCCGGTCCGCGCCGACGCGGACGGCATTGCCGGGTTCACCGCGCAGCAGGCCGGCGATACAGGACAAAAGGCTGGTTTTACCACTACCGCTGGCGCCGTAGATGCCGGTGACAGCACCGTCGGGCAGCACGGTATCGACGGACAGGGAAAAGTCGCCCCGCGCCAGCGTGATATCGAGACCCACTTCGCTCACGTGCGCACCGACCAGCGACCGCTGGAGCGATACAGCAGGAACAGGGTGACCAGCGAGAACAGCACCAGCCCGGCGGCGAGCTGGTGGGCCGCGGCAAAATCCAGCGCCTCGACCCGGTCGTAGAGGGCGATGGAGAGTACCTGGGTTTCGCCGGGGATATTGCCGCCAATCATCAGCACCACACCGAACTCCCCCACGGTGTGGGCAAAGCCCAGGCTGGCGGCGGCCAGGAAGCTGGGCCGGCACAGGGGTAGCACCAGGCTGCGCCAGCGGTCCAGCGGGCCTGCACCCAGGGTGGCGGCGGCCTCCAGCAGCGAAGCGGGTACCTGGCGAAACGCCGCCTGCAGGGGCTGAACCACAAAGGGCAGGGAATACAGGACCGAACCCATCACCAGCGCGCTGAAGCTGAAGGCCAGCCGGCTGCCGGTGAGGGCCTGCCAGGCCTGGGCCAGGCCGGACTGCGGCGCGAAGGCGATCAGCAGGTAAAAGCCGAGCACGGTCGGTGGCAAGACCAGTGGCAGGGCGACCACGGCCTCGACCAGGGTGCTGAGCAGGCTGCGGCGCCGCGCCAGCCACCAGGCCAGCGGTGTACCCAGCAGCAACAGCCACAGGGTGCTGACCGTCGCCAGTTTTAAGGTCAGCCAGAGTGCATCAAGCATCGCTGTTATCCGGCAACGAGTAACCTTCGGCGCGAATGATGTCGCGCGCCGTCGGCCCGGTCAGCCAGTCGAGGAAAGCCCTGGCCCGGGTGACATGCCGTGTACTCGCCAGTACCAGCGCCTGCTGTTCGATAGGTGGATACCATCCCGGCGGTACCGGCAAGTGCTGTGCGGGCCGGAAGGAAGCGGCGACGAAGGCGGCATCGGCGCCGCCGGTGACCCACATCTGCATGGCCTGGCCGACATTGGCGCCGGTCAGCAGACGGGGCCGGGCAGCGGGCGTGCGCGCCAACACCGCCTCGGCGGCAACCCCGTAGGGCGCAAGTTCCGGGTTGGCGATGGCCAAATTGAGGTCGGGGCTGGACAACAGCGCGGCAATGCCCTGTCTCGCCACTGCGGCCAGCCGCGGCTGATAGGCCAGCACCAGTTGGCCGATGGCGTAGGTACGCGGCGCGCCCAGGGCGAAACCTTCCCGCTGCAGGCGCCCAGGCCGCGCGCTGTCGGCGGCGAGCAACACGTCGAAGGGCGCACCGTGAACCACCTGTGCGT
>JANQGK010000164.1 GCA_028277365.1 Halieaceae bacterium | reverse complement strand
GCGCGGCTGCGGTACCGGGTCGTCGCCGTGCTCCAGCAGGTAGAACTCCACCTCCGTGGCCACCACCACCTTGAGTCCCATGGCCGTGAGCGGCTCCAGTGCCTTCGCCAGCAGCGTGCGGGAGTTCCACCACAGGGGCGCGCCGTCCAGCTCGGTCCAGTGAGCCAGCACCTGATGGGTCTGGGAGGACAGCCACGGGATCGGCGCCAGGGTCCCGGGCACCGGGTGGATGGCCTTGTCCGGGTCGCCGTCCAGGGTGCCGAATCCCAGCGGCATACAGCAGTCGCCCAGGGTGTTCATGATCGGGGTAGTACCGGGGCCGGTCAGGCCGCGGCTGAAAAAGGTTTCTATCTCCTCGCGGGCGATACGCTTGGCCCGCAGGATGCCGTTCATGTCCGGTGACAGGATTTCCAGGGACCCCAGATCCGGGTGCCGTTCAAGATAGGTTCTGGCTTCTTCCAGTGGGGTCTTGGTCATAGTGGTCTCAATGGTCATGCCTTGCCGTTCACGCTAGCGGTTTGAAGAATCCGCCGTGGGCGAGGATTCGATCCGGATATCGTACTCTAGCGCGCTAGCCAGCGCTTCTGGCATGCCCATGATTCGGTAGCTGACTGTCATTAGAGCTGGGGCGCGGGTGTGGCGCGGCGCCGGGGCGGGTCGAACACCGGACCCTTGCGCACCCGGCAGCGAGACAGCAGGCGCGTCCAGTGCAGCTCGCGGTTGTAGTAGATCTCGGCGTACATCTCGTCGTCCTGCCGGCCCCAGGGCATGCTCACGGAAGCCAGGGCGATATTGGTTTTCGCCGTCGGACACCAGGCTGCGGAGGTCACGTGGCCGATAGTGCGGCCGTGCTTGTCCAGGATGAAGCTGTGTTCGGCGGGTTTGTTACCTTCCACGTCGAGCACCACAAAGCGGTAGCGGGAACCCTGGCGCTGCTCTCTCAGCAGCGCGTTGCGGCCGGTAAAGGGCCCCTTGTCAAAATCCACCAGCCAGCCCAGACCCAGCTCAAAAGGGCTGCGGGCGCGGCCGTGGCGCACCACTTGCTCCGCCGGCACGAAATCCTGACCGGCCATGATGAAGCCGGCCTCGATGCGGGCAATGCGTAGGGCCTCGGAGCCCACCGGGCGGATCAGCAGTTCGCGGCCAGCGGCGAACAGGGCATCCCACAGGGGCAGCGCCTGCTCCGGATCGATCCACAGCTCGTATCCCAGATCGCCTGTGTAGCCGGTGCGGGATACCGTCAGTTCGGCACCGTTGAAAGGAAAGCTGGCGATACCGAAGGGCTTGAGGTTCTCGATGCCCTTAAGACCCATATTGCGCAGGGTGGCGCAGGAGGTGGGCCCCTGCACGGCCAGCGCGGCAATGTCCGCGGTTTCATCGACGATATCCACATCGAAACCCAGGGCCGACCACTGCAGCCAGTCCATGCAGCGTTCCTGGGCGCAGAGTCGGTACTCGCCCTCGCTGAGGTGAAAGAGTGTGCCATCGTCGTGCACCATGCCCTCGTCGGTACACCAGACCGTGTAGCCGACCCGCTTAGGCTTGATCTTGCGCACGTCGCGCACCATCACCCGGTTGAGGAAGGCCTCGGCATCGGGCCCGGTGATGCGGTACTTGGTCATGGGGCACAGGTCGAATACGCCCGTGGAGTTGCGCATGGCGAAGTACTCGAGACCCACCTCTTCGAAGGTGTTGGGCGTGGTGTAGCCGGCCCAGATATACCAGTCGTTGGTCTGGCACATGGCCTGCACCCTGGGGGCGAAGGGCGTTGGCACGACCATGCGTTCATCGTGGGCTGGCAAGCTCATGCGGCGTGCTCCTGTGAAAACTTCTTTTGCTTGATCACCGCCCGGGCCGCGTTGCGCCCGGCCAGGCCCATGACGCCGCCGCCCGGGTGGGAGCCGGCGCCGCATAAATACAGGCCCGGAATCGGGGTGCTGTACTGGTGAGCGCCCGGTATGGGCCGCATCAGCAGGGCCTGGTCCAGGGCGATTTCGCCGTGGTGCCAATGGCCTCCGGCCATGCCGAACTCCCGCTCCAGGTCGACGGGCGTGCTCAGCTCTGCGGCCAGCACCTGACCGCCGATGCCCGGGGCGTAGTGCTCGAGCTGGTCCAGCGCAATCTGCGTGAAGGCGTCTCGGGCGCTGTCCCAACCGCCCCTGAGGGCATAGGGCGCAAACTGCACCACCGCCGACAGCACGTGTTTGCCGGACGGCGCCAGGCTGTCGTCGTGTACCGTGGGAACGGAGATTTCCATGACCGGTGCCTGGGAGTACTCACCGTACTTGGCGTGATTGAAGGCGTGTTCGATATGGTCCATGGACGGCGCCAGCAGCAGGCGCTCGCCGGCCAGCGCCGCGTCCAGGCCGCGAAATGCCGGCAGCGCATCCAGGGCCAGATGCAACTTGGCGGCAACACCGCGGCTGCGGAAATTGTGCACCCGGCGGGCGAAGCCCGCATCGAGGCTGGGGTAGCCCACCAGCTTTTCGAAGGTGGTCTTCGGGTCGACGTTGGAGACCACCCTGTCGGCCCGCAGCGATTCGCCGCTGTCCAGGGTGACGCCGGTGGCGCGGCAGTCCTCCATGTCGACCAGGGCCACGCGGCTGTCACAGCGGATCTCGGCGCCGAAGCCGCGGGCCGCATTGGCAAAACAGCTACCGAGATTCCCCATGCCACCGCGTACCAGCGCCGGGCCGGTGCTGCCCCAGCAATCGCCGATATGGCGATGCAGGTAGCCGTACACGGTGTTCGGTGAGCGCGGTCCCATGTGGGACCCCAGTACTCCGTCCATGGCTACCGCGGCCTTCAGCAATTCGCTGTCGAAGTGTTCATTGGCCACGTCGTATATGTTGATGAGACCCACCCTCATCAAATCCTGCATATCGGCCTTACCCAGGCGCTTCAGGGACCAGCCCAGCTTGACCAGGGAGATGGCGTCATCCCAGCTTCGCTTGACCAGGGTGGGCTGGCGGCGGTTGAAGAAGCCGTCCAGCACCTTGCCGAAGCGCTGGTTCTGGGCGTGGAAGCGTGCATAGGCAGACGCATCGTCGTCTGAGACACCCGCTACCGCACCGCCATCAATCACCAGGTGCTGGCCGTTGTCATCCAGGGCCACGGTCTTGAGATCGCGGGCGGCGTACTCGAGCCCATGGCTCGCCAACCTCAGATCCTTCGCCACGGTGGGGTTGAGCTGCGTCAACAGGTGGGCGCCGCTGGACACCTTAAAGCCCGGGTGAAACTCGCGGGTGGCGGCGGCGCCACCCGGGTGACCGGCAGCCTCCAGCACCAGCACCCTGTGCCCGGCCTTCGCCAGGTAGGCCGCGCAGACCAGGCCGTTGTGGCCGGCGCCGATGATGATGGTGTCGTAGCGCTTGTCGCGATGAGAATCAGTCATCGAGGTAGCCCTCGGGCACGACATTGGGTTTCTTCAAGTCCATCAGAATTTCCCGCGCGGCATTGGCCCCGGGTGCCGCCATTACCCCACCACCGGGGTGGGTGCCGGAGCCGCACATATACATGCCTTCAACCGGGCCGCGATACTGGGCGTAACCCGGGAAGGGACGGTTGAACAAGAGCTGGTCGAAGGTCAGCTCGCCCTGGAAGATATTGCCTTCCGTGAGTCCCACTTCGTTGTCGATCTCGTTGGGGGTGCGGATTTCCACATCCAGAATCAGGTCCTTGAAGTCGGGGCTGTAGCGGGCAATCTTGTCGATCACGGTCTTGCCGAAAGCGTCGCGCTTCTCCGGCGTCCAGGGCCCGTCCGCCAGCTTCGGCGGGCAGTACTGCACGAACACGGTCATCATGTGCTTGCCCGGGGCCGCCATGGTGGGGTCCACCTGGGTGGGGATCAGCATGTCGAAATAGGGGTCTTGCGACCAGGTGCCCGCCTTCCAGTCGTCGTAGGCGCGCTCCAGTTCAAACAGGCTCTCGCTGGCGTGCATGTCGGTGATCATCAGCGGCGTGCCCTTGGGTAGCGCCGGGAACGTCGGCAGACCATCCAGGGCGATATTGAGCTTGCCCGAGGAGCCGCGAATCTTGAAGTGCTTCGCCCGCTGCACTACCTCGGCGGGCAGGTCGCTCTCATCAAAGCACTCGAGGAAGGTGCGCTTGGGATCGAGGTTGGAGACCACGGTATCGGCGTGATACTCGGTGCCATCAGCCAGCGCCACGCCCACCGCGCGGCCGCCCTTGACGATCACCCGGTGCACGTCGGCATCGCAGACGATCTCGCCGCCGAAGGACTTGAGGCTCGCGGCGAGAGCATCGGCCACCGCGCCCATGCCGCCACGGGCGAAACCCCAGGCGCCGATGCTGCCGTCCACGTCCCCCATGTAGTGGTGCAGCAGCACGTAGGCAGTGCCCGGCGAATACACCCCCAGTGCCGTGCCGATAATACCGCTGCCGGCCATATGAGCTTTGATCAGGTCGGTCTCGAAATACTCGTCCAGGTAGTCGCCGATGCTCATGGTCCAGAAGCGCAGGGTATCCAGCAGGCCCTCATCACCCATGTCCGTGAAGGATTCGGCCAGCTCCAACAGGCCCTTGATGTCTCGCGGCTTGAAGGAGGTGGGATCCGGCGGCGTGGTCATCAGGTATTTGCGGATCAGCCGGGTCTGGCGCATCACATCGGCGGAGAAGCGATCATAGGCGTTGGCATCGCGCACCGAGTGGCGTGCCATCTCCCGGTACTGGCGTTCGTGGTCGCCGTAGTTGCCGAAGTAGTCACCGTCCCGGGTGAAGCTTACGCCGCCCTCGTAAGGCACCACCTGCAGCCCGTGGCGCGGCAGCTCCAGGTC
>JANQGK010000108.1 GCA_028277365.1 Halieaceae bacterium | reverse complement strand
CGTAGCCGGTGGTCTTGAGCCACAGGGCCCCGTCTTCCTCGTAGGTCTGCTCGCGGCTGACCAATGCCTGCACGGTGTCTTCCACCTCGCCGGAGTTGTATAGGGAAGACTCCAGGAAGAACACGTCGAAGGCCACGCTGAAGGCCTTCAGATCCAGGTCCTGCTCGTGGCGCAGGTAGGCCACGGCGAACTCGCGGATGGCGTCCAGGTCGTCCGGGTCGCCGGCGGCGTCGGCATGTTTGTCTTCCGCATCCACGTGGGCGCCGGCCAGATAATCCCGGGGCACGTCGACGATGTATTCACCCCCGTAGCCATCCTCCGGCCAGTCCGCGGATTCGGGGTCCAGGCCACGGGCCCGGGCCTGGACCGAGCGGGCCAGGTTGTTGATCTGCTCGCCGGCGTCGTTGTAGTAGAATTCGCGGCTCACCTCCCAGCCGGTGGCTTCCAGCAGGCGCGCGGCGCTGTCGCCGAGAGCGGCCTGACGACCGTGGCCGATATGTAGCGGCCCGGTGGGGTTGGCCGAGACAAACTCCACCTGCACCTTGCGGCCCTGGCCTGTATCGCTGCGGCCGAAGGCCTCGCCCGCTTCCAAAATGTGCTGGACGATGGCGGCGCTGCTGGCGTCGGTGAGAAAGAAGTTGATGAAGCCGGGGCCGGCGATTTCGGTTTTGGCGAGCTGCGTTGAGGCCGGCAGGGCCTCGCAGATGCGCGCAGCCAGGTCGCGGGGCGGGCAGCCTGCGCGTTTGGCCAGCGTCAGGGCGATATTGCTGGCAAGGTCGCCGTGGGCCGGGTCGCGGGTGCGCTCCAGCTGGATGTTGGGCTCGATATCGGTGGGCAGGTCGCCGTCGCTCACCAGGCTGTCCAGGGCCTGGCCGATAAGCTCGCTCAGGTGTTCCTTCATTTATATAGAAGCGTGAGATTTCAGAGGGCGGCCATTATCCCTGACAGCGTAGGCTATTGCTACCGGGATGCCCTGGCGGTGAGCTGTTTCCACTAACTTTCGGTGGGGTCGATATCCAGCGACCAGCGCAGCCGCTTGCCGGCAGGGGAGTCTTCCGCGGCGCCCACCAGCTGTACCGCCAATTGCTGAAGAGCGGCCCTTGTAGTGGCCAGTCCCAGCAACTGGGCCCGGAAGCGTCCGCCGCGGCGCTGCATGGGGGCCGGCAGCGGGCCGATCAGCTGGGCATTGCCCGTCGCGGTGGCCCGGCGCAGGCCGGCCAGAAACTGTTCCGCGCTGTCGAGGCTTGCCGCCTCCGCGCGCAGCATCAGCAATTGGCCGAAGGGCGGCAGCGATAGCTGCTCGCGCTCTGTCAGCAGCTCAGCCGCGTAGTCGTCGTAACCCTTTTCCAGCAGGGTGCGCAACAGAGGGTGGTCAGGGTAATGCGTTTGCAGCATCACGCGCCCCGGTCGTTGGGCCCGCCCCGCCCGACCGGACACCTGGGTGATGAGCTGGCCCATGCGCTCGGGGCCGCGGAAATCGGCGCTGAACAGCGCGGCGTCCGTGTCCAGCAGGCCCACCAGGGTCACGCCGGGGAAATGGTGCCCCTTGGTCAGCATCTGGGTGCCCAGCAGGATGCAGGGTTCGCCACTGTTGACGGTTTTCATCAGCGCTGCCATGGCGCCGCGCTTTTGCATCGAGTCGCGGTCAACCCGGTGAATAGGGTGTCCGGGGAAGTGCTCCTGCAATACTCTCTCGGCCTGCTCGGTACCAACACCGCGGGCGTTGAGGGCGCGGCTCTGGCAGTTGGGGCAGCGCTCCGGCAGCGGTGTGCGCCACTCGCAGTGATGGCAGCGCAGCTCGCGGGCGGCGCGGTGCAGGGTCAGGCGAGCATCGCAATGGCGGCAGTGAGCGATAAAGCCGCAGTCGTGGCACTGCAGTGTGGGGGCGTAGCCGCGCCGGTTGAGAAACAGCAGGGCCTGGTTGCCGGCCTCCAGTTCAGCGGCGACGGCAGCGAGCAGAGCCTCGGAGAGTCCACCGCGCAGGGGCAGGCGTCGCACATCGACAATATCCACAGCGGGCAGGCGGGCGGCGCCGATGCGCGCTGTCAGCCGCAGGTATTGGTAGCGTCCGGTGCGGGCATTCTGCAGTGATTCCAGACTGGGGGTGGCGCTGCCCAGCACTACCGGCACGTCTTCGAGTTGAGCGCGCTTCACGGCCAGGTCGCGGGCGGAATAGCGGAAGCCATCCTGTTGTTTGAAGGAGGCGTCGTGCTCCTCGTCCACCACGATCAGTCCCGGCCGGGCCAGGCTGGCGAAAACCGCCGAACGGGTGCCGATCACGACGTGGGCGCGCCCGCTGCGCGCTGCTTCCCAGGCCGCCTCCCGGGCGCCGTCGGCCAGCCCCGAATGCAGGGCGGCGATCTCGGCATCGAAGCGCTGCGACAGGCGCTCTGCCAATTGTGGGGTCAGGCCGATTTCCGGCACCAGCAACAGCGCCTGGCGGCCAGCGGCCAGGGCGCGTTCGATCAGTTTCAGATAGATCTCGGTTTTGCCGCTGCCGGTCACCCCGTGCAACAGGTAGCCCGTGAAGCGATGGCTGTCGATGGCGTCCAGCGCGGCCGCCTGCTCGGGGCTGAGATCGGGGCCGGCTGTCCATGCAGGTGGTGCCTCCTGGATGGGGCGCTGATACTCCTCGATAAGACCTTTTTCCCTGAGGGCGCGCCGGGTCGCCGTAGTATGGCCTCGTGATTTCAGCTGGTCCCAGCTCAGCGCAGGCTGCTGCTGTAAGTCCGCCAGCAGCTCGGCCTGGCGCGGCGCACTCTTGAGCGCCCCTTCGGGCAGGCCCTTACCGCGCCGGCTGAGGCGCCACGCGGGTTCCGTGTCGGCGCCGCTGGCCTTGCCGCGTCGCAGCCCGCTGGGAAAGGCCGCGGCAAACACCTCGCCGAGGGGGTGGCGGTAGTACTCGGCGGCCCAGTTGCACAGGGCCAGCACCGGCGCGCTGACCAGCGGCTCCGCGTCGAGGATTTCCAGCGCCGGCTTGAGCTTTTCCGGGGGCAGCTCGGAATGGTCCACCACCTCCACCAGCACCC
>JANQGK010000330.1 GCA_028277365.1 Halieaceae bacterium | reverse complement strand
AACGAGCAGGGCGTGAAGGTTCTGACCCTGTTTGCCTTCAGCAGCGAGAACTGGGGCCGCCCCAGGAGCGAGGTGCGCTACCTGCTGCCCCTGTTCATGCGCTATCTGCGCAACGAGACTCGCGCCCTGCACAAGCACGGCATCCGCATTCGCTTCATCGGTGAGCGCTATCGCTTCAGCAAGCGTCTGCAGGCGCTGATGTCCGAGGCTGAGGCCATGACTGCCGACAATACCGAAACCACCCTGGTGATCGCCGCCGACTACGGCGGTCGCTGGGATATCGCCCGTGCCGCACGGCGGGTGGCAGAGCGGCTGGCGGCAGGAGAAATCGAGGCCGACGCCATCACCCCGGAGCTGCTGCACGCGGAGACCTGCCTCACTGACCTGCCGGCCCCGGACCTGTGCATTCGCACCGGCGGCGATCACCGGGTCAGCAATTTCATGCTCTGGCAGTTTGCCTACAGCGAACTGTACTTCACAGAGACCCTGTGGCCCGACTTCGGGGCCCGGGATCTGGCGCTGGCACTGGAGGATTTCAGCGGCCGCGAGCGCCGTTTCGGCCTGCGGGAGACTGCCGATGCGCCATAAGCTGAAACAGCGCATCGCCACCGGTCTGGCGCTGGCCGGCAGCCTTATCGCCGCCGTGGTGCTGTTGCCGCTGCCAGGCCTGGCCCTGGTGTTTGCACTGGTCGTGGCCATCGCCAGCTGGGAGTGGAGCCGGCTGGCGGGCTTCCGGTCGCTCGGCTTGCGCATCGGTTTTCTGGCGCTGGCGCTGGCGGCTATGGCGGGCCTGTATGTCTATGCGGACCTGGCGGGTACGCCACAGCTCGAACGGCTGCAGCCGGTGCTGGGCCTGGCCTGCCTGTGGTGGGCCATTGCCCTGTTGTGGATTAAGACCTATCCCATGAGCGGTGCGCTGTGGGGAACCGGGCCGATGCTGGCGCTGATGGGCTTGCTGGTGCTGGTGCCCGCCTGGCTGTCGGCGATATTCCTACTCAGTTACGAGCACGGCAAGCTGATGCTGCTGGCTATGGTGATCCTGGTGGCCGGGGCTGATATCGGCGCCTATTTCTCCGGCCGTCAGTGGGGTAAAACCCGGCTGGCGCCCACCGTCAGCCCCGGAAAATCCTGGGAAGGCGTCATCGGCGGCCAGGTCACCTGCATTTGCCTGGCGATCGCGGCTCACAGCCTGTTGGGCCTGGAGCGCATCGGCCTGGCCGGCGTGATTGCCATCGCGGTGTCCGGCGCCGCCGCCTCGGTGGTCGGAGATCTGTTGGAGAGTATGGTCAAGCGCCACCGCGGCGTGAAGGACAGCGGCACCCTGTTGCCTGGCCACGGCGGTTTCCTCGACCGTATTGACGGCATTACAGCAGCGGCGCCCGTGGTGGCCCTGGGGCTGATCCTGGCGGGCTGGTTGCCGTCATGAGACGGGTGACCGTGCTGGGCAGCAGCGGCTCCATTGGCGTCAGCACCCTCGACGTCGTTGCCCGCCATCCGGAGCGCTTTGAGCTTTTTGCGCTGGCCGGCAACCGCTCGGTGGATACCCTTTTTGAGCAGTGCCTGGCCCAGCCGCCGCGCTTCGCTGTGATGGCCGACCCTGACAGCGCCGAGGCCCTGGCCGCGCGGTTGGCCGCGGCCGGCTCCGATACCGAGGTGCTGGCGGGCGAGGCCGGCCTGGTGGAAGTCGCTGCACATCCAGACGTCGATGTCGTCATGGCGGCTATCGTTGGTGCTGCCGGTCTGGAATCGACCCTGGCGGCGGCGCGGGCCGGCAAAACTGTGCTGCTGGCCAATAAGGAAGCCCTGGTCATGGCCGGGCACCTGTTTATGGAAGCGGTGGCCGAGCACGGCGCTCGCTTGCTGCCCATCGACAGCGAACACAATGCGATTTTCCAGTGCCTGCCCGCTGCCAATGACGGCACCGTGGGTATGGCCGGGGTGGCGAAAATCCTGCTGACCGCCTCCGGCGGCCCGTTCCGGGAGTGGAGCGTGGAGCAGATGGCCGCTGCCACACCCGACCAGGCCTGCGCCCACCCCAATTGGTCCATGGGCCGCAAGATCTCGGTGGACTCCGCCACCTTGATGAACAAAGGCCTGGAGCTGGTGGAGGCCTGCTGGCTGTTTGACGTGGGCAGTGACACCATCGACATCGTGGTGCATCCCCAGAGCATCATTCACAGCATGGTGCAGTACGTGGATGGTTCGGTGCTGGCACAGCTCGGAAATCCCGACATGCGCACGCCCATCGCCCACGCCCTGGGCTGGCCGGAGCGCATTGGCTCAGGGGTAGCTGAGCTTGATATCATTGACGTTGGCCGGCTCGACTTCGAACGCCCTGATACGGCGCGCTTTCCCTGCCTGGGCTTGGCGCGCCAGGCGGTGCAACAGGGCGGCGTGGCGATGGCTCAGCTGAACGCCGCCAACGAGGTGGCGGTAGATGCTTTCCTGGGCGGGCGCCTGGGCT
>JANQGK010000099.1 GCA_028277365.1 Halieaceae bacterium | reverse complement strand
GGGCCCGCCGCGCTGAACGTCGATGATACACAGCGGTGTCTCGCTGGCGACCGCGAGGCCGATACTCTCGCTCATCAGTGCCAGCCCCGGGCCGGAGGTCGCCGTAAACGCGGGCACCCCGCCAAATGAAGCTCCCAGGGCCATATTGATGGCTGCCAGTTCGTCCTCGGCCTGGATCAGGCGACCACCGAGCTGCTCAAGCGGACCCGCCATCCACTCCAGCAGGTCGGACGCCGGGGTAATCGGATAGGCGGCAACAAAACGGATTCCCGCGTCCAGCGCACCGTAGGCAGCGGCCTGGTTACCGCTAAAACACCAGGCACCCTGAGCGCCGCGGGCGGGCGCCGGGCGCGGCAGGTCTGTCTCGAGGGCAAAGCCACGTTCGATACAGGCGCGGGCGGCATCCCGGTACGCCGGGGCCCGGGAAGCCAGACGCTGCGCGGCCAGCTCACAGAGGATTTCCAGCGACAAATCCAGGGCGCGGCCCAGCAGTCCAAGGGCCAGCATATTGCTGCGGCCCTCCTCATGGCTTTCGGTCGCCAACTGGCGGAAGGCGACTTCCTGAAAGCGCGCGGACTTTACGGTGTCCGGGGCGTCATCCGCCGCTTCACAGATCACCAGCGCATTCCCGGCCAGGCAAATCTCGTCCTCAAAACGTTCGAAGTTGAGCCAGTCGAGGGCAAGCAGCACATCGTACTCGGTGGCGGCGACGTAATTCTCGGAGTCAGTCAGCGACACCAGTGACGCCGCCTCGCCACCACGAATCTGCGGGCCAAAAGCCTTGCGCAGCAGCCCACGCCCACCGGTGGATGCCCAGGCCCGCAGCAACATCTCGCCGCAGGAAATGGCGCCGGCGCCCCCGGCCCCGGTGATTGCAATAGAAAGCCCGGCCTTTGTCATCGACTCTCGATTTGGTCATGTGTGCGGGTCCAGCATAACGTGCCTGAGTTTCACTTGGCATGACGGGGATCAAGCTCAACCGGGACCAGCAAGGCTCACAGACTCAAGGATCGATGATCAACATCAATTCAAGCCGTCGCCCGGCCTGATTACACTGGAACTATGATCCACTGGACCGCAGAGCAACTGGACGCGTTTGTGCAGCATCTGCACGCGGAGTCCTACGAGGTTATTGGTCCGGTCATTCGCGACGGTGCGGTCACTTATGATGCGATGGAGGAACTGCCCGTCGGCTATGGGGACGAGCAGGAGGCCGGTCGCTACCGCCTGACCCGCCGGGGCGACCTATCCCGGTTTGGATACAACCTGGGCCCCTCTACCTGGAAACAGTTTCTGTCGCCGCCCAGCGAGACCCTGTTTCATGTCCGAGAGGATTTGATCCACCCGGTTGTTCCCGAGGCCACAAAACGTGCCTTCATCGGCGTTCGCGCTTGCGAGATGGCCGCGATCGAGGTGCAGGACCGGGTATTCCTGCAAGGTGATTACCGTGAACACCGTTATGAGCAGCGACGGCAACAGCTCTTTATCGTTGCCGTGAATTGCTCTCAGGCCGCCGCAACCTGCTTTTGCACCGCAAATAACGACGGACCAGCCGTCAGGAGCGGCGCGGATCTGGTGCTGACGGAAGTCAATCCGGCGCAGCCCTGGTATCTGGTTGAAGCGAAAAGCGACCTCGCAAAAGCGCTGGTATCCAAGGTCGGCGGCTCACCGGCGACCGATGAGCAGCTGGATCAGGCGCACGCGGCGGTCGAGGCAGCGGCCGGCCAGATCAGTCGGCAACTGCCCAGGGCCGGGCTGCGCGAGGCACTTTTCGAAGCGCTCGAGCATTCCCATTGGGACGCGGTCGCCAACCGTTGCCTGAGTTGTGGGAACTGCACCCAGGTGTGTCCCACCTGCTTTTGCTTTACGACCCGCGAAGAGGCCGATCTCATGAATGATGAGGTATCACACCGGCGAGTATGGGATTCCTGTTTCACGGAAATGCACTCCTACACCACGGGCGGCCCCATTCATCGCAAGACCCGCTCTCGCTACCGCCAGTGGCTGACACATAAGTTGGCGAGCTGGGAGGACCAGTTTGGTGTTTCCGGCTGCACCGGCTGCGGCCGCTGCATCAGCTGGTGCCCGGTGGGCATAGACCTCACCGAGGAAGTTCAGATATTGAGGAAGACAAAGTGAAAGATATCGCGGACGAGTTAAGTGAACACGCTTTCTTCGAAAGCCTGAACCCCGGGACCATCGAGCTGATCGCCGGTTGCGGCGTGAATGCAGTTTACAAACCGGAAGAAATGCTCGCCCGGGAAGGCAGCAGTGCGGATGAGCTGTTTGTCATCCGCAAGGGCCGTGTCGCCTTGTTGATGCACTCCACGGAGCGGGGCAGCCTGCAGGTGGAAACGCTGGACGCCGGTGACGTGCTGGGATGGTCCTTCCTGGTGCCACCCTATCGCTGGCCGGTTGAGGCCAGGGCCGTACAAACGGTGCATGTCATCCGCTTGGACGGAAAATGCCTGCGGGACAAGTGCAACGCTGACGCCGAGTTGGGCTATGAGCTGATGAGGCACTTTGCCGCACTGATAGCGAGGCGCCTCGACGCCACCCGGATACAGCTTCTGGACCTCTACGGACAACTGGAACAGTGAGCGACGTTCTCGTACCCGTAATGTGTGATATCAACAGGCGGCAGCAGGACACCGAGGACGTTTTCACTCTGGATATCGCGCCCCCGCCCGGCTACCCCGGTTTCGCGCCTGGGCAGTTCAACATGCTGTACGTGCCCGGGGTGGGTGAAGCAGCCATCTCCATCAGCGGCGACCCCCAGGACAGCTACCGTCTGCTACATACGATACGCGCCGTCGGTGACGTGACCGCACAGTTGCGAAACAAGGACGGCCGCTCCCACGTCGGCGTCAGAGGACCTTTCGGCAAGCCCTGGCCCATCGAGGCGGCCCGCGGCAGGGATCTGGTTATTGTCGCCGGCGGCATCGGCATTGCGCCCCTGAGGCCGGTTCTTTACACGGTACTAAGCGACAGAGCGGCTTACGGCAACGTCCATCTGCTCTACGGCGCTCGCACCCCCCGGGATATTCTCTATCAGGATGAACTGATGCAGTGGCATCGGCAGGGAGAGATCAGCACCACCATTACAGTCGATGCGGCCAAGCCCAGCTGGAAGGGCGACGTTGGCGTGGTGACCCGGTACATAGGCCGGGTTCGCGTAGATCCGGAGAACACGGTCGCGATGATCTGCGGCCCTGAAATCATGATGCGCTACACGGCAGGCGAACTCCTGTTAAAGGGCATCCCGATGCGGCAGATTCACGTTTCCATGGAGCGGCACATGAAGTGCGCCGCAGCCCTTTGCGGGCACTGTCAGTTCGGGCCCTACTTCGTGTGTCGCGATGGCCCGGTATTCCGCTACAGCGATGTGGCGCCGCTGATGTCGACAGCGGAGTTCTGACCATGAACAAACCGAGCCTCGCCGTCTTCAAATTCGCCTCCTGCGACGGTTGCCAGTTGAGCCTGTTGGACTGCGAGGACGAGCTGCTCAAGGTGGCGGAACGGGTAGAGATCGCGAACTTCCCCGAGGCGTCAAGCCGCATGCTGCCGGGACCCTACGACATCGCGCTGGTAGAGGGGTCCATCACCACTGAAGACGACGAGGAGCGGATACAGGAGATTCGGGCGGGATCCCGCATTCTGATTTGTATAGGCGCCTGCGCAACGGCGGGGGGTATCCAGGCGCTGCGCAACTACGCCGACATCGAACAGATGGCCAGGGACGTGTACCCACAGCCAGCTTACATCGACACACTGGCCACCTCGACGGCCATCAGCGAACACGTAAGGGTTGACTACGAGTTACACGGTTGTCCGATCAACAAGCACCAGCTGCTGGAGGTGATTCTGGCATTCACCGCAGGGCGGCGCCCGCGGCTCGCCAGGGACAGCGTCTGCATGGAGTGCAAGGCCGCCGGCAATATCTGTGTGATGGTGGCACAGGGTGAAACCTGTCTGGGCCCCATCACCCACGCCGGCTGCGGCGCGTTGTGCCCCTCCTTCGGCCGGGGCTGCTTCGGCTGCTATGGCGTGAAAGAGCAGGCCGAGGTCGAGTCGTTCTTTACCTTTATGCGATACGAGCGTGGTATGACCGAGAGCCAGGCTCTGGCCGCCGCGCGATCCTTCAATGCCAATGCGCCGGCACTGAGGGTGATCGCCTCGGACAGGAAATGGGGTCGGCGCAGGGAAGACAGCCCGGAGTAGCGCGACATGGCAGAGAAGCAGATTCCCGTGAAGGCCGGGATCAAAAGCCGGCGTATAGAAGTGGACTACCTCACCCGGGTTGAGGGCGAGGGGTCGCTATTGATCGACGTGCGAAACGGCGAGCTCAGAGAACTGAAATTGCGGATATTCGAACCGCCCCGCTTCTTTGAGTCGCTGCTAAGGGGCCGCGCCCTCGGTGAGGCACCGGACATTACCGCAAGAATCTGCGGAATCTGTCCGGTGGCTTATATGATGAGCGCCGTGCACGCCATGGAGCGCGCCCTGGGTATCGGTGTCAGCGACACCGTCCGTCAGCTGCGCCGACTGCTGTACTGCGGCGAGTGGATTGAGAGCCACACGCTGCATGTCTTCATGCTGCACGGCCCCGACTTTCTCGGCTACGACGACGTCATTGCCATGGCACGGGACCACGGTGACCAGGTAAAGCGCGGCCTGGCCATGAAAAAGGCTGGCAACGAGATCGTTCGCGTCCTGGGCGGGCGTGAAATCCACCCCATCAATATCAAGGTGGGCGGCTTCTACAAGCTGCCGGAAACGTCGGCGCTGAAGGCATTGCTGGATCCACTGAAGCGGGGGCGGGACGCCGCCAGGGAGACGGTGCGCTGGACCTCGTCCTTCACTTTCCCGGAGCTGAGCCGCCGGTACG
>JANQGK010000277.1 GCA_028277365.1 Halieaceae bacterium | reverse complement strand
CCCCACATCCAGCACCCACAGGTCCAGTCCCTCGCTGTCGCCCGCCGAATAGCGAGGGACTGGACCTGTGGGTGCTGGATGTGGGGCAGGGCCTGGCGCTGGTGGTTCGGCACCGGGAGTTCACGCTCGTGTATGACACAGGGGCCGGGGACCCGGCGGGTCCAAATATGGCTACCGCAGTCATCGTGCCGTTCCTGGAACGGCAGGGCGTCGAGGCGATCGATTTGCTGGTATTGAGCCACGGCGACAACGACCATGCCAGCGGTGCCGAGGCCCTGCATCGGCGCTACCCTGTCACCGAGACCTGGGTCGGGGAGGCCCTGCCCGTCACCTTACAGGGGCTGCGCGACTGTCGGGCCGGGGATAAACGTCACTGGGGCGAGTTGACGATTACGGTGCTGTGGCCCCGGGACGCCCGGGGCGCAGGCAATAATCGCTCCTGCGTGTTGCGGCTGGATATTCAGGGCGTGCGTCTGCTGCTGCCAGGGGATATCGAAGCCTCGGTGGAGCATCAATTGCTGCGTCAGGACCGGCAGGCCCTGGCGGCCGAAGTGCTGCTGTTGCCCCACCATGGCAGCCGGTCGTCGAGCAGCAGTGCGCTGCTTCATGCGGTGGCACCTGAATGGGTAGTGTTGAGCCGCGGCTACCGCAACCGCTTCGGTCATCCTCACGGGGAGGTACGGCGCCGGCTGGCCGCTTTCGGGCTGTCGGTGTGCGATACGGCCGAGCTGGGTGCGGTTCACATTGAGCTGCTGCCGGGCCGCCAGGCGGCGGTTTCCGGCTGGCGTCACAAACACCGGTTTTACTGGGCTGCGCCAGCTTCCCCTGCCTGTTCCCCTGCGTATAATGGCGCCCATGTTGAATGACCGTGCGAGGTAACGCCAGGTGCTGGAAATAGTAACGGCAGGCGGGTGGTTGATGCTGCCGATACTGCTCTGTTCTGTAGTCGCTGTGGGAATCTGTGCCGAGCGCCTGCTGCATCTCAACGCGGAAAAGATTGCCCCTCCGCACCTGCTGGCCCGGGTCTGGACCCAGCTCAAGAACAACGAAATGGACGCCCAGAAGTTGCGCACCCTGCGCGCCTCTTCGCCGCTGGGTACCATTCTCGCCGCCGGCCTCGGCAATGCCCACCTCGGGCGCGAGGCCATGAAAAGCAGCATCGAGGAAGCGGCCAGCCACGTGGTCCACGACCTGGAGCGTTACCTGAACACGCTGGGCACCATCGCCGCGGTGACCCCGCTGCTGGGTCTGCTCGGCACAGTGGTGGGCATGATCAAGGTGTTCACCGAGATTATGGCCCAGGGCACCGGTAATGCCTCGGTGCTGGCCGGCGGTATTTCTGAGGCGCTGGTCACCACCGCCGCGGGCCTGGCGGTCGCCATCCCGGCGCTGATCATGCACCGCTATTTCGTGGGCCGCATCGACGCCATCGTCGTGACCCTCGAACAGGAAACCATCAAGCTGGTGGACGCCCTGCACACCGACGGTAAGCCCGGCGGTTTCGGCGCCTAGGGCAGGAAGGCTCCACTTGAAATTCCGCCGCCAGAAACTCGAGGAAGTCAGCGTCAACCTGACACCGCTGATCGACGTGGTGTTCCTGCTGCTGATTTTCTTCATGGTCTCCACCACCTTTACCAAGGAGACGCACCTCAGTATCGACCTGCCGGAGGCCGCCGGGGAAGCCAGCGCCGATGTTCAGGAACAGATCGAGATTCTCATCAACGAGGCGGGGGAGTACACCATCAACGCCCGCCAGCTTGTGGATGAGGACATCGACACCCTCAAGAAAGCCATACGCCGCATCTCCGACGGCGACACCTCGCTGCCGATGGTGATCACCGCCCACGCCCAGACCCCCCACGAGTCGGTGGTGCGGGCCATGGATGCGGCCGGTCAGATGGGTTTTATTCACCTCAGCATCACCACCCGGCAGCCCGCCGAGCCCGAGGCTTGATGGCTTTCACCGTCGTCATCCCGGCGCGCTATGGTTCCACCCGGCTGCCCGGCAAGGCGCTGCTGGAGATTGCCGGCAAACCCATGGTGGAACACGTGTACCAGCGGGCCCGGGAGAGCCAGGCCGGGCGTGTGGTGGTGGCCACTGACGACGAGCGCATCGTTGCCACTGTTGAGAACTTCGGTGGGGAGGCGGTGATGACCTCCGCCGAGCACCCCTCCGGCACCGACCGCATCGAGGAAGTGGCGCGGCTGCTGAATCTGGCCGACGACGCCCTGGTGGTGAACGTGCAGGGCGATGAGCCGCTGATCCCGGCGGCGGTGATCGACCAGGTGGCCGATAACCTGGCAAGTCACTCGGAAGCCGGCATCGCTACCCTATGCGAACCGATCGACAGTATTGAAGACTTCCTGAACCCCAATGTCGTCAAGGTGGTGGCGGACCACAACGGCCTGGCGCTCTACTTCAGCCGCGCGCCGGTACCGTGGGACAGGGACGGTTTTGCTTCGAAAGTAGACCGTGCTGTGTTCCCTTGGGGCCGCGACGGCTTCGCCGCCGGTGCGGCGAATGGCGACGTGCCCGCCAGCGCCCGCCGCCATTTGGGCATCTACGCCTACCGCGTGTCCTTGCTCAAGCAGTTTGTCGGCTGGCCGCCGGCCGAGCTTGAGCGCCGTGAATCCCTCGAACAGCTGCGCGCGCTGGCCAACGGTGCGCGTATTCACGTGGCGGACGCTGCCGCTGCGGTACCGCCGGGGGTGGACACTGCCGCCGACCTGGAGGCGGTGCGCGCGCTGGTTGAGGGAGGCGCCTGATGGCCTCGGTACTATTCGTTTGCCTAGGCAATATCTGCCGGTCGCCCACCGCCCACGGCATCTTCCAGGCCCAGGTCGAGGCCGCCGGGCTGGCTGAACATATTGCGGTGGACTCCTGCGGCACCGGCGCCTGGCATGTGGGTGAACCGCCCGATGCCCGCGCCACAGCCGCTGCCCGCGCGCGGGGCTTCGACCTGACGCCGCTGCGCGCGCGGCAGTTCGCCGCCGCTGACTTCGAGCGCTTCGACCATATCCTCGCCATGGACCGCAGCAACCTGTCCCACCTGGAAGCCCTGCGCCCGGCAGACTATGCCGGCACCGTGGCCCTGTTCCTGGATTTCCACCCGGCGCCGCCGGTGCGTGAAGTGCCCGACCCTTACTATGGCGGCGAGGGCGGCTTCGAAGACGTGTTGGACCTGGTGGAAGCGGCCAGCCGCGGCCTGCTCGAGGCGCTGCGGGCGCCATGACCCGGGACCACGTCGACCTGCTGCCGCTCAACACCCTGCGGGTGCCGGCTATGGCTGAGCACTTTGCCGAGGTGACGATGGCATCCCAGCTCCCCGGCCTGCTGGCCCACGCGCGCGCTAACCATTGGCCGCTGACGGTCTTGGGGGAGGGCAGCAACGTGGTGCTGGGTGACTTCCTGCCCGGCCTGGTGCTGGCGATTCGCAGCAAGGGTATTACCGTGCTGGACGACGGCGACACCCACGTCCGCATCCAGGTGGCGGCGGGGGAGAACTGGCACATGTTCGTGCGCTGGTGCCTGCAGCGCGGTTACTTTGGCCTGGAGAACCTGGCCCTGATTCCCGGCTCGGTAGGCGCTGCGCCCATTCAGAATATCGGCGCCTACGGGGTCGAGGTGGGCCGTTTTGTCGAGTCGGTACAGTGCCGCCTGCTGCCGAGCGGTGAACAGCGGGAGCTGAACCGCGAGGACTGCGCCTTCGGCTATCGCGACAGCGTTTTCAAGCGGGAACTGAGTGATGTGGCGCTGATCGTATCGGTGATCTTCGTGCTGCCAAAAATCCCTCGGCCGGTGACCACCTACCCCAGCCTCGCCAACTACCTGGAGGCCCACGAGATTGCCGGTCCCACGGCGCAACAGGTATTCGATGCCGTGGTGGATATACGCAGCAACCGCCTGCCCGACCCGGAAGCGCTCCCCAATGTCGGCAGTTTCTTCAAGAACCCGGTACTGGGGGAGGAGCAGTTCCAGGGGCTGTTGGAGCGCTTTCCCGCCATGCCCCATTATGAGGACCCGGCCGGCCACAAGCTGCCTGCCGCCTGGCTGATCGAACAGTGCGGCTTTAAGCAGCGCGGGGGCGCGGTTCGGGTGCATGCCGAGCACGCCCTGGTCATCATCAACCCGGAGCAGCGCCCGGCCCGGGAGATCAGCGCCCTGGCCCGGGAGATTACTGACGAAGTGCGCGCCCGCTTCGGTATCCTGTTGGAACCCGAACCCCGTCGTTACGGTATCTTCGAGCAATGAGCGCCCGCGAGGCATTCGACCACAAGGCCTTCCTGCCGACCCTCAGCACGCGCCCGGGTGTGTACCAGATGTACGACGCCGAGGGCGGCCTGCTGTATGTGGGCAAGGCCAAGAACCTGAAGAACCGGGTATCCAGCTACTTCCGCGCCAGCGGCCTGGAGGCCAAGACCATGGCCATGGTGGCGCGCATTGCCGATATCCAGGTGACGGTTCTGGATAGCGAGATTGAGGCGCTGCTGCTGGAGCACAACCTCATCAAGAAGCACCAGCCGGTTTACAACATCCTGCTGCGCGACGACAAATCCTACCCCTATATCTACCTGTCGGACGGTGAGTTCCCGCGACTGGCTCTGCATCGCGGCGCCAAGCGCGCCAAAGGCCAATACTTCGGGCCCTATCCCAGCGCGGGTGCGGTGCGCCGCAGCCTGACCTTCCTGCAGAAGGTGTTCCAGGTGCGTCAGTGCGAGGACAGCTATTACCGCAACCGCTCGCGACCCTGCCTGCAGCACCAGATCGGCCGTTGCACTGCGCCCTGCGTGGGGTTGGTGAGCGAAGAGGACTACGCCGAGCAGGTGGAACACACGGTACTGTTTTTGAACGGCAGCTCCCGGGAACTGATGAAAGATCTGGCCGACCAGATGGAAGCGGCCTCCACTGAGCTCAAGTTCGAGCGCGCGGCCGGCTACCGCGACCAGCTGCGCCAGCTGCAGCAGGTACAGGCCAGCCAGGGTATCGAGGGGGTGTCCGGCGACCTCGACATCGTCGCCGCCTGCGTCGAGGCCGGCAAGGCCTGTGTGCAGGTACTGTTCGTGCGCGCCGGCCGGGTGCTGGGCAGCAAAAGCTATTTCCCGCCGCTGAAGCTGGTGGAGGATGAGGCCGAGGTCATCAACGCCTTCCTGGCCCAGTACTACTTGACCGGCGGCCGTGAGATTCCCCGCGAGCTGATCCTCAGCCACAACCCGGAGGACCGGGAGACCCTGGAGACGGTGCTCAGCGAGCGCGCCCAGCGCCAGGTGAGCCTCAAGACCCGGGTGCGCGAGGCCCGCGCCAAATGGCTGCAGCTTGCCAGCCAGACCGCCAGCCAGAACCTGCAGTCGCAGCTCGCTGCCCGCCAGACGTCGCTGGACCGCTTCCAGACCCTGCAGGACAGCCTCAAGCTGCCGGAGCTGCCCGAGCGGCTGGAGTGTTTCGATATCAGCCACTCCAGCGGTGAGGCCACGGTGGCCTCCTGCGTGGTGTTCGATCAGGGCGGTCCGCGTAAGTCCGACTACCGTAAGTTCAATATCGAGGATATCACCGCGGGCGACGACTACGCCGCCATACAGCAGGCCCTGGAGCGGCGCTACAAGCGCCTGAAGTCCGGTGAAGGCACGCTGCCCGACATCCTCTTCATTGACGGCGGCAAGGGCCAGGTGGCGCAGGCCATGAGCGTGATGGAAGACCTGCAGATCAACGACGTGATGGTGATCGGCGTGGCCAAGGGCACCACCCGCAAGGCGGGTTTTGAGACCCTGGTGATCGGCGAGACCGGCAAGGAAATCCAGCTCAATGCCGACAACGCGGGCCTGCACCTGATCCAGCACATCCGCGACGAGGCCCACCGTTTCGCCATCACCGGCCACCGGGCGCGGCGCGACAAGAAGCGCAAGGGCTCGGTGCTGGACGAGATTCCCGGCGTCGGCGCCAAGCGCCGCCGGGACCTGCTGCGCCATTTCGGCGGCCTGAAGGGCATCCAGCGCGCCAGCATGGAAGAGCTGATGAAAGTTACCGGCATTAATGAAAAAATAGCCCGCGACATTTACGAGCAGCTACACAGCAATTGAGACCGGCGCCCCATGCCCATCAATATTCCCAACTCCCTGACCGTCAGCCGGATCATCATGATTCCGGTGCTGGTGCTGGTGTTCTACTGGCCCTTTGAGAACCACAAGCTGGTGGCGGCGGGCATATTCGGTCTGGCGGCCATCACCGACTGGTTCGACGGCTACCTGGCCCGCAAGCTGGCGCAGATGACCGAGTTCGGCGCCTTCCTCGACCCGGTGGCGGACAAGCTGATGGTGGCTGTGGCGCTGGTGCTGCTGGTGGAGCAGCACGCCAGCATCGCCTTCACCCTGGCCGCCTGCGTGATCATCGGCCGGGAGATTGTCATCTCCGCCTTGCGCGAGTGGATGGCGGAACTCGGCGAGCGCACCAGCGTGGCGGTGAACTATATCGGCAAGGTGAAAACCACCTTCCAGATGATTGCCATCGTGGCCCTGCTGGCGCTGCCGGAAGACACCGAGCTGTGGGTGCTGGGCGTCGCCCTGACCGTTCTATATGTGGCCGCGGGCCTCACCCTGTGGAGCATGGTGATCTACCTGCGCGCTGCCTGGAAGATCATCCTGGAGCGCCAGAAAAGGACCGGTGACGCCCTCCCGGAGGATCTGGAGGAAGAGCTTCCCGGCCCCTGAGGTCCTGCCCTGCAGTCGATTGCGGGCGGGCCCGGTTTCTGTATAATTGCGCCCTCTGTCGGTGGGGCCCCCGCCGACATCTGCTCTCTGAAAAGGCTGGATGGCAGAGTGGTTATGCAGCGGACTGCAACTCCGTGTACGCCGGTTCGATTCCGACTCCAGCCTCCACTTTCCAAGCTCAGACCAGTCTCACCCTGCTATACCTGCGACGGGTGATGATCCAGCCACACTTTTTCCGGCGTCGACGGGGCGTATCGGCTGACACGTCTTACTCGAAACCCGTCCCGCCGCTCCGGTCACTTCAATACCTCGCGAAAGTGTGTATGGTTATGAACTCACGATGTGGCCCGTTGATGGAGAGTTAAAGCGGTGAAAGCACTCCTATATCCAACGCTCGCGATTCTCGCAGGCTGCGGCGGAGAACAGAAACTGGTTCGCTACGTCTGTGAGGAGCCCCTCGAAAAATACCTGAGCGACGCACGTGCCAATATCGCGAAGGACTACGAAGTAGAGAAGAGCAGCCGACTGCTGACGGTCTGCCCCGAGAAAGGGTTTCACAGGCGCTACACCTTCAGCTTCCATCCCAGTGCTACTGTTGCAAGAGGGGCAGTCGATGCATCCGTGGTGGCGGCCTGGTGCATGGACGCTACGGAGCGGCAGATAGAGGCAAAGCTGACATCCTCGCCCTCGATGCTGACCTTCCGCTTCACGTATCCATGGTCAACCGAGACCGGTAAGTTTCCCCGTACGGAGTTTCGCCTTAATCAATCGAACATGAAAGGCGGGTTCTTTGAAGACATGGTATGGAGCTGTCGCCTGCAGCAACAGTAACTAGAGTATCTGGCGTCTTTCAACGCAGCGGCTCCCCTGTCAGCAACTCGACCCACTGTTACTTCTGACGGTTCGCAGCTTTGGGTGTCGCCTTTTTGCGGGGGGCGGTCTTTCGCGGGGCTGCCTTACGTGAAGTGGTCTTCCGAGGAGCGGCTTTGCGGGCCGCTGCTTTTTGCTTCGCTGCGGGCGGCTTCTTCGTGCTGGCTTTCCCAGTCGTCGCTTTCTTTGCCGCGGACTTTCTGGCCGGCGCTTTCCTGGCGGCAGCTTTTTTTGCCACCGGCTTCTTCTTCGGCGTGAGCTTGCGCTTCGCCGGCTTGCTGCGCAGCCCCGCGGCTTCTTCCAGTTCCACCAAAGACTCTTCCATGTAATCGATCATGCGCTGTACCTGAGGCAGGGTGTGGCGACAGGCGACAATGCCGAAATCCAGGCTCTTGTCGTGGGACACCACGGTGAAGTTGGCAGCAAAGCCGTCGAAGGGGATGGACACCGGGTAAAGGCCTGCCAGGCGGGCGCCGTTCCAGTACATCTGCTGGCGAGGGCCCGGCACGTTGGACACCACCGTGCTGAAGGCCGGGAAGCGGTCGGTGTTGCCGGTGAGAAAGGTCAGCACCGTCGGGAGCTGGGTTAGCAGGGTGTAGATCTCCACCTCGCGGCGGCTCATGCCGGCGAGCTGCTGTTTGCCGGCCTGCATGGACTCCTGGATGACGCGCATGCGCTTCGCCGGGTCTTTCTCGGCAGTGCCCAGATTGGCGGTAATGAAGGCCACCGCGTTGGCGGAGTCGGTATCGTCCGCGTCCCGCAGCGAGATGGGCGCCATGGCGGTCAGGGATTCTTGGGGCAGCGCGTTCTGGTCGATCAGGTAGCGGCGCAGGGCGCCCGATACCATGGCCAGGACACCGTCGTTGAGAGTGCCGTCAAAGGCCTTGCTCATGTTGCGCACGCGCTGGAAATCCCAGGACTGGGCCACGAAGCGGCGGGCTCCGGTGATACGCTGGCTCAGCGGCGTGCGCGGACTTTTGTAGACCGGCGCCGCCAGTTTCTTGTTGAGGCCCAGCCAGACTGCGGCGTAATCCTTGAGCGCCTTGCCGATATGCACCGCGCCGCCCAGCTGCTCGCGCAGTAGCTCCAGCACGGCTTTCATCTCGCGCTCGCTGGGGCGCACCCGGCGCGGGCGCGATTGCATCAGCGCTTCCTTGTAGGCCTCGTAGGCTTCCTGGGAAAACGGCGAGTATTGGATGCGCGCTTTCTGGTTGGGGGTGTACATGCTGTTCAGCAGGTGCATGGAGCCGGCGCCGTCGATGGCGCAGTGGTGGGTTTTCATGTACATCGCAAACTGGCGGTTCTTCAGGCCCTCGATCAGGTGCAGCTCCCACAGCGGGCGGGAGCGGTCCAGCAGGCTGCTGTGCAGGCGTGAGACCAGGGAAAACAGCTCCCGGTAGCGCCCCGGCGCCGGCAGTGCCGAGTGGCGGATGTGGTAGTCCATGTCGAGCTGCCGGTCCGTCTCCCAGGAAATCGGGCCGAACTGCCCCAGCGGTCCCATCTTCAAGCGCTCACCGAAGGGGTGGCGCAGGTCGCCGTCGTAGCTGAGGATGTCGCCGAGTTCGGCCAGGAACTCGATGTCATCAACCCCCTCCGGCAGGTCGAACAGGTGCAGGCCGCCGACGTGCATTGGCGTGCGGCGGGTTTCATTGATAAGGAACATCGCGTCGGTGATCGGCATCCGGCTCATGGTGTCGCCCTGTTGTCGTTATTTTCCCTAAGTATATAGCGGTCGCGCGACGCTGCCTTGGTCGGTGTCCTGGTGCCGGTATTTTCAACGCCATTTCGCAAAACTGGACTATCACGGTTGCCAAACCCTGTTTGCTAGCTCACCCTCGGATTTCCAGACCGGCATATTCATAGGGTCCGGCATGGCATGAGTACACAGGGAGATCGGTAACTATGTCTGACATGATTGTCACCAATATCGAGGAAGTGCCTGGTAAGCGCATCATCCGCCACCTGGGCATGGTGCAGGGCAACACCGTGCGCGCCAAGCACGCGGGTCGCGACATCATGGCGGGGTTCAAGAACATCGTCGGTGGTGAGCTCAAGGGGTACACGGAGCTGCTGAACGAGTCACGCAATGAGGCCACCGAGCGTATGATCGAGCAGGCCCAGGCGGTAGGCGCAAACGCCATCCTCAACGTGCGCTTCTCCACCTCTTCGGTCACCGCCGGCGCCTCTGAGCTGTTCGTTTACGGGACTGCGGTCGTCGTTGAGTGAGAGCCGAATGAAAGCCGAATGAGAGCCGAGTGACAGCCGAGTAGGAGCCATGATATGGACCTGATCATTCTTCTGGTGCTGCTGGCCATTGGCTATGGCTTCGGTACCTACAATGAGCGCCGCCACTTTCGCTCCATCCGTGAGCGCGAAGACGCCCTTCGATCTATTGTCACCTTCAGCACCAAAAAGCCGCCGCCCTTGAAACCGGACGCTGTGGCCCTGGTGGCCGGCAGCGTGGTGATCTCCATCGACTACTTCAAGAAAGTCTCCGCGGGCCTGCGCAATATCCTGGGCGGCCGGGTCAGCGCCTACGAGTCACTGGTTGAGCGCGCCCGCCGCGAGGCCATCCTGCGCATGAAGGCAGATGCCGAGCGCCGGGGCGCTGACGCTATTTTCAACGTCAAGCTGGAAACCTCCTCCATCACCAAAGGCGCCAAAGGCCAGGTGGGTGCGGTGGAGGTGTTGGCCTACGGGACAGCGCTGGTGCCCCCCAGACACCGCTGATGCAATACGAAAACCGGCCGATACCGGAAGGTATCAACGTCTCCGACACCCACCCGCTGGTGGATTTCGCGAGTCTGGTGGCCGGCGTCGCGCTGCTCTGCGTGGTGATGTTTGGTGTCGCCTACGGCGCTGCCGGGTTGTTGCTGCCCTTCATACCCTTCGAGTTCGAGGAGGCCATGGTCGAGAGCTTCGATGAGGACGGCCTGTTCAATGAAGCGCTTGAGGAGGACCAACAGCGCGCCGAGGATGCGCTGCAGGCCCTGGTGGACGCCCTGCTGGCGAACCGGGAGTTGCCCGAGGGCATGGTGATCCGGGTGCACTACAGCCCCAGCGAACAGAAGAACGCTTATGCCACCCTGGCGGGCAATATTGTCATTCACCAGGGCCTGCTGGACTCGGTGACGTCGGAGAACGCCCTGTCCATGGTGCTGGCCCACGAGATCGGCCATATCGTGCACCGGGACCCGATCATGGCGACCGGGCGCGCAGCGGTATCACTGGCAGCGTTGGCTCTGGTCAGCGGTTTCTCGCAGTCGTCGGTGGCCGACCTGGTCTTCAGCCTGTCGTCCGAAAGCCTGCTCCTGGGCTTCAGCCGCGAACAGGAGCGGGAGGCAGACAAATTCGCGCTGGAGCTCCTGGAGAGCCACTACGGCCACCTCGGCGGCGCCGATGAATTCTTCAATCAGTTACTCGCCGAGGATGTGCTGCCCGGTCGAGAGTGGCTGGAGTTTTTCAGCACTCACCCCGGGCTGGAAGAGCGCATCGACAAGGTTCAGGAGGCGAGGGAGGCCGCCGACGGTGTGCCGCTGGCATTGCCCGAGGCGCTGGTAAAGGTCTGCCAGAATCCCGACACCGAGTGACGGCACCGGCGGCCGGGCGCATTGCTGCCCGACCCGGCTTCGCCGCTTTTGGTTACAATAGCCTCCTTATGACACGGGCGGAGCCTGTATCTTTCCAATGACCCTGCTGATTATTTACCTGGTAATCGCGATCGGCGTGTCTTTCCTGTGCTCGATTCTCGAAGCGGTGTTGCTGTCGGTCACCCCGGGATTCATCGAAACCCAGCTGCAGGAGCGGCCGCGGCGGGCGCAGGTGCTGAAGACGGTCAAGGACGATCTCGACCACTCGATCTCCGCTATCCTGATTCTCAACACCTTCGCCCACACCATGGGAGCCGCGGGCGTGGGTGCCCAGGCCCTCAAGGTGTTTGGCGCGCGCTATGAAACGCTGATCGCCTTCCTGCTGACCCTGGCTATTCTGTACCTCTCAGAAATCATCCCCAAGACCCTGGGAGCGACCTTCTGGAAGCAGTTGGCGCTGCCGGCGTCCTTCGTGATTCGGGTGCTGGTGAAGCTGCTGTATCCGCTGGTCTGGCTGTCGGCGCAGCTCACCCGGGCCTTCTCCAAGGGTGAGGCAAGCGCCATCAGCCGCGAAGAACTGGCGGCGCTGGCCCGGCTCGGCAAGCGCGAGGGAGCGCTGGGGCACCAGGAGAGCGAACTGCTGGAAAACATCCTGCAACTGCGGGAGACTCGCACCGAATCCATTCTCACCCCGCGCACGGTGGTCACGGCGCTGGACGCCACCCTTACTCTCAAGCAGGCGCTCGCGGCGCTGGAAGATTCCCCCTTCACCCGTATCCCCATCTATCTCGAGAACATGGATACGGTGGCCGGCCTGGTATTGCGGCCGAAGATTTTCGAAGCGGAGCTGGAAGGTCACGGGGAGCGCAAGCTGGAGGATTTCTCCCTGCCCATCTTCCGCGTGTCGGAGGACCTGCCGGTGTTGTTCCTGCTGGACCAGTTCATCAAGCGTCGGGAGCACATGTTTCTGGTGGAAGACAGCTACGGCCAGACCGCCGGCATTGTCACTCTGGAGGATGCGCTGGAAACGCTGCTGGGTCGCGAAATCATGGACGAGAGCGACAAAGTCGAAGATATGCAGCAGCTGGCGCGCAGTATGTTCCGCAGCCGGCTGCAGGAAAAGAAGTAGCCCGGCCTACTCTTCCGGGTTACTTGCCACCGGCCGGTTGCTGAGCGTGAGCAGGTCGGGCATCTGCCACTGGAAGTAGATGGCGGAAGCCCGCAAGGTGAAGATCGCGGCTACTCCGGCAATCACCGCCTGCTGGCCGCTCAGCACGTTCAGCTTCAGCAGGGCCAGCTGCAGGCCCACGCCCAGGCAGATCGGGGTGGCGTATAGCTCCCTGGAAACGATCAGCGTGGGGCGGTCCAGCAGCACGTCGCGGATGATGCCACCGCCGATACCGGTAATGACACCCATCACCACCGCGTGGGCACTGCCCAGCCCCAGGGCCAGGGTTTTCATTACCGCGAGGGCGGCAAACAGCGCTACCCCCAGGGCGTCCATGTACAGGAACCAGCGGTAGCCCCGGTGAATCAGGTCGTTGAAGGCAAAGGTCAGCAGCGCGGCCAGGGTGGCGGCCAGCAGATAGCGGCCGTCGACAATCCAGAACACCGGCACATCGAGGATGATGTCGCGAATGGTCCCGCCTCCCACAGCGGTGACCACGCCGACCACGGTGACGCCAATGATATCGAGCTGCTGAATGCGTGCAGCCAGCACGCCGGTCACGGAGAATGCCAGCGTGGCGGCTATCGAGAGGATGTAGGTCAGGTCCATGGTGGGCGTAGCATACCGCCAAACCCATGTTCACTCGACCGGCTCGGGGTTACCTCAGTTCGAAGCGGCAGCAATCGCTGCCGGCGGCGCAGCAGGCGGTCTCTACGCAGCGTATGTCCTTGTCCACCAGGTTGTTGAACAGCCGCTGGAACACCGCCGTATGCCAGTGGCAAATGGGGGCGTCCGCCTGTTCGCCGCGCACGACCGGGTTGTCGTAAAGCTCAAACACCAGTGGTCGTTTGCTGGCCACCTGGAACTGTCCGGAGCCGGCAAAGGTCCAGGCGTGTTTCTCAATGGTCTTGGCCAGCAGTGGCGCGCTCAGCCAGGGCGGCGAGTGCTGTAGCAGGTGCATCACCACCGGCGGAATGCGATGGCTGATGATGTAGTCGGCGGTGCGCAGGCCGGCGCGGCGGGTCAGGTCGGTGGCCAGTTCCGGATAGGTGGCGCGCACAGCCTGGTGCAGGGCGGCTGCGGGGCCTTCCTCCATTAGTCCCTCGTCGGCCGGCAGCTCAGACAGGCCCGACTGGGCCAGCAGCATTTCCCGCGGTCCGGTGCCCAAACGCTCGTCCAACAGCGGCACCAGTTGCAGCACGCTGTTGGGCCCGATTCGCGCCGGCGTGGCGCTGGGGGGCAGAGGTGCGTTCATTGAATCAGCTCCTCCAGCTGTCCCTCACCTCCGCCGCAGGATTTGACGATGACCTGGTCGGCGGGGGTAGTCAGCTGGGATTGTTTGCGCGCCCGGGCGCGGGCGGCGCGGTCGGCGGCGGCTTCCCAGTCGTCGAGCTGCGCGCGGGCAAGCTTGCGGCTGGTGTCGAACTTGAAGTCCACCTTGTCCTTGGCCTGGGGGCCCCAGTAGTTGTTCTTGCCAAGGTCGTAGAAGGTGCGGGCAAAGCCGGCCTTGGCGAAGGCCTTCAGGCAGCCCAGCAGGTAGCGGCGGCGGAAACCGGTGCCGCGCCAGGGGTAGTGAAACAGGGCCTTCTTCATGTAGAAGCGCCGGTAGTTGTTCATCACCCGATCCAGCAGCGTGGCCCGGTCCATGGCGGCGGGTTTCATGATCGGCGTGACGAAGTTGTAGCGCGAGAAATCGAACACCTCGACCTTGTCACCCAGCTCCTGGAACAGGGGCGTGAAAGGCCACGGTGTGTACATGGCCCAGTTGGCAAGATCCGGCTGCCAGTCCCAGGCCATGCGGTAGGTTTCTTCCAGGGTCTCGGGAGTTTCGTTGTCGAGGCCAACGATGAATTGGGCTTCGACGAAGATATCCGCCTCGCGCAGCAGTTGGATGGCGCGGCGATTGTCCTCGACCTTCGTTTCCTTGTTGAACTGGTCGAGCTTCATCTGCGCCGCGGCCTCGGTGCCCAGGCTCACGTGCACCAGGCCCGCCTCGCGGTACAGTGGGAGCAATGCTTCGTCCCGCAGGATGTCGGTCACGCGGGTATTGATACCCCATTTCACCTTGTCGGGCAGGCCGCGCCGAATCAGCTCCTCGCAGAATTGGATGAATTTCTTGCGGTTGATGGTGGGCTCCTCGTCCGCGAGGATAAAAAAGCCTACCTCTTGCTCCTTGTGCAGCTTTTCAATCTCGTCCACTACCTTGATGGGGTCGCGCACCCGGTAGTCGCGCCAGAATTTCCACTGGGAGCAGAAAGAGCAGGTAAACGGGCAGCCCCGGGCCATGTTGGGAATCGCTACCCGGGTATTGAGGGGGATATAGGTGTACTTGGCCCACTCCAGCAGGGTCCAGTCCGGCTCGATGGCGTCCAGGTCCTTAATGGTGGGGGCCGCGGGGGTGGCGAGGATCTCATCACCGTTCCGGTAGGCCAGGCCCTTGATCTGTTCGCGACGCTCCCGGAAGCAACCCTCCGCGTGCGCGCGCACCACCTCCAGCAGAATCTCCTCGCCCTCGCCGCGCACGATCACATCCACCCAGGGGGCCTCGCTCAGCACCTGCTTGTACATAAAGGTGGCGTGGATGCCGCCCAACACCCTGAGAGCGGCGGGGCAGTGTTCCCGGGCCAGTTCAAGGATGCGCTCGGCGGCATAGATGGAGGGGGTGATTGCGGTAACGCCCACCAGGTCCGGCTGCAGTTCGCGCAGCTTTTGGGCGACGGCCTCGTCATCGAGGTCGTTGGTCATGGCGTCGACAAAGTGGATATCGGTAAAGCCGGCGGCCTTCAGGGGCCCCGACAGGTAGGCCACCCAGGCAGGCGGCCAGTTGCCGGCGATTTCAGCGCCGCCGGAGCGATAATTCGGGTGGATCAGCAGGATTCGCATGGGATGCTCCCATGAAAAGTGTAAACCTGATATTACACATATAGTGTAAACATAAGTTGACCCTAGTCAAGGTAAGGGAATGCTGACAGGGGCTCACCAGATCGATTTTGCCCATCGATTTGGGGAATGCTGCCGGCCGATACCTATAAATTGAGGTCATATCAAACATGCGCCAATGTCATGGTGAAAACCCCGTGATTTGTGGTCAAACCCGCGTATAAAGGGGTGTCTAGAGAGGAGGGCATATGGCGTTCGATCCCTTTGTCCTGGCGCGCATCCAGTTCGCGGCCAACATCAGTTTTCACATTCTTTTTCCGACCATCACTATCGGCCTGGCCTGGATTCTTTTGTATTTCCGGCTGCGTTTTACCGCCACCGGCGATCAGGCCTGGGAGTACGCTTACAACTTCTGGGTGAAGATCTTTGCGCTCACCTTTGCATTGGGGGTGGTGTCGGGTATCACCATGAGTTTCCAGTTCGGCACCAACTGGCCGGGCTTTATGGAAAAGGCCGGCAATATCGCCGGCCCCCTGCTGGGCTACGAGGTGCTAACGGCGTTTTTCCTGGAAGCGTCGTTCCTGGGCATCATGCTGTTCGGCAAGCAGCGGGTATCCAACCGGCTGCACCTGGTCGCCACTTTCCTGGTGGCCTTTGGCACCGCACTTTCAGCATTCTGGATCCTGGCCCTTAACTCCTGGATGCAGACGCCGGCCGGTTACACGCTGGAGAACGGCGAGTTCTTTGCCGAGAGCTGGGCGCAGATTATCTTCAACCCGTCGTTCCCCTATCGCTTTGCGCACATGATGCTGGCGAGTTTTCTGACTGCGGCTTTTCTGATTGCCGGCGTCTCCGCCTGGCGTATCCGCCGCGGTGTGGCGGGGCCTGCAACAAGCAAGGTGTTGAAGACCGGACTGGTGCTGGCCGCTATCGCCATTCCCCTGCAAATCCTGGCCGGCGAGTTCTTTGCCGAGAGCTGGGCGCAGATTATCTTCAACCCGTCGTTCCCCTATCGCTTTGCGCAC
>JANQGK010000171.1 GCA_028277365.1 Halieaceae bacterium | reverse complement strand
CGCGGCCATCGCCGCGTTGATGCTGACCAGCACTTCCGGGGCGGAGGTTCCGAGAGAGACGATGGTGAGGCCGATAAGGATGGGCGACATTCCCATGTTTTCGGCGATGGCGGCTGCTCCGGCAACGAATAGGTCTGCGCTCCAGACCAGGATGATGAAGCCGACCAGAATGGCAGCCGAAGCGATCAGCATAGAAACTCTATTCCTGTTACAGTAACGCCGCTGCTGAGTACGGCCTCCGGGGCACGTGAACTCTTGATCCTGTTACTGGTTCTGCTACTGGTCCTGCTATTGGCACTGCGCGTTCCTGCTATCGGAGTTCATGGGCTCACCGTCCTAACTAGCAGCCGCCTTGAGCTCACTACTTGAACTCATAGCAGCCTTGAGCTCATTACTTGAACTCATAAAAATCGGCACTGTCCAAGCGATGAAGCGGGTAACGCCGTGTACATATGATATGTATGCATGTACGCATGTATAACAGCACGGTGCCGGGCCTGCTGCGGTCCAAGGACGAAAAAACATCGTATCATGCCGCGGGCGCCGCATTATATAAGCGTCCCAGGGCGAATGAAACGGACCTCTCCGACCCTGTAACACGGGTTTTGCACGGGTTTGTTATTGTTCCCCACGTAAACGAACAAAACACTGTCAGCTAATTGATCCAGGACTCACGGATGACCATGACTGCGCTGCCCCAAAACCTTGCACGTCTCGCTGTTCTCAGGATGGCATCAGCCCCCCGCGCCGCGAAAGCTCTGCTGCTGGCCCTTTTGCTGGGCCTTTCGAGCGTAGCGCCCGCCGCGGCGCAGGCCGCGGATGGTGAGGATGCCTACCAGGTCATCGAGCGCACCACCGACCAGGTCATGAATCTGGTACAGCAGGCCAACACCTACGCCGATGAGGACCCGGAGCGCTACTTTCGCGAGCTACAGACAGTGCTCGACGGGGTAGTGGATTTTGCCTACTTCTCGCGCGCGGTGATGGGTCCCTATGCCAGCCGCAAGCGCTACCAGTCGCTCAGTGACGAGGGCAAGCAAGAGCTGCGAGACCAGGTTGAACGGTTCACCGAGGTAATGCGCGAGGGCCTGGTGAGAACCTACGGTAAGGGTCTGCTGGCGTTTGGCGGCAGCCGAGTGGAGATCCAGCGCCCCGACGCCCCGACGGAGCTGGGTGACAAGGCGGAAATCCGCCAGCTCATTTACAGCGATGCGCCGGAGCCCTACGTCATCGAGTACCAGATGCGTCGTAACAGGGACGGCAGTTGGCGCTTGCGCAACATGATCGTGGAAACCATCAACCTGGGCGTCATCTATCGCAACCAGTTCCAGGCGGCGGCCCGCGACGCTAACGGCGATATCAATGCGGTGATCGACAACTGGACTACGCCGGAGGACGGCGCAGCGGCGGGCTGAGTCAAGCGCCTGCGGCCGACCGGATAACAGCTCGCGGCGGTCCGGATGACAGCCAGCGGCATGCCGACAGGCTCGCTATTGGCCAGCACTTCTCCTACACTTCACGCTTTTTTACAGCGGGGATAATCATGCAGGCGCAGGAACTGCAAACACTGTTGATGAATGAGCTGTCGGGCTGCGACGTGGAAGTGCGCAGCGAGGGCAGCCACTACGACATCCTGGTCATCGGCGAGATGTTTGACGGCCTGCGCCCGGTACAGAAGCAGCAGGCGGTCTACAAGGTGCTCAACCCGCTGATCACCGGCGGCAGCATTCACGCGGTCAACATTCGTACCTACACGCCCGCCGAGTGGCAGGCACTCAACGACTGAGTGCAGTTTCAGGCGGATGTCCGGCACACTGACCCTCGCGCTCACCAAGGGGCGCATCCTTAAGGAGACCCTGCCGCTGCTGGCCAGGGCCGGCATCGTGCCGGCTGATGATATTGCCTCCAGCCGCAAGCTGGTCTTCGAATGCACGCGCCCCGGCGTGCGCCTGCTGGTGCTGCGGGGCACGGATGTACCGACCTATGTACGCCACGGTGCCGCTGACCCCGGCGTGGTGGGCAAGGACATTCTGTTGGAGGAGGGCGCCGATGGCCTCTACGAGCCGTTGGATCTGGGCATCGCGCGCTGTCGTCTGATGACGGCCGCCCCGGTAGGTTGGATCCCGGGGCCGGGGCGGGTGCGGGTGGCTACCAAGTTTACCGGCATCGCCCGGCGGTTCTTCGCCGAGCAGGGCCGTCAGGCGGATTTCATCAAGCTCTACGGCGCCATGGAGCTGGCGCCCCTGATGGGCCTGGCGGATGTCATCGTGGATATCGTGGATACCGGCAACACCCTTAAAGCCAACGGCCTCGAGCCTCTCGACCTGATCGCCGATATCAGCACCCGGCTGGTGGTTAACAAGGCCTCCATGCGCAGCCAGCATGCGGCCATCGAGGCCCTGCTTGCCGAGCTGCGGGAGGCGGTGGCGTGATGCAACGACTGGACACCCGTGAGCCGGACTTCCTCGCCCGCCTGGACGCGCTGACGGCCTGGCAGGACAGCGTTGACCGTGGCATTGTCGAAACGGTCGACGCCATCGTTGACGATGTGATCGCCCGCGGCGATGCCGCGGTACTGGAGTACACCGCGCGGTTTGACCGCGTGGAAAAGCCGTCGGTAGCCGAGCTGGAGATTCCCCATGAGCGACTGGCCGCCGCCCTGGAGGGGCTGCCCGCGGAGCAGCGCAATGCGCTGGAGGTCGCTGCCCGGCGCATCCAGGACTACCATCAGCGCCAGCTGGGCGAGTCCTGGCATTACCAGGATGGCACCGGCAGCCTGCTGGGGCAGACCGCGTGTTTGGTATCGGCGGTGCCCAGGCGGTGGCGGCACTGGCCTACGGTACCGAGACCGTGCCCCGGGTCGACAAGATCGTCGGCCCGGGCAATATCTATGTGGCCACCGCCAAGCGTCGCGTGTTCGGGCAGGTGGGCATCGATATGGTGGCTGGTCCCTCGGAGATTCTGGTGATCTGCGACGGCCGGACGCCGGCGGACTGGATTGCCATGGACCTGTTTTCCCAGGCCGAGCACGATGAGAACGCGCAGTCCATCCTGCTGGCCCCCGATCCCGACTTCCTCGACGCGGTGGAGCGGAGCATTGAACGTCTGCTGCCGGACATGGCGCGGGCCGAAATCATTCGTGCCTCCCTGACAAAGCGCGGCGCCATGGTGCTGTGTCGCGATCTGGCAGAGGCGGCGGACGTGTCGAACCGGGTGGCGCCTGAGCATCTGGAGCTGTCTGTGGCCGACCCCGAGGCGCTGCTGGGCGCCATTCACCACGCCGGCGCTATCTTTATGGGCCGCTATAGCGCCGAAACCCTCGGCGACTACTGTGCCGGTCCCAATCACGTGTTGCCGACCTCGGGCACGGCGCGCTTTTCCTCACCGCTGGGAGTCTACGACTTCCAGAAGCGCAGCTCGGTAATCCAATGCTCCCGCGAGGGCATCAAGCAGTTGGCGCCGGTGGCCTCCACCCTGGCACGGGGCGAATCCCTGGAGGCCCACGCCCTGTCGGCGGAGTACCGCCTGGCGGATTCCGACTAGCTGCTGCGCGGCGGCCGCGACCCCACGATCACGTCGACGCTGAGCGGCCGACCGTCTCGCAGCAGGCTCAGCTCCACCTCGTCGCCAGGGCGCAACAGGGCGATCTGGGTCATGGTGAGGCGCCCGTCAACCACCGGTTCCATGTCTATGTGCGTTATCACGTCGCCCTCGCGAATGCCGTTGCGGGCAGCCGGCCCCTCGGGGTGGGTGCCGGTGACCAGCAGTGAGGGGTTGTCCGCCCCGGTCATGAAAATATTCTGGACGTCGAGTCCCATCCAGCCACGGATAACCCGCCCGAAGGCCACCAGATCCTGGGCCACGCCCATTGCCAGATCCGCCGGGGTGGCGAGGCCGATGCCGGTGAATTCACGGTTGCGGGAGAAGGTGGCGGCGTTGATGCCCAGCAGCCGGCCCTCGGTGTCGATCAAGGCGCCACCGGAATTTCCCTCGTTGATGGCCGCATCGGTCTGTATGAAGTCCTCGTAGGTGCTGAGCTGCAGTCCATAGCGCCCCACGGCCGAGACAATGCCCTGGGATACGGAGTGGCCGAAGCCATAGGGATTGCCGATGGCCAGCACTACGTCACCCACCCTGGCCTGATCCGGGTTGCCGAAGCTGATCGGCTGGATGTCCTCCATGTCGATTTTGAGCACCGCCAGGTCGGTGTCGGCATCACTGCCCACCACGTCGGCCAGCGCGGTGCGACCGTCGTGCAGGCGCACCAGGATCTGGTCGGCGCCGGCGATGATGTGGCCGCTGGTGAGGATCAGCCCCTGGCTGGAGACGATGACCCCGGACCCAAGGGAGCGCTGCAGGCGCTCGCGGCGGCGGTTGTCGCTGTTGAGCAGGCGGCGGTAGGCCGGATCCTCGAGTATCGGCGGAATGCGCTCCCTCACCACCTTGGCGGTGTAGATATTGACCACCGAGGGAATGGCCCGCTGGACCGCCTCGGCAAAGCTGACCCGCGGGTTCTGCTGCACCAGCTCTGCCGCCGATGGCGGCGCCGACGGGCGCTGGTCCGCGGTCCACTGGAGGATCAGGGCGGCGGCCAGGATGCCGGCCACCGCCGGCCAGGTGATAAACTGCACTAGGTTTCGCATGGGCAGCCTGTGAGTTGCAGGAACCCGCGATTATACACCGGCAATATGAGGAGAACGCTGGATGGCAGTGGCACTGTCGGAACTCAACGCGACTTTTGACCGCATCCTGGAACCGTCGCGGTTTCGCGACTATGCGCCCAACGGGCTACAGGTGGAGGGCAGACCTGAGGTGCAACGTTTAGTCAGCGGGGTGACTGCCTGCCAGGCGCTGGTAGATGCAGCTATCGACGTTGGTGCAGACGCCATCCTGGTGCACCACGGCTACTTCTGGCGCAATGAAGCGCCGGTGTTGACCGGTATGAAGCGACGTCGTATCGCCGCCTTGCTGGACGCGGATATCAGCCTGTTCGGCTACCACCTGCCCCTGGATGCCCACCCGGAGTACGGCAACAACGCCAGGTTGGCCGCCCGGCTCGGTATTTCCAGCGAGGAGCCACTGCACCCTGATGACCCCGCCGCGGTGGGCAATGTCGGCAGCCTCGCCGCGCCCACCCCGGTCACCGAGTTTCTGGACACGATAAGTCGTGAGCTGGATCGGGTGCCCCTGCATGTGGGCGATGTAAATCGCCGGGTGCAGCGGATTGCCTGGTGCACGGGGGGTGCCCAGGGCTACATTGAGGCGGCGGTCGCTGCCGGTGCTGACCTCTACCTGACTGGCGAGGCCTCAGAACAAACTGTGCATGTGGCACGGGAAGAGGGCATCGAGTTCGTGGCCGCCGGCCATCACGCGACCGAACGCTACGGTGTCCAGGCGCTGGGGGATGCGGTGGCCGCGGAGCTGGGCCTCGAGCACCAGTTCATCGATATCGACAACCCGGTTTAGCGGGCCGGTGGGCCCGCCGCTATCAGGCGCTTTTTTCGACGTCCTCGCGCTCCTCAGCGACGGCCGGTTCCTCAATCACCGCGGGCTCCGCGGCCACGAAGTCCGGCCCCACCGTGCGGCTCTTGTCGAGGCCGAATTCTTCGTTAAGGGTGCCGGTGGCAAAGGGCGAGGCCTTGGGAGCGTAGTCCAGCGGCGGCTGTACCGACTGCGGTTCCTGTGCCGCGGTAACCTGAGTCAGGCCATCTTCCGGAATGGCCCGCAGGATGGAGCCGGCGTCGTCGGCGCAGAGCTGGCTGGCGCCGCTCGCCAGGTGGTTGTGCACATCCCGATAGCTCTCGGCCAGAGTGTTGAGCAGCCGGGCGGTGTCGGTAAAATGCTCAACCACCTCATGCTGGTAATCCTTTTGCTGCTGCAGCAATTTGTCGACGCTGCGCTCCAGCTCGCGCTGCTTGCGACCGTCAAAGGAATAGCGGCGCATCACCAGGGCGCCCAGCGCACCGCCGATCACCAGAGCGATCAGCGCCGTCATCAGGAGACTGCTCAATTCGTACACGTTTATACCTCTCGTTGGCTGCTGTCGCCAGTATAGCGGCTTACCCGCGAGCGCATCACCCCTTGCCCGGGCGACCCGTCGGGCGACCCCTACTGCCCGGCCTGGCTCGCATTGCACGGCCCCATGCGGCTCGCTAAAGTGTGCGCCCATGACTAGTGGCTCTCCCCCAACCAGCCCTCTTGAGCGCTACGCGCAGGACCTGCAGAGGGAGGGTTTCCAGGAAGATCAGGCCCAGCGCCGCGCGGTCGAGAAGCTGGACCTGCTGTACCAGCAGCTGGTCGCCGCCGAAACCGTGCTGGAGCGGCGCACCGCGCTGCAGCGGGCCTGGTATCGCTGGCGCGGTGAGCGTCCCGAACCCATTCGCGGCCTCTATCTTTGGGGCGGTGTCGGCCGCGGCAAGACCTACCTGGTCGATACCTTCCACGACTGCCTGCCCTTCAAGCGTAAGCTGCGCATCCACTTTCACCGCTTCATGCAGCGTGTGCATGCGGAGCTGACCGAGCTGGAGGGCGAGCCAAACCCGCTGGAGACTATTGCCGACCGCCTGGCCAACGAGGCGCGGGTGCTGTGCTTCGACGAGTTTTTTGTGTCTGACATTACCGACGCGATGATCCTCGGCGGTCTGATGCAGGCCCTGCTCGCGCGCGGGGTGACGCTGGTGGCGACCTCCAATATCGTTCCCGACGAGCTCTACAAGGACGGCCTGCAGCGCCAGCGCTTCCTGCCCGCGATCGAGCTGGTAAAGCGACATACCGAGGTTATCAACGTCGACGCCGGGGTCGATTATCGCCTGCGGGCCTTACAGAAGGCTGAGCTGTACCACACGCCGCTGGATGCCAGTGCCAACGACAGCCTGCTGAGGAGTTTTGAAAGCCTGGCGCCTGAGGCCGGTAAACAGTGGGAGCGACTGAAGATTAACGGACGTTTTTTGAGCAGCCGCTGGGTGGCGGACGACGTGGTGTGGTTCGAATTTGCGGAGCTCTGTGACGGGCCGCGGAGCCAGAACGACTACATTGAGATCGCTCGCATCTACCATGCGGTGCTGATCGGCAATGTGCCGAAGATGGGGGCGGCGATGGACGACCAGGCGCGGCGCTTTATCAACCTGGTGGATGAATTCTACGACCGTGGCGTCAAGCTGATCCTGTCCGCCGAGGTGCCCATCATCGAGCTCTACTCGGGTGGGCGCCTGGAGTTCGAGTTTCAACGCACCCAGAGCCGCCTGCAGGAGATGCAGTCACAGGAATACCTGGCCCGCTCCCACAGAGCCTGAAGGCAAGCGCCTCAGGCGGCGCTAGCCGCCTGCGCCAGGTTTGTCAGAGTTTGTGGGCTTTGGGCCAGCGCCGCTTCAGGCAAATCCACTGGTCAGGCTGCTCGCCGATCCACTGTTCGAAGTGGTGGTGCACCGCCTCGGTCATGGCGAGGGCGCGGGCGTCGGTGTCTCCCGCTTCGGGTACCGCAACCGGGTCGTATACCGTGACTCGGTATCGGGCCTTGCCGAGCCGCTCGGCGCGTATCGGCAGCAGGGCGCTGCCGGTCTTGAGCGCCAGGCGGGCGGCGGTGGTATTGGTGAGTGCCTCGCGCCCGAAGAAGGGGATCAGCACGCCGCTATCCAGCCGGGTGTCCATGGCCATGCCGATGCAGCGTCCGGCGTTTAATTCGCGCAGTAGCGGCCGGGCGCCGGCATCGGAGGGAATCAGTTTCACGCCAAAAGACTCCCGCAGCATCAGCATCTGCTTGCGCAGTGCGGCATTGGATTCCGGGGCGTAAATGGTGCTGATTTCCAGGTCCATGTGCAGCGACACCAGATTGGTAAGCTGCCAGGGGCCGATGTGGGCGGTGACGAACACCGCGCCCTTGTCGGACTTAAGCGCCGCACGCGCCGCTGGCGAGACCTCGAACTCCAGCCGCTCTTCATGTTCGCGCCAGATCTGCCCGAGCTTGATCAACTCTCCGGCGGACTTGCCCAGGCTGCGGAAGATGCCGCGCACCTGCTGGCGGCGCCAGGCCCCGGTCTTATCGGGGAAGGCGATGGACAGGTTGATGTCCGCCTTGCGGGCCTTGTCGGAGTAGGGGCCGAGCCAGCCGAACAGGGCGGCACCCCAGGCGCTGGCGCGCTCTGGTGACAGGCGGTCCAGCAACCAGAACACGGCCTGGAACAGGCGCGCCTCCAGCCACTGTACGCTGCGGCCCAGCCAGGGCCAGGCGCGAACGGCGCGCTTGGGTACCAGGTAGTACTCAGGCATGTTCTACGGAGGTGTTTGCTCAGGCCTGGCGGGCGGGCCGGCGTTGGTTCAGATCCGGCCGGGTGCCAAACACATGGTCCCAGAGTGGCGAGCTGACACCGTAGCGGCCACCCTCACCGGAGAAGTGATGTTTGAGGTGGTAGTGCTTGAGGTACCTGGCCACCGGGTTGCGCATCGGGAAGTGATGGGTCGCGTAATGGATGTAGTCGTAGCACAGGTAGCCGATGATGAAGAAGGCGAAGAACGGCTCCAGCCAGGGCTGCGGGATCACCAGGCCGAACAGCAGGTACAGCAGGGCCATGATCGGTACGCCGCCGGCGGGCGGCATCACCAGCCGGGTTTTGTCCTTGGGATCGTGGTGGTGGTTGCCGTGGAAGATGAACACGAACCACTTGCCCAGGCGGCTTTTCGCCGGGTAGTGGAATACAAACCGGTGCAGGAGGTACTCCGCCAGGGTCCAGGCGAACACGCCGGCTAGCGCCGTCGCCAGCAGCGCGCTGACACTGAGGCCGTGCAGCGTCACGCTGCGCCACAGCAGCCAGGCCGCTACCGGGCTCCAGAACAGCAGGGGCGTAATCGGGTGCACGTGGGAGAGCCGCTCGAGGGTGTCGTTCTCGAACAGGCGAATCGACTGGTGAGGCTTCTTCTGTTGCGTCTCAGGCTGCATAGCTGTCTATACCGGTATCGCCCCCGGCCGGATTGGCGGGGGTGGAAATCTTCTGTTTATCCCAGAGTCGTTTGGAGGCAAACCAGTCCTCCGGGTGCTGGCGAATCCAGGCTTCGAAATGTTGATGCAATTGCGCCGTCATATCCACCGCCTGTTCGGTTTCGCTGGCCTCCGGGTTACGCGGCCGGATAGGCGGGTGGAAGGTGACCCGATAGCGTGCATCGCGCAGGCGTTCTACCTGGGCGGGCACCAGGTCGCAGCCCCGTTTGAGGGCCAGCTTGGCCGGCATCAGGGTGCTGAGCTTGTCTTTGCCGAACAGTGGCACCGGGTGCCCCTCATCCACGCGGCGGTCGGCGACTACGCCGGCGGTACGACCCTGCTGCAGGGCGCGCAGCATCAGCCGTGCGCCCTTGTCGCGGGGCAACAGCTCACAGTTGAGCGCCTGGCGGCTGCCGGTCAACATCTTGTCCAGGTAGGGGTTGGTGGGCGGCGAGTACAGGTTTGCGTTGGGCATACCCATCCGGGCCATGGCCGACGCGATCACCTCCCAGTTGCACAGGTGGGCGGTGACCATCACACAGGGTCGGGAGAAGTCCGGTTCCTTGAGCACGATCTCCAGCCGTTCCTCGTCATTTTGGATAGTCGCCAGGTGCGGATACTCGGCCAGCACCCGGCCGGCTGCTCCCCAGGCCTCGACTGTCAGATCGTTCAGGGCGGTGGCGTCCAGCTCCGGGAAGGCGACTGCCAGGTTCTCACGGAAGATCGCGGTCTTGCGCTTCATGCGCGGGCCGATCCAGCGCCCCACCCGGCGGCCCAGCCGCGAGGCAGAATCCACCGGCAGCAGCTTAAACAGCTTTACCAGCACCCACACCAGGAGAAAGTCCAGGCGCCACAGGGCCCGCTGCAGGGGCGGGTGACGGCGTGCGAGCCTGCGCAGGGGGCTGCCGATGATGAATTCTGCCATGCCTCTGGTGTCTGTCTGCTGTCAGTCAGCGTGTGAAAACTAGAAAAAAATCAAGCGCTTATTATAACGGAAGCGCGTGTCCGGCGGGCCGCCAATTTCGTGTCAAAGTGCCGCGTCCGCCAGCGCCAACAGGCCGTCGTGCAAGCTGATACGCGGCACCCAGCCGGTGGCCTCAGTGATGGCTCGGTTGTCCGCCACCCAGTTTTCGAAGCGTAGTTCCCTGAGCTTCGGTGGTGTCAGCATGGCGGGGCGCCCGCTCAGGCGCCCCAGACCGAGGCTGAGGGCGGCCACCGCATTCAGCAGCGGGGCGGGTACCTGCCACAGTCGCACCTCGCGACCGTAAACCGCCCCCGCGATTGTGGCCATCTCGCGCCAGTCGTAGCCACCGCTCTTGTCATCCCCCAGTTCGAACGCCTGGCCCGCCGCCACCGTGCTATTGAGGCAGGCGTCGACCGCGCGCACCAGGTCGTCCACGTGCAGCAGGGAGGTACGAGATTCGGTCGAGCCGGGGACCAGGGCGATGCCCCGCGCCATCCAGTTGAATATGGCGCGCATTTCCTCGTCTCCCGGGCCATAGATCGCCGGGGGCCGCAGCACGATCCAGTCGAGCCCGCTTGCCATGACCCGTTCTTCGCCGGCCCGTTTGCTGTGCGAGTACCAGGACAGCTGAGGCTCACGCGCCGCCAATGAAGACACATGGACAAACCGGGCTGAAGGGGCAAGTTCTGCTGTCGCATGCAGCAAGGCCTCTGTGCCGGCGCAGTTGACAGTCATGAACTCGGCCTCGCTGTTGCCGCGTACGGCGCCGGCGAGATGAATGACAGTGTCGGCGCCCGCCACCAACTCTTGAAGGCCGGAGGCTGACTGCAGGGAACCGGAGATGATATCGATACCCGCGGGCAAGCGGGCGGCTTTGTCAGGGCTGCGCACCAGCGCGCGCAGTTGGTAACCGCGCTCCAGCAGACGCGCGCAGAGCGATTGTCCGATAAAGCCCGTCGCGCCGGTCAGCGCAACCTGTCCGCCCACGCCGGCAACGCCTCCCGGCGTGTCAGGCCGTGGCTACCCTGAGGCGCACTTCCTCGGCCACTGCATTAAGGCGCTCATCGTCGTGGGCGGCAATGAAGTCCTGGCGCGCCTTGGAGCGCGACAGCTTGCCGGAGGAAGTCCGCGGCAGCGAGTGCGGTGCCACCAGTTCCACGTAGCAGTCGAGACTCAGCTCCATGCGCACCAGGGCCGTCAGGCGGCGCACCAGGTTGTTGCGCTTGTTGGGGTCGGTCTCGCGGCACTGGACCACCAGCACGCAGAGCTCGTCGCCCTCGTGATCGGGGGCCGAGAAGGCCAGGGCATCGCCCACCCGCACTTCCGGCTGGGACTCGGCGATATGCTCGAGATCCTGGGGCCAGATATTGCGGCCGTGGATGATGATGAGGTCTTTCTTGCGGCCGGTGATAGTGATGATGCCATCCGCCAGGTAACCGATGTCGCCGGTATTGAGCCAGCCGTCCTCACAGAGGGCGTGGCTGGTCTCTTCCGGCAGGCCGAAATAGCCGGACATCACGCTGGGACCGCGCAGGTAGATGACTCCGCTGTGCCAGTCCGGCAGCGCCTTGCCGTCGTCATCGCGCACCTCCACTTCGAAGCCCGGCAGCGGGTAACCGCAATTGACGAAGTGGCGACCGCGGCCGCTGTTCTCCGACTCATCCAGCAGCACCGCCTCGTGGTGGTCGGCGAGATGGTCGCTGTCGATGTGGTGGGTGGTAAAGCCGGTATTGAGCGGCGAGAAGCTGATGCCGAGGGTGCACTCCGCCATGCCGTAGCAGGCCAGAAAGGCGCGGCGGTCGAAACCGGCGGGCTCGAGCATGTCGGCGAAGTGCTCCAGGGTCTGCGGGCGGATCATTTCGGCACCGATGCCGGCCACGCGCCAGGCGCTCAGGTCGTATTGCTCGATGTCCGCCGGGCGCACCCGGCGCGCGCACAGGTCGTAGCCGAAGGACGGCGCGAACGAGATGGTGGCGCGGGTCTTGGTCATCAGATTCAGCCACTGGCGCGGACGCATGGCAAATTCGCGGGTGTCCAGGTAGTCGATGGAAACCTGGCCAGACATGGGTACCAGTACGAAGCCGACCAGGCCCATGTCGTGGTAGTAGGGCAGCCAGGACATCATGCGGTCGCCCGGACTCATGGCCAGGCCCTGCATGATGGCCTGCAGGTTGGCCATCGCGGTACGGTGCTCAATCACCACGCCGCGCGGGAAGCGGGTGCTACCCGAGGTGTACTGGATGTAGGCAATGTCGGAGGGTTTGACCTCCGGCAGCGCCAGACCGGTGTCCGGCAGCGCGTGGAAGGCCTCGGGCTCCTCGACCATGCGGATGGCGAGGTCCTCGCTGGCTTCCTGCAGGAAAGGCAGGTAGCCCTCGGAAGCGACGCCAATGGCAGCGTCGCTGGCCTCCAACAGACGCTGTAGCTGAGCCACGTAGGCGCTGTGCGCGCCGACTTTCACCGAGGCCGGCAGGGCCACGGGGATCAGGCCCGCGTACTGGCAGGCGTAGAAGAAGCGGATGAATTCGGGGTCGGTCTCGGCAACTAGAGCAACTCGGTCGCCCTTGTGCAGGCCGAGGCCCAGCAGCTTGCGCGCCAGGACCTGGGATTGCTTGCGCAGGTCAGCGTAGGGGATGCTGGCATAGATTTCGCCGCGACCGGTATAGAAGTTGCAGCCGGTATTCCCCTGGGCGGCGTAGTCCAGCGCTTCGGGCAGCGTTTCGAAATCTGCCGCGCGGAAGGCCAGGTCGTGGTTCGTCGGCGTAGCGTTAGGTTGCAAAAATGAATCCCCCTCATTTTTGGCGGTTCTACCGCCGCGCTCTGTTGGCGGGGCTTCACCCCATCAACACTGCAAAATCAATAAAGGCCCCTCAACTCTTGTCCCGGTCCATTCCCGGACGAGTTGAAGACCAGTTTCCTGCCCCCACGTAGTCTTGTGCGCTGCTGTAGTCGAATCCGCTTTGCGGGACCGGTATTCACAACCGTTTACAACCACTTGCGCCATGCTCTCAGGCCTTTTGTTATTCTCACCCGATGGGCGAAAATGGTAGCACCGATAACACTGTAACTTATAGGTAATAATACCAATCGGCCGCGGGCCGGCGTCCTGCCAGTTGAGGGGTTTTATACGCAGTTCGTCTCATAATGGGTGTGTGCGGCATGCGGATGCTCCGCGGCATCACCACCAACCCCTCGCCGCGCTCGTCGGCAAGCCGCAACTATATGTTATTTAAGCCATTTTTTCTATACCGGTTGGTCCTCGCCGGATTCGAAGCTATACTTCGCGCCCCACGCCTGCCGAATACCGAGTAAAATTTCCATGAACAGCCAGAGCGCGGCGACCGTCAGCCTGGAGACGCTGGAAACGCCCTCCCAACTGCGCGACTTCCTGGCGCTGCCACATCGCCTGTATGCCGGTGATCCGGCCTGGATCGCCCCGCTCACCCTGGAGCAGCGCCAGCGCTTTTCCCCGAACAATCACTTCTTCCAGCACGCCCGCTGGCGCGGTTGGGTGGCCAGGCGCGGCCGTGTCGTGGTCGGCCGCATCACCGCGCAGATCGACGAGCTGCAGCAGGCACAGCACGGCGATCGCCTGGGCTACTTCGGCATGATAGAGGCAGAGCACGACCCCGAGGTGTTTGCGGCCCTGTTTGGCGCCGCGGAAGACTGGCTGAAGAGCGAGGGCATGCAGCAGGTGCGCGGCCCGCTCAACCTGCATATCAACGAAGAAGTTGGCCTGCTGGTGGAGGGCTTCGAAACGCCCCCATTTGTGCTGATGGGACACGCCAGGCCGTTCTATGGTGAGTGCATCGAGCAGCAGGGTTACCGGGGTGCGCGGGACCTGCTGGCCTACCATATTCGCCCTGACTTCGACGCGCCGCGGGTCATGACCCGCCTTGCCGAGCGTGTCTCCGACCGTGTCGAGGTACGGCCCCTGGATCGCTCGCGCATCGACGCCGAGGCGCAGGTGATGCGCGAGATATTCAACGACGCCTGGCAGAGCAACTGGGGGTTCGTGCCGCTGGCTGCAGAGGACTGGGCTGACACGGTCAAAACGCTTACCAGGATCATGCCTGACGACTACATCCAGGTCGCTGAGTACGAAGGCGAGCCGGTCGCCTTCATCGTTGCGCTTCCCAACGTCAATGAAGCCGCCCGCGACCTGCGGGGCCGGCTGTTCCCCTTCGGCTGGCTGAAGCTGCTCTGGCGCCTCAAGGTGAGCCACCCCAGAACCGCGCGCGTGCCGCTGATGGGGGTGAAGCAGGAGTTCCAGCATTCGAGGCTGGGTCCCACGCTGGCGTTTATGGTGATCGACGCAGTACGCAAGGCGTTGCACGCCCGCGGCGTGGAGGACGTGGAAATGGGCTGGATACTTGAGGACAACGACGGCATGCGCAATATAATTGAAACCATCGGTGGCCAGGCGTACAAGCGCTACCGCGTGTACGAAAAAACGCTGTAGGAGCCCCGAATGCAACTGGATCCCGAATCCCACCAGATGACCGCTATTGTGCTGGCCGGTGACCGCACCAAGACCGATTCACTGGTGGACCAGTCGCCCGCGGGCTGCAAGGCGCTGATCGATATCGACGGCACGCCGATGGTGAGGCGGGTGCTCGATTCCCTGCTGGCCTCCAAGGTGGTATCGAATATCACCATGGCGGGCCCGGAAGAACACGAACTCGCCACCGACGCCGGTATCAGCGCCCTGGTGGCGGCCGGCGACGTGGGCTGGCGGGCACCCGCGGCCAGCCCTTCGACCAGCGCCTTCGAGGCCATGCAGGCGGTCGACGCCGACAAGCCGATCCTGCTGACCACCGCCGACCATCCGCTGTTGACGCCGGAAATCGTCGATGCCTTCGGCCGCCAGAGCCTGGCGGACGATGTCGACGTGGCGGTGGGGCTGGCGCCCCATGCGCTGGTCACCGAGGCCTACCCGGGCATCAAGAAAACCGTACTGCGCTTCGCCGACGGCGAATTCTGCGGCTGCAACCTGTTCGCCTTCCTGACGCCGGAGGGCCGGCGGGCCGCCAATTTCTGGCGCAAGATCGAGCAGGAGCGGAAGAAGCCGCTGTTGGTGATCGGCCTGTTGGGCTGGTGGGCGGTGATTCGCTATCGCCTTGGCCTGCTGCCGCTGGAAGACGCGCTGGCCAAGCTGTCCAAGCGCCTGGGCCTGCGCATGCGGGCGGTGATCCTGCCCTACGCGAACGCCGCTATCGATGTCGACTCCATCGCCGACCTGATGCTGGTCAAAGGCTCCCTCGAAAAAGCTGTGGATCGCGACGCGTAGTCCGGGGCGCGTAGTCCGGGACGCGCAGTCCGGGACGCGCTGTCCGCCCCTCACACCTGCGGCAAACGCAGTACCTGTTGCCCCGCGACCTCAAAATGCTGCTGGTCGGCGGCCAGGTGGCGCCGTTCCACCGTCAGTGTCCAGGCCTCGTTTTGGGCTTCTACACGGTAGGTGTTGTAGCCGGCCACGTCGGCGCCGTACAGGCCCCGGGCCGAGGCTGAAGGTACGGCGAACACCGGTACCTCGCCCTGGCGCCCGGGCAGGTAATCCAGCCGCGCGCGATGGCCGTGGCCGTGCAGGACCAGTTCGGCACCGTGTTCGCGGATGACAGCGGCTACAGCGTCGGCGTTGCGCAGTGCCTTGCGCCATTTCTCCACGCCGGCTACCGGTGAATGGTGAACGTAAATCACGCGAAATTTGCCCCGGGTATTCTCGAGCGCGCTGCCCAGCGCCGTGAGCTGGGCGTTGTCCACCTTGCCGCTGGCCAGCAGCGGCGGTGTCGGGCAGGCGCTGGAGAGGCCGATGAAGGCGATCTCGCCGCGCAGGCGCAGGCTGGGAAAGCCGCTGGAGAGGCCGGAATCCGAGTCCATGTAAGGCTGCCAATGGGTGAAGGTCTCCGCGGGATCCTCGGCCACCAGAGCGTCGTGGTTACCGGGGATGACGGTTACCGCCTCCGGTGACCCCAGCGATTCCAGCCACTGCCGGGCCTGGCGGAATTCCTCCGGCAGGCCGGTGTGAGTGAGGTCGCCGGTGACCAACAGCTGGCACAGTGTCTGGCTGGCGAGATCCGCAGCCAGCACTTCGAGCACCTCGCGGCGGTGTTCAAAGCGCCGCTTGCGGCGCCACGACAGGTAGCTGAGGAAACGTTTGCTGAGCAGTTGGGAAGGGCGCACGCCTGCCAGGTCGGTCAGGTGCGGGTCGGAGATCTGCGCAAACTGCTGTGCCATCGGTGGCGCCATGTCCGGCTTGCCCCTGGGTCGGCTGCTGATCAGGCGCGGTGAATGATCGCACCAAGCTCGGCGAGCTTGTCGACGATGTTCGCATAGCCCCGGTCGAGGTGATAGACCCGGTCGATGGTGGTTTCACCCTCGGCGGCCAGGGCGGCAATCAGCAGGCAGGCCGACGCCCGCAGGTCGGTCGCCATGACCGGCGCGCCCTGCAAGCGTTCGCGACCGGTGACGATAGCGGTATGCCCCTGTAGTTCGATGTCGGCACCCATGCGCTGCAGCTCGGCCACGTGCATGAAGCGGTTCTCGAAAATGTTCTCAATCACGGTAGCGGTCCCTTCGGCCAAGGCATTCAGCGCCATGAACTGCGCCTGCATGTCGGTGGGGAAGGCCGGGTAGGGCGCAGTGCTGACGTGCACCGCCTTGCAGCGCTTGCCGTGGCTGTCGAGCTTGATCCAGTCGTCGCCGGCCTCAATCTCGACACCGGCGGCTTCCAGCTTGGCCAACACGTGCTGGAGAAACTCGGGCCGGGTATCGAGTACGCTGATGGAGCCGCGGGTGGCTGCCGCTGCCGCCAGGAAGGTGCCGGTTTCGATGCGGTCCGGCGGAACGCTATGGCGGGCGCCGTGCAGTGCCTTTACGCCCTCGACGGTCACCGTGCCGGTACCGGCGCCTGACACCTTCGCGCCCATGCTGTTGAGTAGCTTGCCCAGGTCTTCCACCTCGGGCTCCAGGGCGGCGTTTTCCAGCACGGTGGTGCCCTCGGCCAGGCTGGCTGCCATCATCAAATTCTCGGTGGCGGTCACCGAGGGAATATCGAAGGCGAAGTGAGAGCCTTTGAGGCGGGTCGCCTGGGCCTTGATGTAGCCACCCTCGATACTGATTTCGGCGCCCATGGCTTCGAGCCCGGCGATGTGTTCATTGACCGGTCGCGAGCCGATAGCGCAGCCGCCGGGCAGGGAGACATCGGCCTCGCCAAAGCGTGTGAGCAGCGGCCCCAGCAGCAGAATGGCGCCGCGCATGGTCTTGACCAGCTCGTAGGGGGCCCGCACTGAGTCCACCGCGCTGCTGTCAATGCTCAGTGTGCCGCCATCCCGGGAGATGCGGCAGCCCAGCAGCTCCAGCAGTTTGAGCGCGGTATCGATGTCCTTCACCGCCGGGATGTTGGACAGTTCCAGGGGCTCGGCGCTCAGCAGGCCGGCGGCGATCACCGGCAGCGCTGCGTTCTTGGCGCCGGCGATGCGCACCACGCCGCGCAACGGACCATTGCCCGTGACGTGAATCTTGTCCATCAAGCCGCCTGGTCGGGATTGATCAGGCCGCCGTCCAGCAGGCTGGCGTAGGCGCCGATGATCTGGTCGATCTGCTCCGTGGAGTGCGCCGCGCTGACACTGTTGCGCAACAGGAAGTTGGTAGACGGCGTGGCCGGCGGGACCACCATGTTCACGTAAACGCCGGCGTTGAGCAGTGCCTGCCAGCAGTCGATAGCCTGGGCGCGATCTGCCAGTTGCACGGCTACCACCGGGCTGACAGAGGGGCCGAGCATTAGACCCAGGTCGGTGAGGCCCTTGAAGAGCCTGCCGGCATTGTCCCACAGCCTGTCACGCAGTTCCGGCTCTGCGCGAACGATGCGCAGCGCCTCACGGGTGGACGCCACCACCGAGGGAGTCAAGGAAGCTGTAAATATATAAGGGCGGATGCAGAAACGAATAGCTTCGAGTTCCGGATGACGGCTGGTGCAGAAGCCGCCGATGCCGCCCAGGCTCTTGCTGAAGGTACCGGCAAAGAAGTCCACATCGTTCTCGATACCGGCGGCCTGTGCCGCACCGCGGCCGGATTCGCCCATCACGCCCATGGAGTGGGCTTCGTCGACCATCAGATAACCGCCGTATTCGCGCTTGATGGCAGCGACCTCCTTCAGCGGCGCCACGTCGCCGAGCATGCTGTAGATGCCCTCGGCAATGATCAGGGTGTTGGCGGTGCGGTCGCCCAGGCGCCGCAGGCGCTTGGCCAGGTCCTCGGGATCATTGTGCTTGAAGCGGATGATCTCGGCCCCAGACAGTTTGACCCCGGAGTAAATGCTGGAGTGGCTGTCTCCGTCCAGCAGGATCACGTCACCGGGACCGGCCAGCGTGGCCGTCATGCCCATGGTGGCTGAGTAACCGGTGCTGAAACAGATGGCGTGGTCGACGCCGTAGAAATCCGCCATCTCCGCTTCCAGGGCCTGGTGCTCGGCGAAGGAGCCGTTGGCCAGGCGTGAGCCGGTGGTGCCGGTACCCCATTTGTCCACTGCCGCCCGGGAAGCTTCGATGCAGCGGGAGTCGTAGGACAGGCCCAGGTAGTTGTTGGTGCCGGCCAGGATGACCTGTTTACCCTGCACAATACCTTCGGTGGCTGAAATAAGCTCCTCGGTGACAGCACCAAAGGGTTTGACATCCTTGCCTGCCAGCTCCGCCTGGAAGTCGGCCATTTCCTGGAATTTGTCGAATAGCATCGAGTACACCCTGTCGTGTTTGTTCAGTGCGATGCAGTGCGGTCCAGCGGCGTCTCCGGGACGGCGGGCACGATCCGCTCAGGGATTGAGTTCCTGGACCTTCTGCGCCAGCTCGCCGATGGTATTTACATCCGGAAGGATGTTGAGGGGAATGGAGATATCAAAGTGATCCTCGATCTTCTCGATGAACTCCATGACTTCCAGGGAGCTGAGGCCGATGTCCGCCACCAGGTCGGTGGTTTCCGTGAGCTCAACGTCCTTTTTGTTGAGCGGCCCAAGCGCGCCGTACATGAATTCAAGGTATTCGCGGTAGTCGGCCATCCTGCCTGTTCCCTTGCGCCACTGTTGGCAAGTCGCTAGATTTCGAAGCCGGAACTATACCCACGGAACCCCCGCTATGCCAGCGATTTGGTTAATAGACGCTTACCGCGCCGGTGAGCGCGGTCAGGTACGAGCATTGGCCGATGCGCTGGCGGAATCCCTGGGCTGGCCCTGTCGCCGGATTGAGCTGCAGTACCGTGCCCCGGTGATATTGCCGCATGTGCTGGGGGGCAGCAGTATCCGCGGTATCACTGCGGAGTCCGCTGCTCAGCTCGCGCCTCCCTGGCCCGACCTGGTCATTACCTGTGGCGTGCGCAATGAACCGGTGTGCCGCTGGATTCGAGCCCGCTCTAGTGGGCGAACCCGCTATCTGCACCTGGGGAGACCCTGGGGACCGCTGGACAGCTTTGACCTGGTTGTTACCACTCCGCAATACCGCGTGCCGGAGAGGCCGAATGTCGTCAACAACGAACTCACCCTGCATGGTTTGAATCGCGACCGCCTGGATGCGGCGGCGAGGCGCTGGGCTCCGGAGCTCGAGTCGCTGCCAAAACCCTACGTCGCAGTGAGCATTGGCGGCGACAGCGGGCCGTATACGTTTGGACCCAGGGCGGCGCGGCGTCTCGCGCGGGAGGCGTCGGCGCTGGCGCGGGAGAGCGGTGGCTCCCTGCTGGTGTCGACCAGCTCGCGCACGTCAAAAGCGGCGGCGGATGCCTTCGAGGAGAACGTCGAGGTCCCCTGCCGGGTGTATCGCTGGCAGCCGGATGACGTCGGCAATCCCTACCTGGGAATGCTGGCGCTGGCACAGCAGCTGGTAGTGACAGGCGACAGTATCGCGATGCTTTCCGAAGCCTGCGCGACCGGCAAACCCGTTTACATTTTTGACCTGGGCGGCATGCGGGAAGAGCGCTCGAAGTCCCGAGATTTCCGCTGGGGCGGTTTTTTCTATGCGCTGCTTATGCGCTGGGGCTGGCAGCGCCTGAGCCGCGACATACGTCTTGTGCACGGCCGGCTGCTCGCTAGCGGACGGGCGACCTGGCTGGGTGAGGGGCCACAGTCCGGCCGGGCGACACCCGTCAGTGACATGACGCGGGCGGTAAAGGCCGCGCGCTCCCTACTTGGTCAGGCCGAGCCGGCTGTCGACATCCAGCAGCCGGGCGCTGCCGTCGATTAACTGGTAGACCCGGTCGGCGGCGCTCACCATGGCGCGATTGTGGGAAATCGCCAGGATGGTCAACTGTCCCTTGAGTTGCTCCATAGACTGCCGAACCGCGGCCTCGCTGTCCGGATCCAGTGCGCTGGTGGCTTCATCGAGAATCAGGAGCCTGGGCCGGTTGACTAGCGCCCGGGCAATCACGATGCGCTGGCGCTGGCCGCCGGAGAGCTTGCCGCCGCGTTCGCCGACGACCGTGTCTATGAGCTCCGGCAAGCCGGCGACAAAGTCCCAGGCACCGGCTGCGCGCAACGCGCGTTCGGCATCTTCGGCGCTGAGCGCCGGGTCGCCCAGGGTGACGTTGTGCAGAATGCTGTCGTGCAGTAGCACTGTGTCCTGGGGAACGTAGCCGATCATGTCGCGCCAGGCGCGGATGTCGACAGATTCCAGCGAGTGGCCATCCAGCTGCACGCTGCCCGCGTCCGGCCGCAGCAGGCCTATGGTGAGGTCGATGATGGTGGTCTTGCCCGAGCCCGAGGGTCCGATCAGCGTGGTCAGTGAACCTGCGGGAATTTCGAGTTCCAGCCCTTGGAATACCGGATGTCTGTCGTAGGTGAAGCTGATGCCGTCAAAGCGAATGGCCTGCTCAAGTGTGGGAGCCTCGCCACCGTGAAGCTGCTCGCGGGCGGAGTTGGCCGCGGCAATACCGTCCCGCATGGCCCAGAAGGCGCTCTCGCCCTGTACCAGTTTTTGGTATTGCTTCTGCACCTTGCCGAGAAAGCTGAAGGCACGGCCCAGGGTCACGACCAGCACCATGACAGTGGTCAGTTCCATGCCGTATATCTCCAGCGCGACGTAGATGCCGAGGCAGATAAACAGGGCAAACATCAGTTCCTGGGCCGAGTCGAGCACCGCGGCGCTCAATACCTGTACTCGCAGCGCCTTATTCAACCGCCGCGTCTCGTGGGCCAGCACCGTGTCCGCCAGGTGCTCGCGCGCCATTGCCTTGAGAGGCTTCACCGATTGAAGGGTGTCAGTCAGGTTGGCAATCAGCGAGGTCATCAGGCTGGTTTGCTTACGGCCGGCTTTGCGGGTGATGCGTACCAGAAAGTGGGACAGGCCGATGATGACTGCACCGGCGCCAATGGCAACCAGCGAAGCGCGCCACGACAACGCTAAGGCGACCGACCCGTAGATCAGGGCCTGAATCAGGAAGGTGATGGCCGTTGCCCCGTGGATGAACGAGGCACCGGCCATCACCTTCCTGATTCAGGCCCTGATCTACGGGTCGGTCGCCTTAGCGTTGTCGTGGCGCGCTTCGCTGGTTGCCATTGGCGCCGGTGC
>JANQGK010000166.1 GCA_028277365.1 Halieaceae bacterium | reverse complement strand
GTCCGGACCAATGCCCGCCGCCTCGTACAGGCTAATCAGCTTGCGGGCCCGCTCGATGGTGCCCTGGGTGTCGAAGGACAGGCGTGCGTCGACCGCGGTGGATACCCGGCCGGGAATCACACTGAGGATTTCGCAGCCGATGGCCACCGCCAGCTTGTCGCTGCAGTTGGCGAGCTGCTCCGCGCCCGTGCCGCCCTGGGCGGAGGCCCAGGTCCTGGCCTCATGGATCAGGTCCTGGGTGTGGGGCAGGGCCGCCGCCTTCAGCAGCAGCGACGGATTGGTGGTGGCATCCTGCGGGTGGAAGCGCTTGATCGCTTCAAAGTCTCCAGTATCGGCCACCACGGTGGTCATGGCCTTGAGTTGTTCGAGCTTGCTGGTCATACGGCAAGAGTCTCCGGGGGTTCATTGACCAGGGCAACGGCGTCTTCCAGCACGTTGATGCCTGCGTCGGGTTTGAATGCGTGTTCACTGAGATGGCGCCGGAAGCGCCGCGCGCCGGGCACGCCCTGATACAGGCCGAGGATGTGCCGGGTCATGTGGTGCAGTGATATACCCCGGGAGAGCTGGTCGCGCACGTAGGGCAGCAGGCCCTCGATAACATCGCGGCGGCGCGCGGCCGGAGCGTCGTCACCGAACAATTCACGGTCTACCTCCGCCAGCATAAAGGGGTTGTGGTAGGCCTCACGGCCGAGCATCACGCCGTCGACCTGTGCCAGGTGTTCCCGGCACTGTTCGAGACTGGTAATGCCGCCGTTGATGACGATCTCAAGCTCCGGGCGCTCCTGCTTCAGCCGGTAGACATGCTCGTAGTGCAGCGGCGGGATCTCGCGGTTTTCCTTAGGGCTCAGGCCCTGCAGCCAGGCCTTGCGGGCGTGCACGATGAAAGTGGTACAGCCGGCGGTGGCCTGGGCCTCGACGAAGCCCAGCAGGCCCTCGTAGTCTTCCATGTCGTCGATGCCGATACGGTGCTTTACCGTCACCGGGATGTCACAGGCCTCGCGCATGGCGGCGACACAGTCAGCCACCAGCGCCGGCTGCGCCATCAGGCAGGCGCCGAACATGCCCGACTGCACCCGGTCCGAGGGGCAACCACAGTTGAGATTCACCTCGTCATAGCCCCCGGCTCCGGCGAAGCGTGCACACTCTGCGAGCTCCGCCGGGTTGCTGCCGCCCAGCTGCAGCGCCACCGGGTGCTCTTCCGGGTTGAAGTGCAGGAACCGTTCCCGGTCACCGTGTAACAGGGCGTCGGTGGTGACCATTTCCGTGTACAGCGCGGCGCGCCGGGTCAGCAGTCGCCAGAAATAGCGACAGTGCCGATCCGACCAGTCCATCATCGGCGCTATGCAGAAGCGGTGGTCCATTGCCGGGGTTCTTTGGGTAAGGTTTTCGAGGGCGGAATTATAGCCTGACTGGCGCTGCGAACGGCAGCGTTCATGCCCTCCGCATGACACCGCAACAGTGGCTTCCGTATAATCGCGGCTTTTATTCCGAGCCCGCCATGACTGTACGCACGCGTATCGCGCCGTCGCCCACCGGCGACCCCCACGTAGGCACTGCCTACATCGCCCTGTTCAACCTCTGCTTCGCCCGCGCCCACGGCGGCAAGTTCCTGCTGCGCATCGAGGACACCGACCAGGCTCGCAGTACGCCGGAATCCGAGCAGGCGATTCTCGACGCCCTGCGCTGGCTGGGCCTTGACTGGGACGAGGGCCCGGATGTGGGCGGCGAGTTCGGCCCCTACCGGCAGAGTGAGCGCATGCACCTTTACGCCGACTACGCCGAGCAGCTGGTGGCCGCGGGCACGGCTTTCCGTTGCTACCGCAGCCCAGAGGAACTCGATGCGCTGCGCGAGGCACGTCGCGAGGCCGGCAACAGCACCGCACTGAAGCCCGCCGATCTGATCCTGCCTGAAGAGGAACAGCAGCGCCGCGAGGCCGCCGGCGAGCCCTGGGTGATCCGCATGATGGTGCCGGACGAGGAGGGGGCCTGTGCCGTCGACGACCTGCTGCGCGGCACCATCGAGCTGGATTGGAGCATGGTGGACGCGCAGATCCTGCTGAAGTCCGACGGCATGCCCACCTACCACCTGGCCAACGTGGTGGATGATCACCTGATGGGCATTACCCACGTGATTCGCGGCGAGGAGTGGATCAGCTCGGCGCCCAAGCACAAGCTGCTCTACGAGTACTTCGGCTGGGATATGCCGGTGCTGTGCCATATGCCGCTGCTGCGCAACCCCGACAAGTCCAAGCTCTCCAAGCGCAAGAACCCCACCAGCATTCTCTACTACGAGCGCATGGGTTTCCTGCCGGAAGCGCTGCTCAACTACCTCGGGCGTATGGGCTGGTCCATGCCCGATGAGCGCGAAAAGTTCACGCTGGCGGACATGATGGCGGAGTTTGATATCCAACGAGTGTCGCTGGGCGGCCCGGTGTTCGACGTCGAGAAGCTGAGCTGGCTGAACGGCACCTGGATTCGCGAGGAGCTGTCAGACGAGACGCTGGCTGATCGGCTGGAGGCCTGGGCCCTGAATCGCAAGAACCTCATGGCAGTGTTGCCCCACGCCAAGCAGCGTATGGAAGTGTTCAGCGACCTGGCGCCGCTGGCGGGGTTCCTGGTCTCCGGCACTCTGCCCCTGGGCGAGGACGACTTCCAGGGGCTCAAGCTGGAGGGCGAGGAACTGCTGCAGGCCCTGCAGTTTGCGCTGTGGCGGCTGGAAGCCCAGCGCCATTGGCAGCGGGACAATGTGTTTGCCGATATGAAGGCGGTGGCTGACGGACTGAACGTGAAGATGAAGGATTTCCTGGCGCCGTTCTTTGTCGCAGTAAGTGGTTCCACCGCCTCCTTCTCGGTGTTCGATGCTATGGTATTGCTGGGGCCGGACATGACCCGCGCCCGCATCCGCCACGCCATCGAGGTGCTGGGCGGCGTATCGAAAAAGGCCATGAAACGCTTCGAAAAAGCCTACCGCGATATTCCATAGACCGCGGCTGAGGTGGGAGGACAGGCAATGCGAAAGCTCTGGGTGTTATTGCTGCTGGCATGCTGCCCAACGGGCGCGCTGGCCGAGGTCGTGGCCGCCAGTGCCGGCGGCTTCAGCCTGCGGATCGAAACCCCAACTCGGTCTACGCCGACTCAGGCTTACGATGCCTTTCTGGCGATCGAGCGCTGGTGGGACCCGGAGCACAGCTATACCGGCCAGGCGGAAAACCTCAGCCTGGACGTGTCACCGGGGGGCGCCTTCCTGGAGCGGCTGGATGACGGCGGCTTTGTGGTGCACCTGTCGCTGGTCTACGCGAAGCCTGGCCGCGAGCTGCGTTTCCTGGGCGGGCTCGGCCCCCTGCAGGGCATGGGGCTGGGCGGCACCATGACCATTCTGTTCGAAGCCACGGATGACGGCAGCCAGGCCGTTATGCTCTACAACGTCAGTGGCTTTGCGGCAGGCGGCCTGGAAGGCCTGGCACCGATAGTCGACCGGGTGCAAACCGGGCAGATGGCGCGCTTTGCCGCCTACGCCGACAGCCTGCTCTAGGGCCTGTTCACACTAACTCAGTTAGTGTGAGCAGGCCCTACTAGCCAGCCCGCGCGCAGTCGATCAAACCGACGCCGGCCAGCGCCCGTTCCAGCTGGCCCCAGCGCTGCTCAAGGCTGCCGGTGTAGCCCACCGCCATGCGCACCAGCCCCGGGCTGATGGCCGCCTGCTGTAGCGCCTCTACCGTCATTTCGCTGGACGTGGAGGAGGCGGAACAGGACATCAGGGTGTCGAAGTAGCCCAGGCTTACCGCCACGTAGCCAAACTTTTCCTCGTTCTGCAGCCGGTCCATGAGGGCCATGGCGCGGTGTTCGCTGCCGGCGTCCAGCGTCATCAGTCCCCCGTAACCGAAGCCTGTCTCCCGGAGTTGCTCCATCAGCACGTGGTCGGGGTGTGACGGCAGGCCGGGATAGGACACCGGCACACCCGCCGCCGTCGCGCGCTCTGCCAGGGCTAGCGTGCGCTCACCGTGGGCAGCCATCCGCAGGGGCAGGTGAGGGATGCGCAGGGAGACGTTGCTGGCCACGTGGGGATCCATGGTAGGACCTAGCACCATCAGCGGGCCGGTATGCAGGTCCATGAGCTGGCCGATGAATTCTTCGCTCGCGCAGATGGCGCCGCCAATCAGATCCGAGGCACCGCCGATGAACTTGGTGAGGCTGTGAACCACGATGTCGGCACCCAGCCGGGCCGGGCTCAGCACCAGCGGTGCAAAGGTGTTATCGACTACCAGCGGAATGCCGGCCTCCCGCGCGATCTCGGCCAGCAGTGGAATGTTCGCCACCCGGAGGGTGGGGTTGGAGAGGCTTTCCACGTAGATCAGCCGCGTCCTGTCGGTGATGGCTGCGCGCACCGCCTCGGCGTCGGTGGTGTCTACAAAGCGGGTGGTGACCCCGGTCTTGGCGGGCATGAAGTCGTTGAGCAGTGCCCAGGTGCCACCGTAGATGGCATTTCCCGCCACGAGGTGATCGCCGGCGTTGCACAGGGCCATGATGACCGCGGAAATGGCACCCATGCCGCTGGCGGTGCAGTAGGCAGCCCCGGTGCCCTCCATGGCGGCCAGCTGACGGCCCAGCTGGTA
>JANQGK010000144.1 GCA_028277365.1 Halieaceae bacterium | reverse complement strand
CAAGCCCCTTTGAACTGGGGGGCACGCTTCTGCAAAAAGGCGAGCGCACCTTCGCGGGGCTTGAGCAACAACAATCACCGCCCGCAATCAACGGAGGGTAAACCTGTGAGCACACCGCTACTGGTAGCAAAAGACGGACCCATCGCCACCCTCACACTTAACCGGCCAGAGGTGATGAACGCGCTGTCGCCGGAGCTTCTCTCGGACCTGTGCACAGCCTTCCGGGAACTACAGAACGACCGTGAAATTCTCGCAGTAATCCTTACCGGTAACGGTCGCGCCTTTTGTGCGGGGCTGGATTTGAAAGCCATGGCGGCACACCCCGGTGGCCTCGACGCCTTTGCCATTCACGGCGACAACGATGTGGCCGGGGCAATGGCTGACTTCGACAGGCCTATTATCGTGGCCGTCAACGGCGTTGCCGCCACCGGTGGCTTTGAGCTGGCGTTGATGGGCGACATTCTGATTGCCTCGGAGGAGGCGCGCTTTGGTGATACCCACTGCCGTGTCGGCCTGGCGCCGGGCTGGGGTCTGTCTCAGAAGCTCGCCCGCATGATCGGGCCCAGCCGCGCCAAGGAGGCGCATTTTACCGGCAACTTCATCTCCGCCCAGCAGGCCGCCGACTGGGGCCTGGTGAGCCGCGCGGTACCAGCGGAGTCCCTGCTCGATGACGCCCGTCAGGTGGCGGAGGACATTGCCTCCTGCGTGCCCGCCACGGTAAAAATCTATAAGAAGTTGGTGGATGATGGCCTGGCCTCGACCCTGGGAGCCGGCATGGAAATGGAAAAGTTCGTCATGGGCCACGCCAACAAGGGCGTGAGCGGGGATGACATCGGTCAGCGCCGCGAAAACGTGCAGGCCCGCGGCAAGCGGCAGGTATAGTCATGGCACACAACATGGCACACAAGAAGCGCACAGCATTGTCACTACCGGCGCCGACCGGCAGCGTGGCCGACACCATTGCCATGGCCCGCCAGGCCGAAGCGCTGGGCTACGACGATATCTGGCTGGCCGATGCCGGCGGTCTGGATGCCTTTACCCTGGCGCCCATGCTGCTGGCAGCCACAGAGCGGGTCCGCCTCGGCATTGCCGTGGTGCCGGCCTATACCCGCACGCCGGCGGTGATGGCCTCGACGCTCGCAGTGATACACCAGGCTTTCCCGGGGCGCTTTGTACCGGGCTTTGGAACCTCCAGCCATGCCATTATCGAAGGCTGGCACGGGCTGTCGCTGGACAAGCCGCTCACCCGCATGAAAGAAACCGTGGCCTTGCTACGCAGCATGCTGGCGGGGGAGAAAACCGATTTCCAGGGTGAAACCCTGCGCAGTAAAGGTTACCGCCAGGCTCCCACGGAGAACGCACCCATCTACCTGGCGGCCCTGCGCTCGAAGATGGTGGAAACCGCGGCGGAGACCTCCGACGGCGTTATCCTCAACCTGTTCCCCCGCGGCGCGCTGTCGAAAATCCTGGAGCACGTGGCCATCGGTGCCGAGCGCGGAGGCAAAGATCCGGCAGACGTCGAAATCGTCTGCCGCCACATGGTGGTGGTGAGTGAAGACAAGGCGGCGGCACGGGAGGCCTTCCGCGCCGGTTTTGTCGGTTACTACGCCACCCCGGTTTACAACAAGTTTCTGGAGTGGGCGGGCTACGCTGATGCGGCCGCGGAAATCCGCGAGGGCTGGGCGGCGAAGGATCGCGAGCGCACCGCCGCCGCGCTGCCGGACGAGCTGGTGGACGAGATTGCCGTCATCGGCAGCCCCGGTGAATGCCGTGAGCTGATGCGCTGGTATGCCGACGCGGGCATCCACACCAATATCATCTCCTGCATCTATCCGACCCCGGAGGTGCTGGCGGCTACCGTGGACACCTTCGCCGCGGAGAACTTCAGTTTTTGAGACCCCGCGATGCCGCTACCCTGATTATCGTGCGCAATCGGCGCGAGGTGCTGGTGGGCGTGCGCAGCGCCGGTCACGTGTTCATGCCGCATATGTACGTTTTTCCCGGCGGGCGGGTAGACCCGGGGGATGCCCGGGTGCCTTGCCCGGTGGGCCTGGAGAAGTCCACCGAAGCCAAGCTCTGCCGGTCGCTGACTCCAGCCCGGGCCCGGGCGCTGGCGATGACCGCAGTGCGGGAAACCTTCGAGGAGACCGGCCTGGTGCTGGGGCGGAAGTCGCGCCTGCCGGTGCGCAGCCGCTCGCCCCACTGGAAACCCTTTTTCGATCTGGGCGTGGTGCCGGCGCTGGACAGGCTGGAATACGTGGGCCGTGCCATCACTCCCCCCAACCAGGTGCGGCGCTATGATGCACGCTTTTTCATGGTGGACGCGAAGCATATGCAGGGCCAGCTCCGGGGCAACGGCGAACTGGAAGACCTGCGCTGGGCCGGGCTGCGC
>JANQGK010000128.1 GCA_028277365.1 Halieaceae bacterium | reverse complement strand
TGGGGGCCGGGCGGGCTGTGGGCTGCTTTTTCGCTGCGCGCTGTTTGCTGGCTGCCGGCTTTGAGGCCGCCTTTGGCGCGATCTGTTGCCGGGGGACCTGTTTCTGCGCGTCAGCCTGTGAAGCGCCTTGCCGGGCCGTCCGGGCTTTCGCGGCACGCTCCCTGGCGGCCTCACGTTCGGCCTGCTCCCGTCGCTGCTGTACCTGCTGCTGCAGTGCTGCCCGACGGTCCTGCTCCGCCTGCTGCTGGCGGGATGCTTCGCGCTGTTGCGTCTCCTTGCGCTGGGCTGCGGCAGCTTCCTCCGGGTCGACTTTCTCAATGACTACCACAATGCCCAGCCGGCGCAGGTCTTGATAGGTACCCACGGCGGTATCGCGGTCCAGGTTGCGCTTGAGGATGACTTTCTCGCCGCTGAAGAAGCGCTCGATCTCGGCATTCAGTTCCATGCGGAAATAGTGGGCCAGCCGCTTTCTTGCGGCGTCGGGATGGCACCCGGGGAGGGTCTCGCCGCTGAAGCTGATGTTGTAGATTTCCACGCCGCCAATTTACGCGGCAAAACCTTGCGCGACAAGGGGTTGGCGGGTAGACTTGCCGCCCTCTCGAGTACCCGTCACGCCGGAATAGCTCAGTTGGTAGAGCAGCGCATTCGTAATGCGAAGGTCGGAGGTTCGACTCCTCTTTCCGGCACCATTCCCATTCGATCTTCGTTTTCAACTAAGCCTTTGGTCTAGTCCCTCAGTTTGGCTGACGGCATCCTCCCCCGCGCCTAGTATTCAGGGACGTTTTTAATTGAAGAGCGTTTCGAGGAGCGGTTCATGCCAGGGAATACGACCATACATTGCGCCCGCTGCCGCGGGTCCTTGCGCGCAGCCCGGCTGCGTATGGGTGGTTTGCGAATGCTGATGCTGGCCTCGGTGTTGATGCTGCTGGGCATCTGGTTGATGGTGGCCAGTCCAAGCCAACCGCTGCTGGCGGTACCCGGCACCCTGTTCCTGACCCTGGCCTGGTGGCTCGGCGTGCGGCGCGAGGATGTATGGGTGTGTGAACGCTGCCAGTATGCGACCCGGCGCCGGGACCAGTGGATCGATCGCCAGGAGCGCGCCGCGGCCTAGGCGGCACCGGCTGAGCTCCTCCCGGGTATCAGCCCTCGACGATCTCGAAGGTCAGTCCTGCGTGTTCTTCGAGGCGGGCGATGAGTTTCCGGCCCATGGCGGAAGCGGGGGTCCAGAAACCGCCGCCGCAGTTCAGGTCGTCCTGGGCCAGGCAGACGGCAGACTCCGCCAGCATCTTTGAGGTGGAGCCATAGCCCGGGTCCATATCGCCGGTGACTTTCGCCATCATGTCCTTAGCCCGGTCTTCCGGGTGGATGCCGCGCAGCAGGATTTCGTAGTAGCCGTTCTCGCGCACTTCCCGGCTGGGCCCTTCGCCGGGCTTGGGCAAGAAACGCCTGGCCACTGCGCGCAAGGGGCCAATGGCCAACGCGGCGGTGCCGGCGGTCATGGCGCCCGCTGCGAGCTTGGCCTTTAGTGCGCCCATACCTTTTGGCCCCAGCATCGCCTCGTCGTAGCGGAAGTCCTCACCGTAGCGTTGGTCCAGCAGCGCGTTGCTGCGGCGCACCACTCGGGTGTTGATAGCGGCCATCACGAAGGGCAGGGTCCAGCGCTCGAAGTCCTCGTCATAAATCGCACCGGTCTGGTCGTTGACGTCATCGCCGCGGAGACTGCCTTCAGGGTTCAGCGCGTAGGGGTCCATCAGCAGCTTGCGCAGCGACTTGTCCCTGACCGCTTCTTCCATCACGTTGATCAGGCTGGCCACGGTGCCGCCGCTGAATTCGCCCTTGGCGTCCACTACGCGGTATTTCACATGCTGGGCCGGTACACCGTGTTTCGCCAGCATCTCGTTCTGCAGGAACAGCACGCCCAGGTCCGAGGGAATACTGTCGAAGCCGCAGGTATGCACGATGCGGGCACCGGAGGCCTCGGCGGCTGCCTGGTGGGCGTCGATCATCCTGCGCATCCACTGGGTCTCGCCGGTGAGGTCGCAGTAGTGGGTGCCCGCCTCGACGCAGGCGGCGACCAGCCTGGAGCCGTAGAGGGCATAGGGACCCACGGTCGTGCATACCACCCTGGCTTTCTCAGCCATCGCCTTGAGTGAGGTCTCTTCGTCGGAGTCGGCAGTCAGCAGTGGGATGTCGTTGTTTTGCAGCTCGTCGCGCACCTGCTCCAGCTTGCGCAGGCTGCGGCCGGCCATGGCCCAGCGCAGGTCGCCGCCCACGCCGTACTTGTTGAGCAGGTACTCGGCAACCAGTGTGCCGGTGAAGCCGGTGGCGCCGTAGAGGACAATATCGAAGTCGCGTTGTTCAGCCATGAAACTTTCCCGAAGACTAGTGCACGCCGTGCATCAGTTTCTTGAGCAGCGGTGACAGCAGCAGCACCACGCCGCCGACGCCCAGGCCCAACCACATCAGGTCTTCGAACAGCGCGGTGTAGCTGGCCAGCGCCGTCGCCACATCCGCAACTACCCCGTTTTCCGTGGGTATCGCGGCCAGCTTGGCAATTTGCGCGGCCACGAATTCCGAGTAGGCGGTGGCCAGGAACCAGGCGCCCATCATCACGCCCACCACGCTGGGCACCGCCAGTTTGGTCACCGCCGACAGGCCGACCGGTGACAGGCACAGCTCGCCGGTGGTGTGCAGCATGTAGGCCAGCACCAGCCAGATGGCCGCCACGCGGCCGGTTTCGTCAGGCATGGTAGCCCCCAACACCAGGGCGCCAAAGCCGAGGCCCGCCTGGGCAATACCCAGGGCGAACTTGACCGGGGTAGTGGGCTCGAGGCCGTGCCGGCCCAGCCAGGTCCAGGCCATGGCAAAGAAGGGTGCGAAGAGAAAAATGAAGAACGCGTTCATGGAGCCGAACTGAGCAGCCGTCAGCTCGACGCCCAGCAGGTTGCGGTCCAGCACACGGTCGGCGTAGAGGGTCATGGAGGCGGCGCTCTGTTCGAACAGTGCCCAGAACACCACCGTGGATATTGTCAGCACGATCAGTACAAACATGCGCTCCCGCTCCACTTTGTTACAGCGCTGGGTGAGGAACCAGGCCAGCCCGGCCAGCACTACCAGGGCCAGGGTGTTGAGGGTGGCTTCCACCACTGCGTGGTACTGCAGCATCTGCCATACGGCGAACACCGCCACCAGCGCGCCCAGATAGATGGTGATTTCCTTGTTGAGCGGTCCCAGTCCAGGCTGCTTCAGCAGCTCCGGATCGTGGGGCTCGGCGTGGCCGTGCAGGTGCTTCTGGCCGTGCAGGAAGGTGGCCAGGCCGAACAGCATGCCGATGCCGGCGGCGCCGAAGCCGTAGGCCCAGCCATAAGTCTCGCCCAGGTAACCGCACAGCAGGGTGGCGGTAAAGGAGCCGATATTGATACCCATGTAGAAAATAGTGAAACCGGAATCCCGCCGCACATCCTCCTTGGAATAGAGCTGGCCGACGATGGTGGAGATGTTCGGTTTCAGGAAGCCTACGCCGATCACGATCAGCGCCAGCGAGAAATAGAACACCTGCAGCGCGAAGTCGTCTCGCACTACTTCGCCCTGCACGTTGCTGGCGGCCTGGCCCTCGAAGGCCATGCCCAGGTGGCCGGCCACCAGGCACAGGCCGCCGAACACCACCGCCTTGCGCATGCCCAGGTAGCGGTCGGCCAGCAGGCCGCCGATCACCGGCATGGCGTAGACCAGGGCGGCGTAGCTGCCGAGCACGTCCAGGCCCATGGAGTCGGTGAACAGGTGGTACTTGGTGAGGTACAGCAACAGCAGGTACTTCATGCCGTAGAAGGAGAAACGCTCCCACATCTCGGTGGCGAAGCAGACGTACAGGCCGCGAGGGTGGCCCAGGAACTCGTCCGCTGAATCGACAGCGGCAGTACTCGCGATTTCACTCATGAAACTGATCCGGATGTTATTGTTGCTGCCGCATTATACGGATGGCGGCCAGTCGTGGCGCGGAAAATTCCGGGTGGTAGAATCCGGCCATCAAAACAACAGGTGATCCAATGCCCTCTATTGCCATGCACATGGCTCGTCTGCCGGTGCTTGTCGCTGTTTTCTCCCTGTTCGCGGCCTGTTCGCAGTCCGAGCTGCCCGCAGCCGACGATGGCGGTACCGCCGAGATTCCCCTGGATGCCCAGCGCAGCCAGGTCGAGGCCGACCTTCACACCCACACCGAGGTGCTGGCCGCAGACGAGTTCGGTGGTCGCAGCCCCGGCACCGCGGGTGAAGAACTGACCGTGGCCCACCTGGTGGAGCAGTTTGAGGCCCTGGGCCTGGAGCCCGGCAACGGCGAGAGCTGGGTACAGGACGTGCCGATTACCGCTGTGACAACCGACCCCTCTGCGACCCTGTCGATCCGCGGTAGTGAATTCGAAGCCGATCTGGCTTATGCCGAGGAGATGGTGGTGTTCACCCAGCGCCAGGTAGAGAGCGTGGCGGTGGAGGATTCTGAACTGGTGTTCGTCGGCTACGGCATCAGCGCCCCTGAACGCGGCTGGGACGACTACGCAGACCTCGATGTCACCGGCAAGACAGCGGTGATCCTGATCAACGACCCGGGCTACGCTACCCAGGACCCCGAGGTGTTCAACGGCAACACCATGACCTATTACGGCCGCTGGACCTACAAGTACGAAGAGGCGGCGCGTCGCGGCGCCGCTGCGGCTATCATCATTCATCAGACCAAGCCCGCCGCCTACGGCTGGGATGTGGTGCGCAACAGCTGGTCCGGCCCGCAGATTGGCCTGACTGCGGACAACCAGAACCTGGACCGGGTGGCGGCTGAAGGCTGGATTACCGAAGCGGTGGCTCGGGAGCTGTTTGCCGCCGCCGGCGCGGATTTTGACACTCTCAAGGCAGCGGCAGCCGAGCCAGGCTTTACGGCGGTATCGCTGGGCGACCTTACCCTGTCCACCGAACTCTCGAACACTCTCAGCAGCGCCCAGAGCCGCAACGTGATGGCGCGCCTGCCGGGCACGGAATACCCGGATGAGCATATTGTCTACAGCGCTCATTGGGATCACCTGGGCACCAAGGAGGGCGAGGGCGACCAGATCTACAACGGCGCCAGTGACAATGCCTCCGGCGTGGCGGCGCTGCTGGCGCTGGCGAGGTTGCATCAGGATGCCGGTTCGGCGCCGCGCTCGCTGCTTTTCCTGGCGGTCACAGCGGAAGAAGCTGGCCTGCTCGGTGCCAGGTGGTACGTGGAAAACCCGCCCCACGCACTGGAGACCACAGTGGCCAACCTCAACATGGACAATATTTATGGCGGCGTCGACGGGCGCACCCGCGATGTGGCGGTGGTCGGGTTTGGCAACAGCGAGTTGGAAACCTGGCTGCAGGCGGCGGCGGACAAACAGGGTCGGGTGTTAGTGCAGGAGCCCAATCCGGAGAAGGGCTACTACTATCGCTCGGACCACTTTAACTTTGCCCGTCACGGGGTGCCGGCCCTGTATCTAACCCGCGGTGTGGACAGCCTCGAGTATGGCAGCGAGTGGGGCCAGCAGCAGCTCGACAACTACGTGGCCAACGACTATCACAAGCCCAGCGATGAGTACTCGCCCGACTGGGACCTGTCCGGTGCTGCCGACAATGTGCTGCTGTTCTACGATATTGCCACTGCGCTGGCCGCCGGTCGCGACTGGCCTAACTGGAACGCGGGCACTGAGTTCAAGTCGGCGCGGGACGAGTCCAGCGCGGCCCGCGCCCCCTGACCAACCGCCCACGGGAAACTGGAGACAGCCATGAACGGTGCAGAAAGCCTTATCAAGACCCTCGTCGACAGCGGCGTGGACATCTGTTTCACCAACCCCGGCACCTCGGAGATGCACTTCGTGGCGGCCCTGGACGAAGTTGAGGGCATGCGCTGCGTGCTGTGCCTGTTCGAGGGGGTGGTCAGCGGCGCCGCCGACGGCTATGCGCGGATGGCCCGCAAGCCCGCCTCGACGCTGCTGCACCTGGGGCCCGGCCTCGGGAATGCGCTGGCCAACGTGCACAACGCCAAGAAAGGCAACCAGCCGATGGTGAATATCATCGGTGACCACGCCACCTACCACCTGCAATACGACGCGCCGCTGACCTCCGACATCGAGGGCATTGCCGGCCCGGTTTCCCACTGGGTGCACACGGCCACGGCTCCGGAGAACATTGCCGAAGACGGTGCTCGCGCGGTGGAGCAAGCGGGTCGTCACCGTATTGCCACGCTGGTGCTGCCGGCGGACGTGTCCTGGAGTGATAATCCCAAGGGTGCCACCAGCGCCGCAACGCCCGCTGCCCCGCACCGGGTGCCGGCGGAGGAGATCGCCAAAGCCGCCGAGTGGCTTGGCAATGGCCGCAACACCATGATCATGATGGGCGGCGGCGAGATTAGCGCCAAGGACTCGGAACTGCTGGGCAAGCTCAAGCAGGCCACCGGGGCCCGGGTCGGCACCGACACTTTCCCGCCGCGCATCGCCCGCGGCGCCGGGCGCGCCAAGATTGAGCGGTTGCCCTACCTGGCGGAGCTGGCGCTGGATCATATCAAAGACGTGGAGCAGCTCATCCTGCTGGGCTGCAAAGCGCCGGTGTCGTTCTTTGCTTACCCGAACCTGCCTAGCGTGATTGCGCCGGAAGGTTGCGAGGAACTGCAACTTGCTATGCCGGGCGATGATTTCACTGCCTGCCTCGTTGACCTGTTGGAGGCAGTGGGTGGCGGCGACGCAGAACCGGAGCGGCATGAGCTGCAGTTGCCGGAGCTGGTAACCGGCGCCGATCTGGATGTGAACGCTGTCGGCGCTGCGTTTGCCCACTTCCTGCCGGAGCATGCGGTGGTGGTGGACGAAGGCATCACCAGCGGCGTTCCCTGCACGGTGTACTCAGAGACGGCAAGGCCCCACGACTGGCTCAACCAGACCGGCGGCAGCATCGGCTTCGGCCTGCCCACTGCCGTGGGTGCGGCGCTGGCCTGCCCGGACCGCAAGGTCGTGTGCCTGGAGGGTGACGGCTCGGCGATGTACACCATCTCGGCCCTGTGGACCATGGCACGGGAAAACCTGGACGTGACCGTGGTGATCTTCAATAACCGCAAGTACTCGATTCTGGAGTTGGAGTTCACCCGCACCGGCGCCCGCGGGGGCGTACCGGGACCCAAGGCTGCCAGCATGCTCGATGTGGGCAAACCGGACATGGACTTTGCCGCTATGGCCGCAGGCATGGGGGTGCCGGCCTGGCAGGTGTCCAGTGCCGATGAGTTCAATGAACGATTCAGCGCCGCCATGCTACAGCGCGGGCCGGTGCTGATAGATGCAGTGATTCCCACCGCCTGGTCCTGAAGGCCCGCGGCGCAGCGGTTATACTGAGTACCCGGTAGAGCCAGCGTCGCGGGGCGGCGCTGTAATTGAATAGTCGCAGTAATTGAACAAATGTGGCGAACAGGAGCCATCTTGGACCAGGACCTCGTTTCACAGGGTATTGAACTTACGCTGTTTGGCATGGGTACAGTGGTGGTGTTCCTGACGCTGTTGGTGTTCGTCACCTCGGGAATGTCAGCATTTGTAGGGCGCTACTTCCCCACACCGCCGCCTCCGGCAGTGCCGGTCAACCGGCCGGGGCCTGATGCGAGAGTGCTGGCCGTCATCAGCGCTGCCATCCATCAGCATCGCCACTCACCATCGGGCGCCACACAGACACGGGACCAGACTCCATGAGCCAGAAACTGGGCATTACCGACGTCGTCTTGCGCGACGCGTCGCAGTCACTGTTGGCCACGCGCGTGCGCCTGGAGGACATGCTGCCAATTGCCGACAAACTCGACCGGGTCGGATTCTGGTCGCTGGAGTCCTGGGGCGGCGCCACCTTTGACGCCTGCATCCGCTACTTGGGGGAGGATCCCTGGGAGCGCATTCGTGAGCTCAAGAAGGCTATGCCCAACACCCCGCAGCAGATGCTGTTCCGCGGCCAGAACATCCTCGGCTACCGCCACTACGCCGATGACGTGGTGGATAAATTTGTCGAGCGCGCGGCCGTCAACGGGGTCGATGTGTTCCGGGTGTTCGACGCGATGAACGACATGCGCAATATCGAGCGGGCGCTGGCGGCGGTCAAGCAAGTGGGCAAGCACGCTCAGGGCACCATCGCCTATACCCTGAGCCCGGTGCACACCATCGACACCTGGGTAGAGCAGGGCAAGCGCATCGAGGACATGGGCGCCGACTCCATCGCCATCAAAGACATGGCGGGCCTGCTGCGGCCCTATGACGGCTTCGAACTGGTCACGCGCCTCAAGCAATCCTGCGCTATCCCCATTCACATGCAGTGCCACGCGACCACCGGCCTTTCCACCTCCACGATTGTCAAGTGCGTGGAGGCGGGCATCGACAACGTCGATACGTCCATTTCCTCCATGTCCATGACCTACGGCCACTCGCCGACGGAAACCGTGGTGGCGATTCTCGAAGATACCGGGCGCGATACCGGGCTGGACATCTCCCTGCTGGAGGAAATCGCCGCCTACTTCCGCGAGGTGCGCAAGAAGTACGCGAAGTTCGAGGGTGCCCTGCGCGGCGTCGACAGTCGCATCCTGGTGGCGCAAGTGCCGGGCGGCATGCTGACCAATATGGAAAACCAGCTGCGCGAGCAGGGCGCCACCGACAAGCTCGACGAGGTGCTGGAAGAAATTCCCCGGGTGCGCGAGGATCTCGGCTTCATTCCGCTGGTCACACCGACCTCGCAGATTGTCGGTACCCAGGCGGTGATCAATGTGCTGACCGGCGAGCGCTTCAAGTCGATCTCCCGCGAGACCGCCGGCGTGCTCAAGGGCGAGTACGGCGCCACTCCAGCGCCGGTCAACGCGCAGCTGCAGGCACGAGTATTGGAAGGTGCCGAGCCCATCACCTGCCGCCCGGCGGACCTGCTGGAGCCGGAGCTCGATAAGCTGACCGAGGAGCTCGACGCTCTGGCCAGTGAGAAGGGTATCGGTCTTGCCAGCGGCGACAACAAGACGGATGACGTGCTGACCTATGCGCTGTTCCCGCAGATCGGCCTGAAGTTCCTGGAAAACCGCGGCAACCCGGATGCCTTCGAACCCGCTCCCGGCATCGAGGCGCCAGTCGCAGCCCCTGCGCCCGCCGCGGCAGCATCGGGTGCGGCGGTGTATACGGTGACTGTCGACGGCCAGGCCTACGTGGTGGAGGTGGCCGACGGTGCG